>CACVKW010000672.1 GCA_902749685.1 Olavius sp. associated proteobacterium Delta 1 | reverse complement strand
GAATTATAAGCAAAGAAAATACATTCCTTTATAAAAACCAGAAAAGTAGATCCAGGGTGTTCACAACATAACTAAAACTGGCACCGCAACTGCTATGAATCTTAGCCTTTAACATCACCTAAATTTTTATGATATCCATTTGAAATATAACATTTTCAATATGATACGATTACGGCAAGATACATGTAAAAATCTCTTCAGACAACCGACAGCAGGATGTTGGGCATTCATATAATTGACTTCGAGACACAATTAAGATATTTCCTGTTTAACCAACCCAACTTTTTTCGTTTAAAAACCCATCGAAGGAGAGCGCAAACTGGTCACCGTCCTTTATGCGGATGTGGCAAATTTCACTTCAGTTTCTGAAAAACTCGACCCTGAAGAAATCCACCGCATTATGGATGGCTGCTTTAAAATCCTGATGGATGAGTTTCACAGGTATGAAGGTACCATCAACCTGAGGACCTGCACTGGATCGACAGGACATCGGAGGAGTTTTTGGACTATCTGCATACTGCAGGTGGCATCGGTGATCGGCAGGGACCTTGCCTTTCGCATCCTGGAGACAATCACAGAGATGAAACAGGGGAGAATGAGAAACAGCCAAGGTTCACCTGCAAAACAGTATCAAGCATTGTGAAAAGACGTTATTTCTTCAATGGCTGGCTTTGGCCTGGAGTGGATTGAGGCTTGCCGGAGCCGTGCTTGCAGACCCGGAAGTCGGAAGGAAATATGTGGAAAAGGGTTTAAAGATTCATCGGCTGGATAAGACTCAAGAGATTCTGGAACAACTGTAGATTTTGACTGCCTATTCCCATATTTTGTGGAGTCACATATTTACTAAAAATTACATGTAACCGTATGGTTTCATCACATTCTTCCTGAAGAAAAAACCACGCAATAAGTTAGAATTTTGATCCAAACCCAGGAGGGTAGTATGAAAATTGAGCATGTCGCAATTTGGTCAAAAGATATAGAGACACTTAAACAATTCTACGAAACATACTTCTGTGCAACTTCAAACAACAAATATACCAACAAAACAGGAGAATTCGAATCTTACTTTCTTAGTTTTAATTCAGGAGCACGCTTGGAACTCATGCGCATGTCATCAATCCCTGAAACGACCAACGATCCCCATAAGCAGTTCACTGGATTAATACACTTTGCTATATCTGTTGGTTCGGAAGAAAGGGTTGAGGAATTAACAGAGGAGCTAAAAAGAGCAGGTCATGAAATAATAGGTGATCCACGAAGAACCGGCGATGGGTATTATGAAAGCGTTGTCCTTGATCCAGAGGACAATAGAATCGAAATTACGGTATAAACGCAATCCAGTAGCTGGAATATGCCAGAATTATTCAAGGGTGTTGCCAATGGAAGGACTGACAATTGGATTATGTGATTGAAATGTTGTCCCCCAAAGCCCGTAAATTATATGTGAATACCGGTTCAAGATTATTAAATCTGCGGACACTCAATTTATATCATAAAAAAGGTTTCAGGATCGAAGCTGTTTTAAGGGATTATTTTGGTAAGGGCGAGGACCAGATAATGTTAGGTATGGATTTCAAAAACCCGATCCTTCACTAACATCTATTAGTCAATGTACTTCCAACGTATACCCTCAAACCGTAAATTGCATGTAGCTGCTATATTTCCCTGATTTAGAAACGCTTCAACCTTTTGACATTTTCGAATTATATCCTCATCCGATCAAGATGATTTCCAGCTTTCTGGGCCCATGCATGCCCTTAAACGGTGTGGCCTGAATATCGGCGGTCATGCTGGGTCCGGTTATAAACGTGAAATGATTGGGTGCGGTTTCCCTTTGACTGAATAGGATTTTCGTAACATTTTCATAAACCGGAACAAGCCTGTCCAGCGGCACGATTGCTATATGGTGTATCGGAGCAAGTGAAATCAAGCGGGGCTGATCTTTATTGTGAATCAGCCCAATCGTTCCGGATTCGGCTATCGCAAAATCAACTCCGGTGATACCGGCTTCTGCTTCATCGAAAACGGCACTGATAAACCGGCTGCGATCATTGAAGTCCCGGGAGTTTAAGACTTTGACACCATTTTCTCTTCCCCAGGCCCGCAAATCTAGAGCTGTCACGACGTCATCACTTGACACCATAACCGTGCTGATTCCTTCAGCCTGAACAATCGCCGTCAGTCTGCCAAGAGCACTTCGTTTATCCTCTACGCGATGGACCACGCCGGTTTGGGCGGTAATCTCATCGATAAATATCGCAACTAATTCTTCTCCATTTAGCGAGAGTTCATTTAAAGCCGGCATGTCCGGACGGGGTGGAGTTTCCCTTTGCCCCGCGGCTTTGAGTTTTCTCAGGATTTCTTCTCTGGCTGATTTCATTTTTTACTTTCTAATAGTGATTGCGGTAATAGTATAAACCGTTCTTACCTTCTCAACTTCCCAACTTCTATTTTTCCCCCTTCCGCCTTCCGACTTCCGAATTCAAATGCGTCCATCTTTCACGGAAAGTTTTTTCCGGCAACTGCGGTAAATCGCGGGTTCGGTGCCATTTATTTAAGGGTCCGGGTATTTTTAAAAACCGGTTAATCTGGTCATAGCGATTGAGTAGAGGACGGGCTAATTTGCGTAATAAATGCCACAATGAAATTCGGCTGACGATCCAGGCCCAGAAGGTAAAAAAAGCAGCTTCCTGCCAGGGCCGCGCCGCGGCCCTGAATGGCGGATCTTTTTCAGCATCGATTGACCGAAAATACAAAAACAGGCTCGGGTGATCGATCCCGACCGGGCAAACACTCTTGCAATTGCCGCAAAGCGTGGAAGCTCGATAGATCTCCCCGGTTTTATCCAGACCCAGCAGCAACGGGTTTAGAACCTGGCCAATGGGCCCCGAATAAGCCCAGCCATAGGGATAACCACCGATTTTTGTATATACCGGGCAGGACCCCAGGCAAGCGCCGCAGCGGATGCATCGCAATGCCTCGCGGGCTTTCGGGTCGGCATAAAAATCAGAGCGCCCGTTGTCGACTATGACAATATATAGCTGCTCGGGGCCGTCGATTTCATCAGGCGCTTTCGGGCCACTGTCCAGCGTTACATAGGCGGACAGCTTCTGTCCCGTACAATTGCGACACAACAGACGCATCACGTGCACGGCATCCTTCATGGTCGCAACTACTTTTTCCAGGCTCATGATGGAGACCTGGATTTTGGGTGATGATTTGTTAAACCGGATATTGCCCTCGTTTTCGACATTGATGATCGTGCCGGTTTCTGCAACGGCGATGTTGATGCCGGTAATGCCCATTTCGAGTCCCTGAAATTTATCACGTAAAAACCGTCTGGCAGCATAACCCAGTTCGACGGGATCCAGGGTGGGCTTTTCGATGATTTTCTTTTCCAGGAATATATCGCAGATTTCTTCAACCGGTATGTTAATGGCCGGGCCGACAATATGAAAGGGCGGCCGGTCAAGCAGCTGGATAATAAATTCACCCAGATCTGTTTCAAACACGTTGATTCCGTTTTCGACCAGTGCGTCATTCAGACCGATTTCTTCGCTCACCATGGATTTGCCTTTGGTGACATAAGCGATGCCGTTTTCCCGGGCAAGTTCGACGATGAATTGGTTGGCTTGTTCAGCATCACGGGCCCATATAACCCTGGCCCCTTGTGCAGTGGCATTTTTTTCAAACTTCTCTAAAAGCTCCGGCAATTCTGCAACCGTTTCGGCTCTGATGCTCGCTCCCAATTCCCGGGCAGCTGCAGGATCGGGAAACGTCTCCATGGATCTAAGTCTTTCCTTGACCTTCTTGTGCATGCCATCCAGAAAGATGCGGGTATATGAATCATTCAGCGCCGCTTTGGCGGCTTCGGCAAACTGGCCGGTTTTAATTTGCATCGGAGACTCCCTTCACAACCAGCAGGGATGAAACAACTACCGCTGCCATGCAGGAATATCGAATGCCGGTCAGGTGAAAGGCACCGTAAACAATCGAGAGAACCGCCGGAGCCACCCCGTAACCGGCAAATTTTGTAGCATTATAGACCGACGTTACGGGTTTGCGCATCGAAGTTGACACCTGGACCGCCATGGTGTTTAAAGACGTCCAGGCGGTGGCCGCTCCGGTGCCGAGTAATAGAAACAAGCTGAAGTAGGTTAAGAGCGAATATGACAGGACCAGCATCAGGATTATTGTCACCACCACGATTGCCGTTCCTGCCAGAAAGACTATCTGCCTCCCGAAACGGTCTCCCAGATAGCCGGCCAGGGGGGAGACGATGATGCCGGATAGGCCGGTAATGGAAAGCACCGCGCCCACCTGATCCGATGGAAGCTGAAGACTGGACTTCAGATGATCGGCGGTAAAGGTCATGATTCCGATGTAGGCAAAAAAGAGGCTAAAAGCTGCCAGGCTCAGGTACGGGACCCCCGGCCGCATTAATGCCTGACGCAGAACAGGAAGTATATCCAGTACGGCACCGCCGGGTTCTTTTCTTTTGCCGGCAGGCGTACTTGAAATCAGGTAAAGCATCCCCGCGATGAGTGAAAGGGCTGCCAGGGAATAAAAGAAAAACGGCCAGCCATGGCTGACCTCTATAATTCCGGAAAGCAACGGGCCAAGGGTCACGCCAACCGTATAAGCAACTCCCAATCCCCCCATGGCCGACCCCACGTGCTGTTCCGGTACCAACTCCCCGATCAGTGCCATAATGATGGGGGTTAAAAAGCCGGCGCCGAGACCCTGTCCCGCACGACTGAAAAAAAATACGGCCGGATTGTGGGAAAGCCCGCAGGCCACGCATCCCAATGCGTAAGTCCCGAAACCGAATAGTAAGGCCTTGCGGGTATCAAAGAGTTGCGCAATGGAGCCTGAGAAGATCTGAACAATGATAAAAGGCACCATATAAAAGGATATAGCCAAAGAGGCAGTGCCGAAATCAACCGACCAATCCCGGGCCAGAACCGGCAGCAACGTGACCACGCCAAACCCGCCTAACGGACCCAGTGCAGCACCGATATAGAGCGGGGTTAAATACTTTAGAATTGTCAGCAAACTATGACCTTATCGGATTTTTTCGGATAACGTGTTGTCAAAAACTAAAGGTGTCAGCGTTCAGCCTATCCGGTGGCTGCGAAGCGGCCAGTCAAATCGAACTAGAAACTGCTCAAAAAAAATTATAGAAGAGCGGGCCTCAGTGCCCGCCAGATTCTGACATGGTGGCGTCCAGCGATATGGTCGGCACGGAGGCCGACCCTACTTTGGCAATGTGGTTTTACACGAGTGTCCAGGTCCCAGGATTTGGCAGATCAATTCCCTGACACCCGAAACCTGACACCTGAAACCTTTCACTCGGTTACAACAATTTGTTCGGCAGCCAAATCGCAATTTGGGGAAAAATCATGACCAGCGCCAGCCCGGCAGATTCAACCAGGGTATAAGGAATGACCGATCGGTAGATGTCTCCCATGCTGATGCTCGGCGGCACAATCCCCTTCAGGTAGAACAGGTTAAAACCAAACGGCGGCGTCATGTAACCGATTTCCATGTTGATCACAAACAGGATCCCGAACCACAGGGGATCAAAGCCGTGTGCTTTGACGATCGGCAAAAATACCGGCACCGTGATCAGCATGATTCCGGCCGGGTCCAGCACCATGGCCAACAAAAATATAATAAGCTGGATAAAAATAATCGTGCCCCAGGGACCGCCGGGGATATGCTGCATCACATTGTCCATCAGCTGATTCGCTCCCATTCCGTGATAGGCTGCGCTAAAACAGTAGGCGCCGAAAAGAATCCACATGATCATGCCCGTCAACCGCAGGGTTCGCATGGCGGCCTCTTTCATCAGGGCCCAGCTGAATTGTTTGTACACCAGAGCCGAGATGAGGGCTCCCAAAACACCCATGGCGGCTGCCTCTGTGGGCGTGGTAACCCCACCGATAATGGAACCGAGCACCATGAACACGATACCGATGGGCAATATGACGGCCTTGAGAGCGGTTATTTTCCGCTTCCAGTCCCCGCGTTCCTCGCGCGGCAGGGCCGGCCCCAGTTTTGGTTGAAAATAGCAGCGAATGGCGATGTAACTTGAGACAAGCACCAGCAGCATTAATCCGGGGAAAACGCCTCCCGCAAACAGCCTGCCCACCGACTCTCCTGAAATCAGGGCATAAAGGATCATAATGACGCTGGGCGGAATGAGAATGCCCCAGCCACCGCCGGAATTAATGCACCCCAGGGCGAGTTCTTTGTCATAGTTGCGCCCCAGCATCGAAGGCAGGGCGATGGTTCCCATGCTGACCACCGCCGCACCGCTGATTCCGCACATTGCCGAAAAAATAGCACAGATCACCACCGTGCCGATCGCCAATCCGCCGGCCACCGGCCCGAACCACAGATACATCATTTCATACAGGCCCTTAGCCACGCCGGATCGCTCCAGAATCATGGCCATGAAAATAAAAAGCGGTACCGCCACCAGGGTAAATTTATTCATGGCGCCCCAGGTTTGGGCGGCCACCATGTAGAATGCTTCCGGTCCCCAGGTAAAATAAATAAAAATCATGGAAACGCCGCCCAGGACAAAAGAAAGCGGAAGGCCCAGCAGTAGAAATAGAAGAAGGGCCCCAAAAAAGAGAACGCTCAATAGTTCAATACTCATAAGGTTTCTCCTTTCTGGGCTTCTTGGGCCACATCAATGTCGACGTCCAGAAAAATGAAAATGTCCCGGATGAGTTTGGCCAGACCCTGCAGCATGAGCAATAGCGCGGCCAGAGGAATCATCAGCTTGGCAGGGTACAGGGGAGGATTCCAGGCGGACTGTGAGTGTTCAAAGCGGGACAAAGAATCCCAGGCCAGAGAGCCCCCGTAAATCAGCAGCATCCCGCAGAACAGAAAAAAAAGGAGGGACGTGAATATGTCCAGGCCAGCCTTGGATTTTTTGGACAGGCGCGAATAGAGGATATCCACGTTGACGTGTCCGCCGGTCCGCAGGATGTACCCGCCCGCCAATATTGCATAGGCGCCGAAAAGCATTTGGGCCAGCTCGTTGGCCCAGACGGTGGGGGAATTAAAAAAATATCTTAATATGACCTCCATAAACAGAAGGGCAAAGAAAAGGAACAAAAAGTAGGAAAGCAGATTTCCCACCCAATCATTGACGGCATTGATGAACTTAAGAAAAGCCTTGAGAAGGGACATTGATCACCTTTTACTGGATACTGGAAACTACAGTGCTCCAGCGCTTAAGAAGAATTTGAGAAATTTTCTTAAAATTGAATGTTTAGCGGGAATTTTTAAACCCCAAGCACCAATATTCAAATCACAAACAAATCCCAATGACCCAAATTCAAAATCCCAAACTAATCTGTCTACGGTTTTATTTAACTTAAATTTTACTTCCAAACTCCGATTTACCTAACTATGCTGTAAAGATTGGAAAGTTGTTTTGGTCATTGATTATTGTAATTTGTGAATTATTTGTTATTTGGTGCTTGAGATTTGAGATTTTATTGTCCTTAATTCCTGCCCAGTTCGCAGATGCTCAGGATTGCGAGATTCCTTTAGGTTCCATAACGATACCCCGCGACCTGAAACCCGCACCCCGTTCTATAAGTGCCCGAGGGACTTTAAAAAGTCTTTCAGGATCTGAAGCGCTTTGGCGGCGTCGGGTCCTTTCTCACCTTCTTTGTCCCACATTTGCATCGCGATTTCAGTTATCTTTTTTTGATCCTCCGGTGGAAGTGTGATCACCTGCACGCCTTTTTCATTGACGGCCTTGGCCAGGACAATGGCTTCCAGGTAGATGTATTGATTGGTTCGTTTCCAGAATTGCTCTTCCAGGGTGTTATAAAAAATGGCCTGAATATCTTCGGGCAGCTTGTCGATGGCTTTTTGATTCACCACCCAGGCGTCGGTACCCGCTATGTTGAGGCCCGGCAACAGGTGATATTTGCAAACGTCATATAGTTTCATGCTGTAGGCCCCCTGGGCAGCTCCCCAGTGAGCGCCGTCGATAACTCCCGATGCGAGGGAAGGGTAGACCTCCGCCCCGGGAAGATACGAGGCCGCGGCTCCGGTGGAAGTCAAAAAAACCTGGAGAACACCAGAAGATCTGAGTTTTAATCCCTGGAAATCCTCGAAGTTCTTGACAGGTTTTTTTAAAACCAGTTCGGTCGGATAGACTTTATCCGTGGAGTAGAAAACGCCGTGTTTGGCAGTCTCGGCCTGAATAATTTTTTCAAATCCCAGCCATTTGTGGTAATAGGCGGCTTCCCAGACATTTTTGAAAGCATACGGAAGTCCGGCCGCAATGCCCGCCACCTCGATTTGATCACGTACATAGGCGGGGGATATGGTGCCCATCTGAATCATTCCGCGTTTGACGGCATTGAAAATTTCCTTGGCCGGTACCAGGGATCCGGCTGAAAAAGGTTCAAGGATCAGCCGGCCATTGGTACGCTCTTTTAATCTTTCGGCAAGCACCAGCAGGCTTGCTTTGTAAGAGCTGCTTGCAGCCGGCCAATGGGATTGAACTTTCCACTTGAATACCTTATCCGCTGCATAAGAGTTGTCGGTCACCACCGGTCCAAAGCCTACCATCAAGGCCAGGAAGGCCACCAGAATTATAAATGCTCCTTTTTGTCTCATCTCGAATTCTCCTTTGTTAAGGTTAGGGGGAAGGATGCTAAGCGATATTCGCTTTTTCAAAGTTTCCTTTTCGATTATACTGCCAGGATCAGTTAAAAGATTGAACGTCGAACATCGAACATTCAATCACGCCTTGGCGTGATCGAATATTGATTGTTCATTTTTTAGTTAACTCCTCTTCTTATGCGGGTCCTAATTTTTTTCCGTTTTCATCATATCGATACCAGCCGATTCCGGTTTTGCGACCCAGTTGGCCGAGCTTCACTTTTCTTTGCAACAACATGGGCGGATGGAATTTTTCCTCCCGGGTTTCATTGTAAACGGCTGTCATGGCATTAAACCCGATATCCAGTCCCGCCATATCCGCGGTTTCAAAAGGACCCATCGGTCTGCCGAATCCCAGCCGCATACCTTTGTCGATGTCTTCAACGGTTGTCACCCCTGACTCTACCAACCTGATGGCTTCAATGGTGCTGGGAAAGTTGAGGCGGTTGAGTACAATTCCGGCCACGTCAATATTTACCCGGATGGTTTCTTTGCCGATAGATTGACACAGGTTGTCGGCTGTATCAACTGTTTCCTGCGAGGTGCCGAAACCTTTCACGATTTCCACTGCTCTCATCAAGGGGACGGGGCTGAAAAAATGAGTGCCGGCAACTTTCGGCACCCTTTGGGTAGCCTCTGCGATTTCAGTGACCGGTATTGCAGATGTGTTGGTGGCTAAAATGGTGTGCTCAAGGCATATTTTATCTAGCTCTGAAAATAGGGATCTTTTGGCCTCAAGATTTTCAATGATGGCTTCGAACACGAAATCCGCATCCGTTGCATCCGCCAGGTCCGTGGTGACTTTCAGCCGTCCCATAATGTCTTGCACGGATCCTTCCACTTTGCCTTTCTCCACGAATTTACCCACTGACCAGCGGATCGCCTTTAAGCTTTTTTCGAGTATTTCATCGCTGATATCCCGCATGGTGACATGATAGCCGGCCTGGGCACAAATTTGCGCAATTCCACCGCCCATCAAACCGGCACCGGCGACAAAGATTTTTTTAATTTCCATTTATCAAAACCTCCAGCATGACCCAATAAAATGGGAGTTATCGGTTATACACAGCGCCAGATTAAATTGCGTATTCGTCATTTGAAGCGATGATTATGAACCTATCAGTTAGGGTGAAATCGACAGATCGCTGTGTATGATTATTGATTTAGGTGTTTTCAATCCGCAATCCGAAATCCGCAATCGAATTGCTCCCATCTTCTCACCCTCTCACCTTGAAACTTTCTATTTTTCCGCCTTCCCACTTCCGACTTCATTTATTCCTTCTGGTCAACAGAATAGTGGTTGTTCCTGTTTGCACCACTTCCTTTGCTTGATTTTTAACTTTTTTTTCGAAGGTCAAAATTCCCCGGTTGCCGGCAGAGCTTTCACGCAGTTCTTTGACCGTCTGTTCAACATGGACAGTATCACCGATGTAAATAGGCAGGTGGAATTTCCAACTAAGTTCCAGCAATGCCAGAATGCTGTCCTCGGTCAGTTGATAAGTCAGGCCGGCATGGGTTACGACCCCCAGCAGGCCGTGCGCAATGCGCTTGCCGTATTGAGTTTGCCCGGCATATTTGGCGTCGGTGTGCAATTGGTTGTGATCCCAGGAAAGCCCCGCAAAGTTGACGATATCTGCCTCCGTTAGCGTTCGTGACTTGGAAACAAATTTTTGTCCAACATGAAAATCATCAAAATACAGTGATCGAACGATCTCATTCATTAATTTTATCCAGCATTATTTTATTGTATTTGTTACATATCAAGCTGCAATTGAGTGAAACTCAATTGGTGGGTACTCGGTATCTGGTACTGGGTATTGGTTTTAAGGAATGGGTTTGATTTTTAATATATCAACTGCAAGGGCCATATAAAATGAGTTACGCAAGGCCACCAAACCAATACCTGATAGCCAATACCCAATACCTGCTAATTGGGCTTTGCTCAATTAGGGTACAATTTACCGGCATTCACCAAATTTTTTCCGGATCTCCTTTTTCAGAATCTTACCCGTGCCGCTTTTGGGAAGTGGATCCGCCTCGATTTTAATGATGCGGGGATATTTGTAAGGCGCCACCCGTTGTTTGACATATTCGCGAATTTCTTCCGACTCGATTTGGGCTCCTTCCTGTAAAACCACCAATGCGGCGACTTCCTCCCCGAAATCTTCGTGGGGAATTCCGAAAACAGCGACTTCCAGTATTTCAGGAATTTGGTACATGACCTCTTCAATTTCCCGCGGGTAAACGTTATACCCTCCCCGTATGACCAGGTCTTTTTTGCGGTCGACGATGTAGATATAGTTGTCTTCGTCCATCCGGGCGATATCGCCGGTATGAAGCCAGCCATCCCTGATTGTCTTGTTGGTTTCGTCCGGCCGATTCATATATCCTTTCATAACGCCCGGTCCTTTTATGAGCAACTCACCGTTTCCACCCGGGGGAACCTCATTTCCTTTGTCATCGATGATTCTGGCACTGAACTCCGGGATCGGTAGACCAATAGAGCCGGGTTTGGTCACTCCCCCGTAGGGATTCTCCACACAAACCGGTGCTTCAGTCAAGCCGTAGCCTTCAAAAATCTTCGTGTTCAGGAGTTTTTCGAAACGATGCAGGAATTCAACCGGCAAAGAGGAGCCGCCGGACACACAAAATTTTAAGGAAGATTTCTGGGGCGGATTTTGCAAAGCTACCTGAATTAGGCGATTGTACATGGTTGGAACGCCGAATAAGATCGTTTGCTTTTCTGTCTGGGTTGTTTCAATTACTTTCTCAGGGTCGAAATGGGTCAGCAGTTCAATCGTAAATCCCGCATAAAGGGATACATTGATAACGCTGGTAATGCCGTAGATGTGATACAGCGGGAGCACACCGATTACCACAACCTCCGGATCAAATTTGCCGCGCATTTTTGCCAGAATTCTGGCTTCACTGGCATGATTATTGTGGGTCAGCATAACGCCTTTGGGGACTCCGGTGGTGCCCGAAGTATAAAGAACTGTCAGCGACTCATTGCCCTGTATCGGGTACAGCTCAAAATCATTCTGGTTGCTGAATACGTTGTTCAATTCCAGAAAGTTACTGTTTTTCTGCGCTCCGATGGCGATTTTAAGCGTCGGTTCAAATGCGCGTTGCATGGCCGGTTGGATCTCGGCCAGATAAGGTTCGGCACCGATGAAGGCTTTGGGTTTTGCATCCGACAGGATGTGTTCCAGTTCATGTCTTTTGAATAAAAAGTTAACTGGTACAATGACGGCCCCCAACTTGGCCAGGGCATAATAAATTGTGATAACCTGGATGCTGTTGGGCATCATCACCATGCAGTGGTCTCCGGCAGCCAACCCCAAATCCTTCAACCCGTTGGCCAACTGATTGCACCGGGTGTTCAGATCCTGAAATGTAATCGATTGTCCTTCATAGCGGACGGCTGGTTTGTCGGGGTACTTGCGGGCTGTATCTTCTAAATATTGAGCTAAATTCATAGTTAAGGTCCTAAATTTAAATATAATCAGGAAAGGCCGGTTGGGGCAGTGAGTGTGCCTTTAAATCGTTATGATAGGTTTCAGGTGTCAGGTTTCGGGTGTCAGGTCTCAAATCTGCTACATCCTCCTGTGAAACTGTATTCAATTCGATACCACTTTCGCGAAAGGCGGGCCACTTTGCCCTCCGATATTTATTGGTCGATCCGGTGGCCGACCCTTCTGAGTTGGAACAAGATCTAAATTATGACTTAGATCAAACAGGCCGCTCCGAGAACAGCGGTCTGGCTGACACCTGACACCAGACACCAGACACCTGGAACCTCGAGCATCTTAAAGCATGTTTTAGAACAAAGGTCCGTGGACCTAAATTAGGATTTCATTCTTACATTCACATTTATCGTCGGTTCTTTTTGGGGCATCAGTATTCCGCTGAAAATGGTGTTGACGATATCATCGGCAAAGCCCAGTAAATCATGTGGTTTACCGAACAAACTTTTACGGGTAACCAAATGCTCAATGGTCCCCCATATAATGGCCCGCACCAGGTAAGGGTTGAGATTCGGCTTAAATTCACCGTTTTGAATGCCTTCTTCCAATACCTGAGTAGTATTTCTGGCAGACCGTTGGACAATCTTATAGGCCTCGGTTTTCAAAAAATTGCGATTTCCTTTCAGAATGAGCATAACCACATTGGCATAATCCGGATTGGAAGCATAAAGTTTTAAGTGGCGATAAATTAAAAATCTTAATTTATTGGCTGCCCCCTGGATATATTCCAGGATTTCAAGATTTTTTTCCTGATACTGGTGGATGGTTTCGGCTGGAATAGAAAAAAGCAGCTCCTCTTTTGAAGAGAAATACTCATAAATAGTTGCTTCGGAAACTTCGGCGTTCTTGGCGATGTCGGATATGGTTGCCTCGTGAAATCCCTTCTGAGCGAAGATGTTCTCAGCGGCTTTTAAAATAACAGCTCCTTTGGCCGGATTTTTTTGAGCTTTAATGCCTTTAAAGGAGTTGTTCGTTTTGGAGGGCATGTGATTTGATCCCTAACTATTGTGTGTTATTCTAACCGGGTATTGCTAATTTTCAAAGCGGAATAGTTAAGAGTGACGATACAGATATTTTCATATATTGATATCTAAATGCTAATGTCAAGCTGTTTTTTATATGGAATCATAGAAATAATCTTTATTATTCTATCATGACTATAGATTCTGGAAAAATATCATTGACAGCCTATGTCAACTTGAGTAATTTTAAAAGTTGCGATGAACTGCCGCACCGAGTCAGTGTTCATTGTTAATTCCGGCTTGGTATTCAACCGCCCATTTGCTACTTTTTTTTACACAAACAGCTTAAATGAGCTTAAATATTCCTGGCGGATTAATTGTAATTAGAGGTGGTCAAATGAAGCTGGAAAAGAAAATTGCAGTGATTACCGGAGCCGGCAGAGGAATCGGGCAAAGTATCGCCCACGCTTTTGCTGACGAGGGTGCCGATCTTATCCTGGCAGCCCGCACCCGGCAGCAGTTGGATCGAGTCGCCGCTGAGATAAAGGCCAAAAAGCGCAAGGCCCAAGCCGTAACCTGTGATGTATCATCACCAACTGAAGTTGAGAAATTAGCGGCTGAGGTCAAGGAGAAATTCGGCCGGGTCGATATTCTTGTAAACAATGCCGGAATATCCAAACGGTCTAAACTGTCGGACTACGATGATGATAAGTGGCTTGAAGTAATTCGGGTCAACCTGTTCGGGGTTTATCTCTGTTCCAAGGCATTTTTGCCGGTCATGCAGCAAACGGGTGAAGGCCGTATCATTAATGTGGCTTCAACGGCAGGCAAGACGCCTGTCCCCTTTAATACAGCTTACAGCGCCTCCAAGCACGGCGTGTTGGGTTTTACAAAGTCACTTGCCAGTGAGGTCGCTATATCAGGGTATCCCGGAATTACAGTGAATGCGGTCTGTCCTTTTTTTGTGGACACTGAAATGTTCAGGGGACCCCGGGGTTATCTTGCCCAGATGTCAGAGATGACCGGTCTTTCCGAAAAAGAAGTCCAGGATAAAGTCGTCGGCCGCAGTCTGCAGCGACGTGTTCTGGAACCCGATGAAGTTGCAGCCATGGCGCTCTATCTGGCATCCGATGATGCCCGCGGCGTCACCGGTCAGGCGTTTAATATCTGTGGCGGCCGCGTTTTCCACTGAACCCTGAACCTCCTAACCTGCATAAAAATGAATCTTGGATCCCTTTTAATTAATTCAGCCGGCAAGTATCCTAAAAGGACGGCCATCATCTCGCAAGAGGGCCGATGGTCCTATACGGCCTTCGATGAGAGAACAAACCGATTGGCCGGTGCTTTTTTGAATGCCGGTCTAAAAAAAGGAGATCGAATAGCGATTCTATTCTACAACAGCAGTTACTTCGTCGAAGCATATTTTGCCGCTGTTAAAATCGGTCTGGTCGTCACTCCTGTCAATTATAGATTCACCGGTTCCGAGGTTACATACGTTCTCAATGACGCTCAGCCGCTTTTGCTCCTATATGGACCCGAATTTGAGAAAACGCTGCGGGCAGTCCGTGATCAGCTTGTCTCGGTTCGTCATTTTGTATCACCCCACAACACCGGAACCTCTCTGGCCGTTGATTTTGAAGATTTTCTTGCCGGCGGCCGGGCAGACATCGCTATCCCGGCATCCCGGGTTAATGAAAACGACCCTTGCCAGCTTATGTACACTTCCGGTACCACCGGCAAGCCCAAAGGCGCAATGCTCACGCATCGCAATGTACTTTGGAATCTTTTTAATACGATCTGGGCTCGCGAGGACAAGGCCGGCGAAAGAGCTGTTATTGTCGGTCCGCTTTATCACACCGCTGCTTTGAATAATCACCTTACCATTCAAGTCGCTTTAGGCGGAACCAGTATTATCATACGCAAGTTCGAGCCGCAATCCTTGCTCCAGACAATTGAAAAAGAAAAAGCCACGATTGTTTCCGGCGCCCCGGCACTTTATAACAAGCTCCTGCAGCACCCCAGTGCCCATGAGTACGATACCCGTTCTATCACCAAATGCACCTCGGGTTCGGATAAGTTGCCGATGGAAATTAAAAAAAGGCTTTTGAAGTTCTTTCCCAATATTACGGGCGTCTATGATGTTTACGGATTAACCGAGGCCTCTCCGGGGATCTCGATCCTCAACGCGGCAGACTCGTTGCGTAAAGATGGATCAGTCGGAAAAATTTTGCCCTTTGTGGATGCCCGTATCGTCGATAAGGAACATAACAGCTTGCCGCCGGGTGAGGTGGGCGAGCTGATTTGCCGGGGGCCAAATGTTATGCAGGGCTATCATCGCAATCCGCAAGCAACCAAAGTATCCATACAAAACGGTTGGCTTTTTACCGGGGATCTGGCAAGAATGGACAGCGAGGGGTTCCTCTATATCGTCGATCGTAAAAAAGAAATGATCGTCAGCGGCGGAGAAAATATTTATCCCAGGGAGATCGAGGAGGTTATTGTCAAACACCCGTCTGTGGCGGATGTGGCCGTCATCGGCATCCCCCACCCGACGTGGGGCGAGACCGTCAAGGCCTTTGTGGTTCCCAGACACGGCCGGGCAATCGACGAAAAGGAGGTGATCGATTTTTGTAAAAAGTATTTGGCGAGCTATAAAAAGCCGGCCGTTGTGGCTTTTTTGCCGGAGATACCCAGAAATCCTTCCGGCAAAGCATTAAAAAGGATTTTAATGGAAGAAGGTCAATAAAATCGACCAAATCAAAATTTCACCGCGGAGGCGCAAAGGACGCAGAGATAAGATTTTCCTTTGCATTTGCCTTTGAAAGGAAGGCAAATGAAAAACACTCAGCCTGCGGCATATCTGTTAACCTTACAACGAAGGAGGAGGAAAATGAAAAAAATCACTACTATTGTATTTCTTTCATTATTGGTATTGGGGTTGGTGATGGCCGGTGGTTTCAATTCAGCAGTGGCGGCTGATAAGCGCCTGTTGTCCATTGCAACGGCCAGTACCGGGGGCAGCTGGTACCCGGCGGGGGGAGCGATTTCAAGTATTGTCAATAAATATGTGTCCAACGCCGAAGCGTCCGCCCATCCTTCAGCTGCCAGCCGGGAAAACATCCGATTGTTAGAAGAAAAGAAAACCGATTTGGCAATGGTCATGCCGGATGTGGCTTACTATGCCCAAACCGCCACGGATATTTACCAGGGCAAACCTGCCGCTAAAATCAGGGGGCTCTTTTCCTTCTGGGGCATCGATCTGCTCATCATTGCCCGTGCCGAGACAAATATTCGCAGTATAGCAGATCTTAAAGGGCACCGGGTTGGTTTCGGACCACCGGGCAGCGGCAGCGCCAATATGTCTGAAAAGATACTGGCGGAATATGGCCTGACTTACAAGGATGTCAAACCTCAGTTCATTTCAGCTACCGAACAGTCCCAGGCCCTAAAAGACAAGGCCCTGGATGCCGCCATGTATACCATTGGTACCCCCGCTGCAACTTTTGTTGATTTGTGCACCCTGAACAAAATGCGTATTATACCGATCCAAAAGGACATGATGGCAAAAATTCTAAAGGGCCATCCATATTATGCATCCTCCGTTATTCCGGCCGGAGCCTATCCACAAATAGATTACGATGCTCCCGCCCTGAAATGGTTAGGGTTGGTAGTCACCTATGAAGATCTTGATGAAGACATCGCTTATCAGATCGTCAAGGCGGTTGCCAAGGATCATCTGGATGAATTTAAACAGGCTCACGCGAAAGCCAAAAAATTAACCACGGGTGAAATGGCAGCCGGCATGTCCATCCCCTGGCATCCCGGAGCAGCCAAGTTCTGGAAAGAGGTCGGACTTTTAAAGTAGGATTTCAATATTTTTCCCGTCGCCGCGGGATTTGGCAAGAATATTTTTTTTTCACAAATGCTTGGAGGCTTGAAAGCCATAATGCATGAAGGCTCGAAAAACTTCGCAGCCTTCCGGCTTTCAGGCCTTCTTGCTTCCAGGAAATAGCTCACTTGAGGTATTATTTTGTGGCCAGGAGATTAATCGGCAGGCAGGTCTTCGTTTTCACGGGGGGCGGCATCCTCATTTTGGGGATAATTGTTTATCTTGGATTTTACCCGGTTTATATCCTGAGCATCAAAGATATCAGCAACGGGAAAACTGTGCATGCGGCGCCGGCCACGCCGGGGGATAACCTGTGGATCACCTTTATTAATTCGGTCGAAAAACTTCCGGTGGCCGATCATTTTGTTGTCAATGATAACTATGAAATCCTGTTTACTGAAACCATTTTCCAGGCACCCTATGCCGGCTACGACCGCTCAGACAAAGCGGAGTTGATTGCGCCCGGTACGCTAAAAATTTCCGGCTATAACCGACAGGTGGATGCTTACACATTTTATGCCGGTGATATCTCCCGGCACATGCTCTTTTTGAACGGCAATTGGCTGCCCCTGTATGAAGTGGCCCAAGGCGGAGATCTCATACAGATGACCGTCAATAAAAGGTCACGGCTGGACTCAATTGTACTCAATTTGAAGAATTGGTTATTTGGGCCAGGCTAGTCCGCCCGCGGCGGGATTACCATGCGTGGTCACCCAGATCACCCCTGCGGGGTTGAACAATGGCGGGACCTATGGTCTCGGATCAATACAAGTAAGGATGCTCTCCCATGAGTGAAAAAGTTTCCGGAGCTAAAGTTGCGCTATTTGTTTCCTTTACTGCGGTGGCGATGGCTCTCTTTCATCTCTATACCGCGGGATTCGGGAGATTTCCGGCTTTACAGCAAAGATCCATCCACCTGGCTTTTGCCCTGCTCCTGACGTTTTACCTTTATCCGGTTAGGAAAAAAGGATTGTCCGGCAAATGGTCAGCCATCATCAACTTTGTATCCTCCATCGCGGCCCTGATCAGTTGCGGCAATATTGCCTTTGTCATCTATTATGTCCTCTATGAGAGAGCCGGTGCCGCGACGAATATGGATATCGTGTTCGGCACTGTGCTCATCATCCTGGTCATTGATATGACGCGAAGGATAATGGGATGGACCCTGCCCATCATCACCCTGGTCTTTATTGCCTATGGTTTTCTGGGATCCTATATCGACATACCTTATCTGTCCCACTCCGGTATGGATGTATCTCGTTTCATTGCTTACACCTATTTGAGTACGGAAGGGCTTTTCACCATCCCCCTGGGGGTTTCGGCGACATTTATTGCCGTTTTCGTGATTTTCGCCGCATTTTTGGTCAACTCCGGTGTTGGCGATTTTTTTATGAAAGCATCCACGGCCATAGCAGGGGATAAGACGGGCGGGGCGGCTAAAATTTCGGTAGTCTCCAGCGCTGCAATGGGATCGGTTTCCGGCAGCTCTGTCGGTAATGTGGTCACCACCGGTTCGGTCACCATCCCGTTAATGAAAAAAATGGGTTTTCCTCCATTGTTGGCAGCGGGTATTGAAGGGACGGCGTCGACAGGCGGACAGATCATGCCGCCCCTGATGGGGGCCACCGCCTTTATCATCGCCAGTGTGGTCGGCAAACCGTATTTAACTATTTGTGTTGCCGCTTTTGTGCCGGCGGTGCTTTCGTTTTTATCGGTATATATTATTGTGCACTTTGAGGCTGAAAGACATGGTATTAAAGGCCTGCCAAAAGAAAAATTGCCCAAACTGATGCCGGTATTAAAGAAAAAAGGGTATTTAGTGATACCCATCATTGTTTTAATTGCGATGCTGGTGATGGGATTTACCGCAATGAAAGCCGGTTTTTATTCCATTATTTTCGTGATCCTGATCAGCGCCATCCAAAAAGATACCCGTATGGGAGTAAAAACTATTTTGTCAGCCCTGGAAAAAGGAGCCAAAGCTGTGCTTCCCATTGCAGCCGCCTGTGCCTGTTCGGGCATTGTCGTCGGGGTGTTGACATTGACCGGTCTGGGGCTGAAAATATCCTATCTGTTGGTTGAACTGGCACAGGGCAGTTTACCGGTTCTGTTGTTGCTGGCGATGGTGGTATCCATATTTCTGGGGATGGGTATTACAACCACCGCAGCCTATTTGCTGGTTGCCATTGTTGTCGCACCGGTCCTGGTTCGAATGGGCGTGCCGGAACTGGCCGCGCACATGTTTGTTTTTTATTATGCGGTTATCTCGACCATCACCCCGCCTGTCGCCCTGGCCGCCTATGCAGCTGCCGGAATTGCAGACACCGATCCGTTTAAAACTGCGCTGGTCGGGTTTCGGGTCGGAATTGCCAAGTTCGTGGTGCCCTTTTATCTCATTTACCGACCGGATATCCTACTGGTTTCAGCCGATCCCCTTAAGGCAATCTATGCCCTTGTGATGTCATTTATAGGCATATGGGCATTGGCCGCCAGTGCCTGCGGCTATGCCTTCAGGGAATTGAAAATATACGAGAGATTGATCCTTTTTGCCGGTATTCCGCTGACGATCCCTTATAATTTTACCTGGAACATTATCGGCACGGGTATGATCATTTTGGTTACCGGTTATGTGTGGACAGACGCACGTAGGGAGAAACTGCAAAATTGAAGATTGCAGATTGAATATTGAATATTGAAGATTTATGGTATGTTATCTATTTTATTTCCACCTCCATATCCTAGCCCAAAGTCAACCTGAAATGCAGGTAGCCTCGATTTATTCACGAGTTATGGCTTAGGGGGTTGTTTATAAAAGACAGTATTCCTTAAATATTCATTCTTCAATCTTCAATATTCATTTGAAAGGAGCCGCCATGCAAGCATGGACAGTCCATAATTTCGGACGCTATCAGGAACAACTAAAACTGGAAGAGCGCGACCTCCCGCAGGTCACAGGCTCCGAGGCCCTGATCAAAGTGAAAGCCAGTGGCATTAACTTTTTTGATCTGCTTGCGATCGCCGGAAAATATCAGGTCAAAGCACCATTGCCGTTTGTTCCCGGTGGGGAGGCCGCCGGAGAGGTGGTGGAAGCCGGGGAGGCCTGTGACTTGAAAGTCGGAGAGCGGGTGATGACAAGTCATTCAGGAGCGTTCGCAGAATTTATGATTGCCCCGCAGAATGCCACTTTTCGAATACCGCCAAACATGTCTTACGAGGATGCCGCGGCTTTTCAATTGAATTATCAAACCTCCTACTTTGCTCTTGAACACAGGGCCGGCCTGAAGAAAGCGGACTATCTTCTGGTTCATGGAGGTGCCGGAGGTGTGGGGACGGCCGCGATACAAATTGGAAAGGCTCTGGGAGCAAAGGTAATTGCGACAGCAGGCTCCGCTGAAAAACTTCAAATCTGTCGACAATGCGGCGCCGGATTTCTGATTAACTATCGAACCGAAGATTTTATCGAAAAGGTTATGGACATTACCGACGGAAAAGGAGCGGATGTCATCTACGACCCGGTAGGCGGAGATGTTTTTGATCAAAGTACCCGATGTATTGCCTGGGAGGGAAGAATTATAGTTATCGGATTTACTTCCGGTCGTATTCCCGAAATTCGCACCAATAAGGTTTTATTAAAGAATATGTCCGTGGTCGGATTGTGGTGGGGAAATTACCGCCTCCATAATCCGCAACTTATCGAGGAATCCCAGCAGCGCCTTTATCAAATGTATGCTGATGGCGCCGTCAAACCGGTTATCCATTCGGTTTATGAAATAAAAGATTTGCCGAAAGCCTTGGAGTTAATTGAAAACCGCAAAAGCTATGGGAAGGTAGTTATAAAGGTTGTATAGCCTTGGAGGCTCAGTGTAACCAGATAAATGATTTTTGAACGATAGCGATTGTGCCGATACTTAAATAGTATGGGTTTCAGGTGTCAGGTTTCGGGTGTCAGGAACACTTATCAAGGCTGAACCATAAAGTACCAATGCCTGAATTGTCAAAAAGCAAGGAAGTTAACCATTAAATCTGATTTTGCCGGTTACAGTGTTTAGCACCGACACTACCTGACACCTGAAACCTGACACCTTCAGTATCTTACAACCTGTTGTCAGAAAAAACCCGATTAGTGACTAAATGACTGAAGTGATTTAGGAGTGAATAATGTCTCATTTTAAAATCAACCAGAAAGATGTTTTTTTCATTTTAAAAGAACAGCTCAAATACGGAGCTTTAGGAACATTGGACCGTTACGAAGGACTCAATGAAAAGACCTTCGACATGCTGATCACGGAAGCCATTAAATTTGCCAGGGGCGTGGTGGATCCGTTGCAGGAAATCGGTGAACAATATGGAGTCAAATTTGAGAATGGGAAAGTCACCTGTCCGCCTGAATTTAAAACCGCATTTAAACAATACGGGCAGGACGGCTGGACGGCCGCCGTCCGCGACCCCGAGTACGGCGGGCAGGGGTTTCCCAACATGATGCGAATCGTTATCAATGACTTTATGTACGGTGCCTGTCAGTCATTTAATATGGCACCGAGTCTGACCCACGGGGCAGCGCATCTGATCGAAAGTTTCGGTACCAAAGAGCTGAAGGCGCGCTTTATACCAAAAATGTTTGACGGAACCTGGGCCGGCACCATGTGCCTGACCGAGGCCGATGCCGGGTCCAACCTGGCAGCCCTTCAGACAACAGCTTATCCGGCAGGCGATCACTTCAACATCAAGGGCAGCAAAATTTTCATCTCCTGGGGCGATCATGATTTGGCGGAAAATATTATCCACCTGGTTCTGGCACGGATGGAAGGTGCACCGGCCGGTGTGAAGGGCATTTCACTTTTTGTGGTACCGAAGATGAAGCTGAATCCCGACGACTCCGTGGCAGGATCCAATGATGTCCTTTGTGGCGGCGTTGAGAAAAAACTGGGGCTGCACGCATCTCCGACCTGTGTGCTGAATTTTGGCAACAATGATGACTGCATCGGCTACCTGTGTGGTGAGGCTAACCGCGGCCTGGCGCATATGTTTCAGATGATGAATGCGGCCCGCATTAACACCGGCGTCAGCGGCATGGCGCTGGCCAGCACAGCCTATCAAAACGCACTTGAATATGCCAAAGGCAGAGCCCAGGGGCGCGATATCGCCGGACGCAAACCCGGGGATGTACCGATTATCGATCATCCGGATGTCCGACGCATGCTGCTGTGGATGAAAGCCATGGTGGATGGTATGCGATCGATGATATACACCGGTGCCTTCTGGCAGGATTATGCCCTGGAATTGCTTGAAGGAGATGCGAAGCAACACTACGCCGATCTGCTGGATTTTATGACCCCGATTATCAAAGCATATTGCTCGGACATGGGCTTTAGGGTGTGTGAAACCGCCATTCAATGTCTCGGTGGATATGGCTTCTGCAAAGAGTACCCGCTTGAGCAATACCTGCGGGATGCCAAGATCATGTCGCTTTACGAGGGCACCAACGGGATCCAGTCCATGGACCTGATGGGTCGGAAAATGCGCATCAATAATGGTGGACCCTTTAGGGCATACCGAAACGAAATCGAGAAATTCTGTCGGGAAAACCTGAACCACCCGCAGTTGGGGGTTCACGTTAAAGCATTATCCAAAGTGTTCGAGAAACTGACAGCAGTTGCGATGCACATGAAGGTTCAAATGAATTCCGACCCGCTGCAGTGGGCCTCCAACACATACCCTGCCTTGTTAGCCTTCGGTGAAGTTACCATCACGTGGCGCCTGCTGGATATGGCAGTCATTGCAGCCCATGCCGTTGAGAAAGGCAAACAGAAGAATTTTTACAGCGGGAAAATCATGCAGGCGACCTATTTTGCAGATGTTACCCTGCCGCACACGCTGGCAACCATGGAGAACGCGCTGCGCGAGGGCCGGGAAGTCGTTGACATGCCTGAGGGGTCGTTTTGAAGTCGGAAGTGGGAATGCGGAAGTCGGAAAACAAAAGCATAGAGCAGAGGGCATAGCGCAAAGTGTGAAGGGCTGGGGGATGAGGACTGAAGAATTCGAAGGCGGAATATCTTGAATTAGGAAGTCTGAATGCGGAAATGGGAAAAAGAAGGGAATCCGAGCGCTGCGCTTAATGAACGTTTCACTTTATGAGCGCTTTGCTTTAGGAAAGAAATAACATATAGTAGGGCCGGCCACCGTGCCGGCCTTGATTCAGCAGTCACGGTGGGATAGACTATCTGGTAAGTTGGTAAGTTTTAAGTTTGTGAGCGACTTAGGATTAAGATCGATCTTATTCCATTTACTAATCAACCATTCAACTAATTTTTCTAATCAACTAATAGCAATGGAAATTTCAATTCCCGATGAACAACTTGCAATGCGTGATAAGGTTAAACAATTCGTGGCCGAAGAGTTGGAGCCGATATCCCTGAAGGTGGAAGCGGAAGGACGGATTCCCGATCAAATTGTGGATAAGATGAGACAATTGGGGCTATTTGGACTTTCTATTCCCAGGGAGTACGGCGGACTGGGTCTTTCAACGCTCGCTGAAATTATGGTTTATGAAGAGTTGACTAAGACCAATGCCAGCTTTCGTTCCCGGATCGGCACCAGCAACAGCATTGGATCCATGGGGATATTATTTGACGGAACCGACGACCAAAAAAATACTTACCTGCCGCGCATTGCTGCCGGGGAATGGACCGCCGCCTTTGCACTTACCGAACCGGATGCCGGCTCCGACGCCGCCAACATTAAATGCAACGCGGTTTTAGAAGGTGATCACTGGGTTCTAAACGGAACCAAGCAATTTATTACCAATGGTGACTGTGCCTCAGTTTTTACCACCATCGCCGTAACCGATGAGCAGAAAAGGGCCCGGGGAGGATTTACGGCATTTATCATTGAAAAAGACTTTGCCGGATTTAGTGTCAGCCTTCCAGACAGCAAAATGGGCCTGAAGGGCTCAAATACGAATGAAATCGTATTTAAAAATTGTATGGTCCCGCGAGAAAATGTCATCGGCGGCATGGAAATGGTGGGAATGGGATTTAAAACCGCCATGCGGGTCCTGGATAAAGGACGGCTGACGATGGGGGCCTGCGCACTGGGTGCTTCCCAAAAACTGCTCGATATGTGTGTGGCCCATATCAAGCATCAATTCAATTCCGGAAAACCCAAAGCTGATCTGCAGGTTGCCCAGTTCAGCCTGGCGGACATGGCCACTGAAATTTATGCAGCCAGGCAAATGCTGCATGACACGGCCCGCCTGCGGGATACTGGAAAAAATGTGACCCATGAAGCTTCCATGGTAAAGTTGTTTTGTACTGAAATGGCCAGCCGCATAGCCGAGCGGGCCATGGACATATTCGGCGACGAGGGTTATCTGACCCAAACGCAAATTGAAATGTTTTTGAGGGATGTCAGATTATATCGAATATTCGAAGGGACCAGTGAAATTCAGCGCATGGTGATATCACGCAATCTGCTGAGGGATTAGCATAATCTGGCCACGCTGGGGCCGAATAAAATCTCATATTTCTTACAATCGCCTGCAGTAAAAATTAGCAGATGCTGGATTCCGGATACTGGATACTTGATAGAATGAGTTCCATCCTTTTTAAATCCAGAAACCAGCATCCAGTATCAGGTATCTGATCCATAATACATATTAAGTCTGACTTTAAATTTATCTTTTGAAATTGAAGAACTGACAAAGGAGACCCCAATGAACCAATCTGTCATTATCAGCGCCGTACGCACTCCGGTCGGACGATATATGGGCGCACTTAAGGATGTTGAAGCATATGATCTGGCCAGCCTGGTGCTAAATGAAGTCATTAAGCGGGTGGATATCCAGCCGAATCAGGTGGATGAAGTCATCTTCGGGCAATCCTATCAAAACGGTGAATATGTGAACATCGCTCGCATGGGACTGCTGAAAGCCGGTTGGCCGGAGACAATACCCGGAATTACAATCGATCGCCGCTGCTGCACCGGTTTGGATGTGATTCGTTATGCGGCCAGTCTAATCATGTCCGAACAGGCGGAAATTATAGTGGCCGGCGGGGTGGAAAGTATGAGCAATGCCGAGTTTTATCTACCCGGCAACATCAAGTGGGGGGTTGGGGGCAGCAAAGGCATGCCCCGGGGCCACGGTGATATGTCAATTTGGGGATTGAAGTTTTATGATCGCATCCAGAGAGCCCGGGTCATGTCCCAACCGGAAGAAAGATACGGAGTCCTGCCGGCTATGATGACGTGGGCCGAAACCGCTGCCAAAGAAGAAGATATATCGCGGGAAGCCTGTGATCAATGGTCCCTGGAAAGCCATCAAAAAGCATGTGCGGCCATGAAATCCGGTAAATTCGACGCCGAAATAATTGGCGTTTCGATACCTCAGCGCAAGGGTGATCCGTTATTATTTGCAAAAGATGAAAACCCGCGGGCCGACACCACGATCGAAAAATTAGGCAGGCTTAAACCGGTCTTGGGCGGCGTTTGCACTGCCGGTAATTCCTCGACAGAAAATGATGGAGCGGCTGCGGTCATTGTCACCAACGCCCAAAAAGCTGACGAATTGGGTATCAAGCCAATGGCTGCAGTCAAAGCATGTGCTGTTGCCGGCGATGATCCGCGCAAAACGTATAAAACCGTACCGACGGCAGTTAACAAAGCGCTGTCGGCGGCCGGCATTGATATCGGCCGGATGGATTTGATTGAAATCCAGGAGGCTTTCGCGGCCCAGGTCCTCGCCGATTTAAAAGAAATGGGCGTGGGACCGCAAGATTACGGCATGGTGAACGTAAACGGATCCGGAATTTCACTCGGTCATCCCATTGCTGCAACAGGGGTCCGCGTGTTGGTCACCCTGCTGCATGAGATGAAACGGCGCGGGGCGCGCTACGGCCTGGAATGCATCTGCGGCGGCGGCGGTCTCGGAATCGCGGCCGTTTTTGAAAGAACAAATTGATTTTCACCGCAGAGGCGCAAAGGGCGCAGAGAGAACCTTTTCTTTTCAATTGCCTCTGAGAGGGAGGCAATTGGAAAACAATCAGCATGCGGCATAAAAAATATTGGTGGTTAACGATTTTTCTATGCAAATTAACGATCAGATCTTAATCTGAAACCATGCAATTCGAAAGTCAGATTTGTATTTAGACCGCCGGGCTAGTCTTTTTATTTGCCGGAAGCCGACCATTAATTTATATGATCAGATCGGTTATCCCGCTTCGGCGGGGCCTTTCAACGGCAAACAAAAAAGTAATCTCTCTCTGCGCACTTTGCGCCTCTGCGGTGATAATATATAAAATTAGGAGGATATAAAATTGACAAGAAAATTAAATGAAGTCGTGGTGGTCGATGCCGTGCGGACGGCATTTGGCAGGGCAGGGGAGAAAGGCATATTCTGGAATACACGGGCGGAAGACTTGTGTGTGCCGTTGTTAAAAGCCCTCATGGAACGTAATCCGGCCGTGAAACCGGCAATGATCGAAGACAGCATCTGGGGCGTAACCAATCAGGTCAAAGAGCAGGGTGGAACCATCGGCCGGATGCTTCCCATACTGGCGGAGTGGGGTTGGGAAATCCCCGGCTGCTCTATCGATCGCATGTGCGCCAGCGGTCTTACTGCTGTTGGATTCAGTGTCAGCCAGATCGCCAGCGGCATGGCTGATTGTCTGATTGCCGGCGGTGTGGAGCATATGGGACACTTGCCCATGGGATTTATGCGTGATCCTCATCCCCGGGCCGAAGAACTGCTGGGCGGTCCGTCAGCGTTTAACATGGGAATGACTGCTGAAAATATTCATGATCGATTTGCGAAATTGACAAAAGACATGGCAGATACCTATGCAAAGTCCTGCCAGGACAAAACCGATCAGGCAATTACGGCCGGCAAGCTGCAGGACATGATCATTCCCATCGAAGTGGAGCTTGCGGACGGCACCCAAATGATGGCCGACAAAGATCAGCAACCCCGGCCGAGTACGACCATGGACGGACTGGCCGGACTGAAAACGCCGTTTAGAGAAGCAGGAGGACGGGTAACTGCCGGCAACGCGTCAGGTCTAAACGACGGAGCCGCGGCAGTGCTGTTGATGAGTCGGTCGAAAGCAGACGAACTGGGCCTGCAGCCGAAATTGCGCTGGGTGGCATCCGCTGTGGCCGGTGTTGATCCGACTGTTATGGGGATTGCTCCGGTTCCGGCAACGGAGAAGGCACTTAGCAAGGCGGGCCTGACAATGGATGACATCGACATCATCGAAATCAATGAAGCCTTTGCGGTGCAGGCACTGTACTTTCTGGATCAATTTGGATTAAAACCGGATGATCCCCGGGTCAACAAATGGGGTGGCGCAATCGCCTACGGTCACCCACTGGCCGCCTCCGGTCCCCGTCTGGTGGCATTTTTGTGCGGCCTGTTCAAGGAAAATCCGGATGCGAGATACGGTTTGAGTACCATGTGTGTCGGGCGAGGCCAGGGGTATTCGATGATTTGGGAAAATGTTGTTTAAAGGTGGAATTGAATGAATTTGGAATTAAACAGCGAACCGCAGAATTTCGAATATCGAACCGCAGAATTTCGAAGGGTGGAATCGCTGCGCTCTGTCTTTTTGATCATAGGTAGAATACATTCCTTCGACATTCGATATTCACTATTCAATATTCGCTTTTTATATTTTTATCAGACCCAAAGTTGCTAAAGTCTCGTTTTCGAATAAACAGGTCGCTTTTCACGCCAGTGGTGGCGCTGATCCGCCTGCGGCGGAACACCTGAAACCACTAGATAATTACACTATAAGGATGGTTAAGATGAAGTCTGACAATGCTTGCACCGAGATTGTGACCGAGATCCGTGATCGTATTCTTCGCCTAAGAATCAACCGGCCGGAAAAGAAAAATGCCCTTACCAGGGCCATGTATGCCGCCATGGCCGATGCGATCGCCCGGGCTGATGATGACAACGGCATTCGGGCTGTTTTTCTGCACGGCACGGCGGATTGTTTCACTGCCGGCAATGATCTGAAAGATTTTCAAGCTTTTCGGCAAGACGGCAATAATAAAGATGTCAGTAATTTTCTGGCGACCATCAGCCGGGCGGAAAAGCCCATCGTGGCGGCCGTTGGCGGAGTGGCCGTGGGTGTGGGGACGACCATGCTGCTTCATTGTGATCTGGTTTATGCGGGAGAAGGCGCGAATTTTATATTGCCTTTCGTCGCGCTTGGACTCTGCCCGGAGGCCGCTTCCAGTTTCCTGTTGCCCAAATTAGTCGGACACAAATGTGCATCTGAGTTATTGTTGCTCGGCGAGCCATTAACGGCAGCAAAAGCCTGTGAAATTGGACTGGTCAATGCCGTTTATCCGGATGCGGAGTTTATCGAAAAGGCTTATATCCAGACTAAAAAGCTGGTGCAGCAACCTCCGGCCTCCGTCCGTATAACCAAAGCGTTGCTTAAAAGGCCCGTTTCGCAATACATTGATGACACCATGGCTGAAGAGCGAAAGCATTTTTCTGAAAGGCTGAATGCCGGCGAATGCGATGAAGCGTTTACTGCTTTTTTTGAGCGGCGGAAACCGGATTTTTCTCGGTTTGATTAATGCGAAATCCCCTCTAACTCCCCTTTAAAAAAGGGGAGAACCAAGCTTCCCCCTTTTTTAAAAGGGGATCGAGGGGGATTTTTAAATTATATCAATTTGACCATTTTAACCAGAAGTCGACAGGAAAACTATATATAATGGAATTTTTCTTCAAACCCCGGGGAATCGCAGTGATCGGAGCTTCGGCCAATCCTGTCAAAGGCGGCTATTTTATACTCAGCAATTTAATGAAAGGGTTTAAAGGGGGCATTTATGCGGTAAATCCTGCCTATCCCGCGATAGATGGATTACCATGCTTTCCATCCGTTTTAGATGTGCCCGATCCGGTGGATCTGGCGATTATTTTTGTGCCGGCTCCATTGGTTCCCCGGGTGTTGCGCGAATGCGCCGAACGCGGAATCAAGGGCGCAATGATTGAATCCGGCGGATTTGCGGAAAGCGGTGAGGAGGGCAAACAATTACAAGACCGTATTATAGCGATACACCGGGAAACGGGAATTCGAATCTGGGGACCCAACTGCATGGGGTTAGTGGATGCGGTGCATGATTTCGTTTTTTCCTTTGTGTTGCCGGCTATCTGGGAAAAGGGCCTGGATTCCGGCAATGTCTCCCTGGTCGTGCAAAGCGGCATGCTCTCCGCCGGATTTTTAATTGATATCATGAGCAATGGTATTATGGGCATCAGCAAGGTCTGCTCCATCGGAAACAAAGCTGATGTAAACGAATGTGACATCCTGGAATACTTAGTTAGTGATTCCAATACCGGCGCAATCGGCCTTTACCTCGAATCGATACCGGACGGGCCACGGTTTATGAACCTTTGCCGATGTTCGCAAAAACCAATTGTGGTGCTCAGGGGCGGGAAGAGCCGCAAAGGGGCCGAAGCGGCCAGGAGTCATACCGCCAGTCTGGCCGGCAACGGGGCGGTGATCAGCGGTGCCCTGGCCCAGGTTGGGGTGATAGAGGCTTTTGATTTTAAACAAATGATGGATCTGTGCCGGTCATTAGCGGATTACCCGCAAATCCTACCCAAAGACAGCCGGCGGGTGGCCATTCTGACGATGAGCGGGGCCGCCGGGATTGTTTCTGCTGATTTTATTGAGCAGCATGGTTTATTGGTGGCTGAACTTGCCGGTCCAACAGTTGACGCATTAAAAAAAATTTATCCGGGATGGATGCCGGTTTCAAATCCTGTTGATCTTTGGCCGGCAGTTGAACTCCACGGGCGCAAGAAAGCCTATAGCGCTGCATTTCAGGCCGTTTTTGCTGAGCCCAACGTGGATGCAATTCTATTTCACAGTTTTGTCGGCGGACCGGCTTCCCGGATGGATATGTCCAATCTGGTCGAGATGGCCAGGCAAAGCGGCAAACCCTTGTTCGGCTGGTTAATGGGAAAACGATCTGAAGCACATCAATTCCAGATGGATGCCAGAGAATTGAAGCTTCCCGTTTTTGGTGAGTTGTATCGGGCTGTGGAATGTATGGCGGCGGTGTTATCAAGAGAAGCATTACCGGACCCCGGTTCGAGGGAGATGCCTTTTACCGAATCGACTTCCATCAAAGATCGGTTGGAAAAAATGCTGACAGTCGAAACCGGCACCCTTGATGAATTCAATTCCAAGCAAATTCTATCTTTGTGCAACATACCTGTGGTTGAAGAAAAAATTATATCTTCAGCGGGTGAAGCAAATAAGATCGCCGACGAATTCGGCTTTCCGGTGGTTTTAAAAGGACTATTGCCGGCAGAAATACACAAAACCGAATTAGGCCTGGTGCGCACCGGAATATCCTCTGCAGAGGAAGCCGGGAGTGCTTTCAATCAATTGCACCAAAAGGTGTCGAACAACGGATCCGTCTTAATACAAAAGCAAATTCAAGGCGATCCGGAACTCATTGCAGGATTGATCCGGGATCCCCAATTCGGTCCTTGTGTCATGTGCGGTTTCGGAGGCATTCTGGCTGAAGTCATGGCCGACAGTGTTTTTGCCGCAGCACCACTAAACAAATCCGAAGCCCGGGCTTTAATTGCTCGCTTAAAAACCCAAAAACTGTTAAATGGTTTTCGCGGTTTCACGGCCGTTGATCGGGAGGCACTGGCAGATATCCTCGTGCGGCTCGGCGATCTGGCAGTAGCCTTTGAACAAATTAAAGAAATTGATATTAACCCTCTGATCGTTCATGAGGGGAGGCCGATTGCGGTGGATGCGACGATAATTGTAGATAAAATAGGGGAGTAATGAGATAGTGAAAAATCACAAATTTCAAGCATCAAGTAACAAATAAATTCCAAATTCCAATATCCAATGACCAAAACCGGTTTGATATTTTGAATTTAGGTCATTGTAATTTATTTGTAATTTGTGATTTGTGTTTTGGAATTTTATCAGATTACTTTTTCAAATATAAATCATCGAGACAGTTGAAAATCAATTTGAACCGGTAGAAAGGGACAATTATGATTGGAGCTGAAATACTGATTAAAACAGCCGTTAACGCCGGAATCGAAGTCTGTTTTACCAATCCCGGTACCACTGAAATGCCGCTGGTCTGCGCATTTGATTCAATACCGGGAATAAGACCCTATCTGGGCCTTTTTGAAGGCTGCTGTACCGGGGCTGCCGACGGCTATGGGCGAATGACCGACAAGCCTGCCATGACGCTGCTTCATCTGGGACCCGGGTTGGGCAACGGCATTGCCAACCTGCACAATGCCCGGCGGGGCGGAACCCCGGTTTTAAATGTGATCGGCGAACACGCAACCTGGCACCGGGCGGCCAATGCACCGCTGACAATGGATATTGCAGCGCTGGCAGACCCGGTTTCCGGATGGCAGCGCACCTGTTCAACCACCGAAACTATATCACAGGATACCGCTGATGCCATTGCTGCTGCGTCGGAGGGCCAGGTTGTATCACTGATCGTACCCAGTGATATCCAATGGTCTGAATGCGCCGACCCAAAAATTCACCAACCAAAATTTTCAAATGCTTCCATTGATAAGGATTCCATCATCCAGGCTGCTGAAATGCTGCACACCGAACAGAAATCTGCCCTGATCCTCGGCGGGCGAGCCTTGAGAAAAGAGGGCTTGATGGCCGCCGCCAGAATAAAAGCCAGGACCGGCTGTGATCTTCTATCGGAACGCGCCCCGGCCCGCATCGAAAGGGGGACAGGGATTCCCCCGACGGAAGTCATACCGTATTTTCCGCGGCAGGCATTGGAGCTGTTGTCCGGCTACCAGGTTATCGTGTTAGTGGGCACGGGAGAACCGGTGACATTTTTTGGTTGGCAAGGGTATCCCAGTCGACTGCTCAACGACACCCAACATATCTGTCATATAAAATCGAACAATAAAAGCCTGCCGCAAGCCCTGATGGACCTGGCCGACGCGCTGGATGCGCCCGGCAAGATCACTGCGCCCGATGCCGGCTCTTCGAAGATTGAAATACCTGAAATTCCGACGGGTAAGTTGACGGCCAATAATGCCGGCATCATCCTGGCGGCCCTGCAGCCCGAGCATGCGATAATTGTTAACGAGTCGATAACCTCCGGTGGTGCATATCTTCCGCTCGCCGTGAGTGCGCCTCCCCATACCATGATGGCCCTGCCCGGAGGCGCCATCGGCTACGGAATGCCCTGTGCTGTTGGCGCCGCCATTGCATGCCCCCAGCGGCCGGTCATCAATTTTCAGGCCGACGGCAGTGCGATGTATACATTGCAGGCACTCTGGATGCAGGCACGAGAATCATTAGACGTTACCACACTGATTTGTTCCAATCGTAGTTATAATATTTTGAAGATTGAATTTGCCCGGGCTGAAATCGAAACACCCGGTCCGTATGCCCAATCATTAACCGACCTTGGAAATCCGGCAATCGACTGGGTCCAGATCAGCAACGGGATGGGGGTTCCGGGGATTGCCGTAGACAGTTGTGAAACCCTGACGAGAGAATTAAAAAGGGCACTGAAAGAAGAGGGGCCGCATTTGATTGAGATGGTATTTTAAGTGAGGCTCAAGGTTTCAGCGGTTCATCGGAAATTTTTACCTTTTTTTATATACAAAGTTACTTTGAGGGGCCGATTCCACAACGCAGAGGAGAATTATAATGGAAAACAGCGTCAATATTTCAGGGGACTGGATAAAAGGATTGATCCGGAATTTCATCACCACTTCACCCGAAAACACCATGAAAAATGAAACTGAGGAGCCGGCATGGGATGATGCCCTGGTTGGATTCGCCTCCGGTGCGGACCAGATTTGGCAGCAGTACAAAGAATATGTTGGGGCCTTCCACTGGACCCCCTGGGAAGTCTTCAGTCAGCACTGCCCCGGGGAATCAGCCGGCCCTGAAGAACTAACTGTCGTTTCATGGGTATTGCCCCAGCGGGAGATGGTCCGTAAGGCCAACCGCAAGGCCAAAAAGTATCCAGCCGAAGAATGGGCCCGGATCAGGGTCTATGGTGAGAAGTTCAATGCAGCCATACGGCAGCACGTGACCAAAAGCCTTCAAGAGGCCGGCCATGCTGCCATCGCTCCAATGCTGGTATCCAACTGGACCATTGTCAACTCTGAGCGTTTTTCCTATGCATCTTCCTGGTCTGAACGTCATGCCGCTTACGCAGCCGGCCTGGGAACTTTCGGTCTGTGTGACGGGCTCATCACGGCAAGGGGCAAAGCCATGCGGGTGGGATCGGTAGTTGCCAAGTTATCAATTGAGCCGACTCCCCGTCCGTATTCCGACCATCGGGCCTATTGCCTTTTTTTCGCTAATGGAACCTGTGGCAATTGTATTGATCGCTGTCCGGTCCGAGCAATTACCGAGACCGGCCACGACAAAGAGAAGTGTCGGCAGCATTTGGCTCGCTCCAGGGAGTATGTGAAGAAGACTTATAAATTCGAGGGTTATGGCTGTGGGTTGTGCCAGGTGAGTGTGCCTTGCGAGGCAGGTATCCCGGTAAAGGCCGCCCGGGAAGCGCTTGAACGTGGAGAACTGCCACCGCCACCGCCGCCCCTGGCTTGAGTCCGGTTTAGGTGAAGAACCAAAGAATGTATATTATTTAGGTGGCACTTGTTGATTCTTGCCATACAAACCGGGAGCTTTGCACCCGGTTGCAAATTCAACGTACCAAGCACTGACGTGCTTTTGTCTTTTCGGCCTCTGGCCGAAAATCCAAGCCACCCGCTAGGCGGGTGGTCGTTGGCTAAAAAATTTCTGCAGGAATTTTCCGGCGTCTTCGATTTGAGAGATGAAACGAATTTGCTTGCCTTCAAAAGCACTTAAATCGGCGCAGCAAGTCTTGCATCCTTCTACTGCCAGAACCAGATCAATCTCTTCGTTATCCGGGGATACAAAATCAACTCTCCCATGGAGACTTTTCTTAATGTAATCCGCCAGCGCAACCCGGTCATAGCCGGGATTGCACCCGCCACAGTATTTAATCGCTACCTTAAGCATTATTTTTTCAATCGATAGAATTCCAACCAAACTCAATCAACTCAATCAACGCAATTAACTCAATAAACTTTTTCTATTCTTCATCAATTCCGCACAACTTCTTGGCCGCCCGTTTCTTTTCCGCCATGTTGATCAGCCTGGATATCATAATTCGCTGCGCCTGGGGTGATCCGGCACCGTGCATGGATTCGGTCAAATAGCCGACAGCCGCGGTTCCCAGGGTCATGTTTTCAATTAATCTTAAGATCCGCATGCGGTTTATGGCCGGCACGTCACAGCCGGCCGTATAATATTTTTCGAGCCATTTGCCGGTTTCCGGTGATATCAGGTCCTGCTCGGAAGGCAGGGTCACCATCAATCCGCCGGCGATATCCTGAGCGAGGCGGGAAATATCATAGGGAAACCGTGTCACATTTTGTTTGTGGATATTGGCCAAAAGTGAATTCACGGAATATGTCCCGCAATCTTCCTTAAAACCTTCCGACGCACAGGCAATGCAACCGCAATACAGGGTCTCGTTCAGGTGGTTCATTTCAATGATTTTGTCTTTAATATGCGAGGCTCCGGCAACATTGTTATATTCGGCGGCAGTTTGGGAGGCACCGATCAGCACGTCACCCACGCCGACCTTACAGGCATAACTTTGCCGGTGGAAGGCGGCAAATTTTTCAACCAGCTGCCCCACAAATTCAAATTCCTTGTACATGAACACGCGGTCCCAGGGGACAAAGACATCGTCGAAAACCACCAGGGCTTCGTGTCCGCCGAAAAAGATGTTGCCGCGGTCCAGCAGGCCTGCTTCAAGCTTGCGCGTGTCGCAGGACTGGCGCCCCATGATATATACGATTCCTTCGGCATCGGCCGGCAGGGCAAACGATACCGCATAATCCCGGTCTTCTTGCCGCATGGCAATGGTCGGCATGACGATGATTTCATGGGAGTTGACGGCCCCGGTTTGATGGGCCTTGGCGCCCCGCACCACAATGCCCTCGTCTCGTTCTTCGACGACATGCAGATAATGGTCCGGATCAGGCTGTTTATGCGGGGGCAGGCTGCGGTCTCCCTTGGGGTCGGTCATGGCGCCGTCGCAGGTAAAATCGCTTTCCTGGACATATTCGAGATACTTCAAGAAACGCTGATTGTAATCGGTGCCCAACTTTTGGTCCATGTTATAGGTGACAATGGACAATACGTTCAGGGCATCCATCCCCACACAGCGTTGAAAGCAGCATCCGGTTTCCCGCCCCAGCAGTCGGCCCATTTTGCTTTTTTTGACCAGATCCTCGACGCTTTGATGGATGTGGGTAAAGCGGTTTATTTTGTTCCCGGTGATATGCGATGTGGCGGTCATAAGGTCTTCATGTTCGGGACGGTGCGCCATGTCGTAAGTTTTGGCCACGGCCTGCATGGAGGGCCGGATGATGGGATCATCCACCACATTATCCAATTGCTTTCCAAACATATAGACGACCAGATTTAACTTCCTGAGACCTTTTTCATATTGTTCGGCGGTCATCATTGGCATTGATTTTTCTCCTGTTGGCTGGATTTGAAGCCTGGCTCCATTGCTCCGACGAATGGCGTTCATTCTGGTGCAGGCAATCGATCAGGTTCGCGTGTTTTTTTAATTGATAACGAATTCATATCATTATCAAGCTTCTAAAATGATATCAATGAAATATCGAAAGTTTCCATATAGCCAACATCTTTATATCGTTTCATATAGATGATATCCATGACCATTGTTAAAAATTTTTAAAACAAGAAAACCATAGGCTAATGCTTGACATATAATATTTTATTGCATAGAAGTCTACTGACAAATAACAATTCATTGTTGACATCTACATCTGATCGATAACTATCGCTTTGCTGTTATTCCTTAATATGTTTCATTTTAGATAACATTGCCATCACGGGTAAAAGCGGAACACATCAAAGAAGCGGCCCAAAACCTTACCGGATATAATATTAGCAAGTTTTTTCCCCGGATTAAATGTCCGGTGCTGGTCCTCAGGGCACCGGGGGGCATGACCACATCGGATAAAATCCGACTGCCTGAAGATGCATTGGACAAACTGTTGCGAGAGATGCCGGACCTAAAATACCGGAAAATTCAAGCTTCTAGCCATTGATCGATTGTCCTGCAACCTGATAAAGCACCTAATGCGGCGATCCTTGATTTTCTGCAACCAAAAAATGAGAGCTGTCTGAAAATGTTTGCGATGAAAGAAATCTTAAAACTAGGCTGAGATCGCTTCCGGAAGTTCCTTCCCGATCTGCCGGGAGCTGCTTATCTTTTCCAAAACCGATCGATGAATGGGTAAGAATTGCTGGTTATTTCGCGTCGAATTATTTTTTTGAATTCTGAAATAGATGGAGGAAAGTATAATGAAAAAAAATAATAATTTCATCATCGCAGTAATTGCTTTGGTAGTGGCCGGTTTGCTAATTAGTGCAGTTCCCGGTTATGCCCACCGCTGGAACAAAAGGAGCAGGGAGTTTCCAACAACCGTCATTACCAAGTATGGAAAAATCCAGGGATCTGAGACGGATTCGGGAGCCCTGGCATGGAAAAGTGTTCCATTTGCCCAGCCGCCGGTAGGAGACCTGCGCTGGAAGGCACCCGAAAAGCCCGCCAAGTGGCACGGTGTACGGGACGGCTCAGTGGAGTGTGAGCCCTGCACGCAGTTGATTACGGGCAGCGATTGGATCAGAAGCAGTACCGCGGAAGGCAGCGAAGATTGCCTTTATTTAGACATATACCGCCCGACTCACAAAAAAAAGAACCTGCCGGTCTATGTCTGGATCCACGGGGGATCAAACAATTTTGGAAAAGCCGAAGATTACGACGGTTCGGTACTGGCGCTCAAAGGCGACCTGGTCGTTGTGGTGATTCAATACCGGCTGGGGCCTTTGGGGTGGTTAACCCATCCGGCACTCAGACACGGTGATCCCAAAGATGACTCCGGCAACTTCGGCACCCTGGATACCATCCGGGCCCTTGAATGGATCAAGAAAAACATCAAGGCCTTCGGCGGTGATCCTAAAAAAGTTACCGTTACCGGTGAGTCTGCCGGTGCCCATAACGTCATGAATCTCGTGATTTCACCCCTGGCCAAGGGCCTTTTCCACCGGGCCATGTCCCAGAGCGGCGGCATGACAACGGACACTGTCGTAGAGGGTAAAGCTCAGGCTGAAAATACCATTGCAGCGCTTTTGGCAGCTGATGGGTTGTCCGGAGTCCCGGGCGGTGATGTGGAAGCATACCTAAGAGGAAAGACCAGTCATGAAATATTTGAGGCTTATTATGCCTTATTTGGAACATTGCCGACCTATGATGCCTATCAGGACGGTTATGTTCTTCCAGGCAGTGTCGTTGCCACCATCAGATCAGGCAAATATAATAAGGTGCCTATTATAGTAGGCGCCAACGAATATGAGACCAAGGCTTTCATGCCGTTATACGGCCCCGCATTTGGACTTCAGTCGTGGTGGGATCTGCGGTTTGAAGTACTCGATGGCGATGGATCTACGACGTTAGACGATGTGCTCCCGACTGATTTTGACAAGACTCTTTATGAGGTCACGGGCTATTACGGGGGCCGCAATTGGCGGGCCAAATTTGTCGATGAGCGGGCCAGGGCGTTGAGGGAGCAGCAGAAACATGTCTTTGCCTATGATTTCAGATGGGGCGGCAACAGTGCCATCGGGTCGGGACCGGCACCGTTCGATTTTATTTACGCTGCCGGCCATGCAATGGAAATTAGCTTCTTCTTTGGCGCCGATACGAGCCTGTGGGGATACTCTTTCAGCCCGGGCAATGATTTTGACGGCCGGATGAAGCTCAGCGATGCCATGATGAAGTACATGGCCAATTTCGCCCGCACCGGAAAACCCAAGGGCCATCATCTTCCCAAATGGAAAGAATGGTCCAACAAGGAGGGCAAAGAAAAAGTCATCATCTTCGATGCCGATTTCGACGACCCTCTGATCGGCATGAGCGATGAGGAAATTTCGATAGAAGGTATCTGGGATGCGTTGGATGATGAACTGGCTACCTGGGATGATAGATTCGGACCCGGTACATCCGCTGCCTGGGGTTGGCTGCCCTGGTGGTTTCAATGGTCTGTGCCTGAGTAGGCGGGACCGAGATGGGTTACGATTTCATCAGATTTATTCATCTTGGAGAATCTTTTATAATCATGTTTGACAGGCTCTCAGCAGGGTTTTGTCCGTCCTGCTGAGAGATTAAAAAATCCGGTTGACTGTCTGATCTAACTTTAAGCGATTCCAAGAAGATGGTGCTTGCTATGGACCGTTCGATGGGGATAAACCCCGCCGCTGCCCAGCGCTACTCAACAGGTTGATCAGCATCTCGTGGGGGCGGGCTTTACGCCAAAATGGCAAAATTACTTCATGATTAGGCTGGTCGCTTTTCAGACCAGGGGCGACGCTCATGTCTGATTACTTATGTTCGGCGCTTTATGTTAAACCTCAATCAAGCTAACAAAAGCACTCAAAGCCAGACCCGATCCCAATTAATTCTGAAAATAGGCGTCGTGGTAATCTGCCGCCTGTTGCTGAGCACGGCCCGGCGCTTTGCTTATCCGTTTGCCCCGGCATTGAGCCGTGGTTTGGGGGTGCCGCTGACAGCCATTACCTCGTTAATTGCGGTAAACTGGGCAACCTCTCTACTGGGGATCGTTTTTGGTCCGATTGGCGACCGAATCGGATATCGCAAGCTGATGATCGCTGGCATGCTGCTGCTGGGGATCGGGATGCTGGCCGGCGGGTTGGTTCCGTTATACGGCGTTGTACTGATCGCTTTACTTATGGCCGGGTTGGGGAAAAGTATTTTTGACCCGGCAGTTCAGGCTTATATCAGTGAAAGAGTGCCATACCGGCGCCGGGGAATGGCAATCGGTTTGATGGAAATCAGCTGGGCCGGCAGCACGCTGGTCGGGATACCATTGATTGCGCTGCTGATTAACAGCGTCGGGTGGCGATCTCCTTTTTTCGTCATGGGAATAATCGGTATTCTGGGTGCCTTCGTCCTGGCAATTTTTTTTTCCGGCGATAATAAAGATTATTCAAAACCAGTTCAGCTGCAGCAGTATAAAAAAATGCTGCAAATCCTGTTCAAGGACACCCCTTCGCTGGGTGCTATGGCATATGTATTTTTCTTCAGTGCCGCGATCGACAATCTTTTTGTGGTTTACGGGGCCTGGCTGGAAAAAGCATTTGATGTCGGGATTGTCGTTTTGGGCCTTGGAACCGGCGTCATAGGAGCTGCAGAGCTTTTAGGAGAGATAATGGTCGCAACCCTATCCGATCGATTAGGTTTAAAACGGGTTGTTTCTCTCGGAATTCTGTTGTGCTGCGCTGCCTATGTGCTGTTGCCGTTTATCAGTCAATCATTTTACCTGGCACTGGCCGGGTTGTTTATACTCTTTTTAATATTTGAATTTACGATTATATCCAGTCTGGCCCTATGCACGGAATTGCGACCCGGAATGCGGTCGACCATGATAGCCGGATTCACTGCTGCAGCCGGGCTGGGAAGGATTGTCGGTGCCTTGATCGGAGGTCCGGTCTGGTTGACCGGCGGCATTGCTGCAACAGGCATGATCTCGGCCGGAATCACCGTTTTCGCTTTAATATCGCTGCACTGGGGATTGCGTGGCTGGCGTAAAAGATAGTCAAATTTCATGCCGATTGTAAACTTGTCCGGCAAGGTTTGTCCCGGTCACTCGCAACCTAAATTATCTACTTGATTTCATATTCATTTCGCATTAATTAGGAGCAGTCAACCTAGGGGTTTTTAATCGGGTCATATTCAGAAGGAATTTAAATGGCATGAATGATAATATCGTACAACAGTTTCAAAAAAAACATGAATCGCTGGCGGGGATAGTCCATCTGGTTACCGGAATGAGCGAAGCAGCAGATAAAGTGTTTTCCATTCTTCAGGAAAAAGCGACGACAAAAGTGGCTTTGAGCGAGTTTCCGGAAGAATTTGGCCAAAAGCTGGATCAGCAAATCGCCGATAAGGGAATGGACGTGTTGCGACCGCCTTTCAACAACACGGATTTGCCCGCAGCCTTTGATACTATCCAGGCCGGCATCTCATGGTCGGACTTTGCCATTGCCGAGACCGGGGCAATTGTCGAATTTACCACTGACGATTCCCTGCGCCTGGTGACTGCCCTGCCGCTGGTGCACATAAGCCTGCTGCGGGCGTCTGACTTAGTTACAACCCTGATGGAGGCAGCAGTCCCCATCCGCATATTTTATGAGAAAAATCCTTTAAATGCAAACGTCTCATTCATTTCAGGCCCCAGCCGTACGGCAGATATCGAGATGCGATTAATTCTCGGCGTACACGGACCCGCCGAAACCCATGTCATAATTGTAAATTGAGCAAACTGACAACAAACCACCGACAACTAACAATGAGTGTTATCGCCCATTAAAAGGAATTGAATATGTCTGAATCTTCTTTCACACGGCTCTGCGATAAAGTCGAAAAGGCCCTGGGCGAAAAACCCAAAAGGGATGCGCTATACACCGCTATGAAACGAGGCCGGGACAATCGACGTAAAGCAGTGGATCTGTTGCCCGGCGGTGAAAATTTTAGAAAGGAAGTCCGGCAAACCAAGCTGCGGTGCCTGGCAAAACAGGATGAACTGGTGGACCAATTTGCCGACAAGGTTCGACAGCGCGGCGCATCCGTATATTTAGCGAAAGACGGTAAAGCGGCCATTGACTATATTCTGAAAATTGCCCGGCAGCGGGATGCCAAAATTGTGGCCAAATCAAAGTCACTGACCAGCGAGGAGATTGAAGTCAATGAACCCCTGGAAGCAGCCGGGATGGAGGTGATCGAGACCGACCTGGGAGAGCTGATCATCCAGCAGGTACACGAGAAACCGTTTCACCTGGTTTTTCCGGCGGTTCACAAAACCGTGGCGGATGTGGCGGAAATTTTCCGCAAAGCCACCGGTGAAGATATTCCCGACGATGCGGACGCGATCATGAAAGCCGTTCGCCGATTCGTGCGGCCTTACTTTTTAAATGCCGATATCGGCATGACCGGCGCCAACATCGGAATCGCTGAGCTGGGAGTGATCGTCATTGAAACCAATGAAGGCAATGCCCGGCTGGTCTCGAGCATCCCGGATGTTCATATCTGTATCATGGGCCGGGAGAAAATCGTGGAGACGGTTGAAGATGCGTTGCAGATGATGCTGGCACATCCGATCAGCGCAGTGGGACAGCACCTGACAACCTATGAAACCCTGATGGGCGGCCGATCACCCCTGGGCCAGGGTGAAGGCAACAGCAGCCGGGAATCTCACATAATTATTTTGGACAACGGCCGCAGCCGGATGCGCGAAGATCCCCTGATGCAGGATGCTTTGAACTGTATTCGATGCGCAGCCTGTATGAATATATGCCCCACTTATGGTGTGGTTGGGGGGCATGCTTTTGGTTACATCTATCCCGGTCCGATCGGTATTCCCTGGACGGCATCCGTGCACGGGCTGGAAAAAGCCGGGGAATTTGCGCACCTGTGTGTTTCCTGCGGGCTTTGCAAGGAAATTTGTCCGGCTGAAATTGATATTCCCATGATGATTTCAGCGGTTAAAGACCGCTATAGTCGATTGGAAAAACATCCCCTGGTCAATCGGGCTCTGATGGCGGCCGAGACCATGGCCAAATTCGGCAGTGCCACCGCGCCGATATCCAACTGGTTTATGAAAAATCAGTTCTTTCGATCACAGATGGAGAAATATGTCGGTATCGACAGGCGCCGTCAACTGCCGGTCTTTCGTCGCAAAACACTGGCCAAGCGATTTGACACCCGGGGGGCGACCCTGGTTTCCAACCCGGTTCACCATGTTGCCTTTTTTGCCGATATTTATGCCAATTACAATGCGCCCGATCTGGGAATGGCCGCTGTCGAACGCCTCGAATCACGCGGCTGTAAAGTGCTTATGCCGCCGCAACAGGGCTGCGGTTACCCCTATATCGGATACGGGGATTTGCAGCAGGCCAGAAAAGTTGCGGAAGAGAACGTCAGAAACCTGGCCTACTATACGCAGCAGGGATACGATATAGTGTCGACCGAGCCGACGGCGGTTTACTGTCTCAAAGTTTCCTATCCCAAGTTGTTGAACGATCGCCGGGATGTCGTAGACGTTGCTCAGAAAACTTATGAGTATTTCGAGTATCTGGAAAAATTGGAAAACGAGAGACCCAAAGATTCCCGTCTGCATCTGGAAGGTAACCATTTTGGTTTTCATATCGCCTGCCACCAACGTGCTCTGGGCGTCGGTGCTCATGCCATCGCTTATCTGAAGAAACGGGGCGCTGAGATGGAGGTGGTTGAAAGCGGCACCTGCTGCGGAATGGCCGGAACTTTTGGTTTGAAAGAGGGCATGTTGGGTTACGAGCTGTCCCAGGCAGTCGGTGAGCCCCTGTTCCAGGCTTTCAAAGACTCAGGGATGCAGGCAATCGTCACCGAGAGCAGTGTCTGCAAGATTCAATTGCAGGAGGGAACCGGCTTAAACGTTTATCACCCGCTGGAACTGCTTTAAGTATTGAATATTGAAAATTGTAGATTGAATATTTGAGGAATTGTGTCTATTTAAATTTTTGCTGGAATCGTTAAAGAACATTATAATAAAATTTACTGGTTATATATAAAGAGCAAGTACAGGGAATGTGGGAGCGGTTTTCAACCGCGAAATCAAATGCCGCGGCTGGAAGCCGCTACCGCTAAAATTCATCCAATTGTAACTTGGGCTTTGTTTATAACCAGGGAAAATTTTAAAACATACACAGCGTTTCGCATGGCTGACCCTACACCTTTGATTAAAAATCAACACTACAATGGAAGAATGAGTAAATCATTCTGGCGCTGTGTATCCTGTGTATAGAAAGAAAGTCAGCACCGCCATTGTCATGCAAAGGCCGGCCAGAAACAACGCGCCCGTCATAAACGTACCGGTTGCATCCACCAGAAGTCCCATGATGAACGGACCCGTGAAACCTCCGATTTCTGCCACACAGAAAAACATGCCGCCGGCCGAGCCCAGGTGCCGGGTTTCCACTCCCGGGCTGTCCATTAAAATTAATAACAGCAGCGCCATAAAGGGTGCACTGATTAAGCCCAGGGTTGCAAGGCCTAAGTAAAGTGCGGTTCCGGATATTTTCATCACCAGAACAAGGTTAATGGTGGTCAAAACTGCTAAAATAGCAATGATGCGTCCTCTGAAGCGTGGCGGAATAATCGTCGGAATAATTAGAATGGAAGGAATGCCGGCTGCAATTGAAATCGCAGCAGCCCAGCCGGCTCGTGAAGCGGACATACCGCTGTCTTCTAATATTTTCGGCAGCCAGCTCGAGAAACCGTGACCGATGGCAAACGATAACAGGCCCATAACCAGTAAGATCCTGACATTGCTTATTTTAATGAGGCTGTCGAATACGTCAATGATCCGCGAACTTTCCGATTGTTCTGCCGGCCTGTCTCCTCCGGCCAGTAGCAACCATTGCAAAGCGATTGAAAAAGTCGCCACACCATAGACCACGAATGCCAGGCGCCAGTTGTTGCCAACCAGGGGCATGACCAGGCTGTTGGTCAAGGCCAGAGCCATCAGTCCACCCATCCAGTTGCCGGTCGTGTAAATACCCATGGCCGTTCCACGGCTTCGCCCGGCAAACCATAAGGAAATTGTTTTGGGACCACCGATGGATATCATCGGACCCCCGAGGCCAAACAGGGCAACCGCAAGCAACATGGACATAAAGCCGCCGCAAAAATAACGCAAGGATGCCGAAAGACCGATGACAACCGCCCCGGCAAAAATGGATTTGCGAACGCCCCATCGATCCAGGATTGTTCCCGCGACCAGGGCCGCAAAAATATAGGTCAACTGCCATGACCCCAGAATCAAACCCATCTGAGAGTAAGAAAGCTCAAGGTCGGCCAGGATCGGAGTGACGAGGGGAAATATTGAGCGGGATACGATGCCAAAGCTGATGTAAAGCAGCCACAGCAGGACAAGCATTACCCAGCGATATGGTTTTGGATCGGAATCAGGTGACATTTAGCACGTCAGTAACAAGCGTTCAAAGGTTCAGGGTTCACGGTTCAAGGTTGTTTAAAGGATGTTCGACGTATAATCGGTTTGCAGTTTAATTTTGGTTGGCTGGAATCCATCATTTTGAAAGAATAAAAACCCTGAACCTATGAACCTTGAACCCCTGAACGGTTACCAGCCATAAATTTCCGTCCGTATTGCCGGCTGTATTCAAAAAAGTGTTCAATTCGGTCTTCGGTTGAATCAAATGGAATTTCACAACCGGATGCCAGAATATAGCCGCTTTCTGCGGCTGCCGTTTCAATGCACTGGCGGATGGAAGCTTCCATTTCCGTGCGGGTTCCGCTGCTGAAATGAGTGGTCGGCACATTGCCCATGATGACCAGGTTGTTGTTCGCCAAGTGGGCCAATTTTTGCAGCGATGAACCGGCATCTAGGCTGAGAAGATAGATTCCGGTTTCGAGAATGTCTTCCATGATCGGATCGATTTTGCCGCAGATGTGAAGGGACATAAATCGCTTCTTTGATCGAAAATAGCTGCAAAGCTCTTTGTGGTACGGCTTGATAAATTCCTGATAAATGAAAGGTGAAATAAGGCTGCAGGATGCGCCCGCCTCTCCCAAGGATGGCGCGAATCCGGCTTCAATCAGCGCGTCACCCATCTCCCGCACGACTTCGGTGGCAAACTTCATCAGCTCGTGAACGAACTTGGGGTCCGTGGCGGTGTCCATCAGCAGGGCTTCAGCACCCCTGAGATGCATGGCAATATTCCACGGGCCGGAATGCCCCAATCCCACAGCGGTCGTTTCACGCACGTGAGCGGATACCCGTTGGCAAACTTCGATGAAATATGGTATCCGGCCGTCTTTCTGAGGATCCGGCACGCTCAGCCGCGCCAGATGCGTTTTATCTTCAAGCAGGGCCCGCTTCGGATGTGAGATGCGATCTTCGGGAAATTCCAATTCACAGCCAACGGCTTCCGCTTCAAGGTAGATGTCGTTATAAACCACCAGGCTGTCGGGATTGAATCGATCGTGAAAAGCAAGATGTGCTTCGGTACTTTTGCGGGCATCGGTCAATATTTCCTTAACACTGTATCGAGTTAAACGTGAACAGTAAGGGCCTATCAACACCGTTGTCGGAACCCGGTCCATATGTTTTCGTCTCAAAGCCGACAGCATATATTGTTTTCCGCTGGTTTGGTCCATTGCTTGGTCCTCCCTGATGTAATATTTTCCGTGGTGGTTATCTTTTATTGGGCAAATTTTAACTGAGCCGTAGAGCTTTTTGGGGACATTGCATTACGCAACCATTGCACTTCAGGCAGGTCGTATCATCAACTATGATGACATCATTTTTATGTTTGACAATGCCGAAAACACCTACAGGACATACCATGCCGCAGGTATTGCAATTAACACATCTGGATTTGTCTTGGGTGATGAATCCCGTGTGAACGGCCTTGGATTGAAAGAGATGTCCGAAGGACTCAAAACCCAGTTTGTGCAGAAATGCTTCAGCCTCAGAGGTTTGACCACCGACGATACCTTTGAGATCGAACCCGATGGACAAGATAACCAGCGCAGTGAAAATCATCCAACCCTTATAATGCCAGGGACTACCGGTAGCATGTTCGGAGATTCCGACAAAAACGGCTATGGCAGCGATTGCTAACATCAGCGCTTTAGACCACCCGCTCTTAAAAGGTAAAAGATAGTACCCAGCATATAGAATAAATCCTGCACTCCAGAAAATCAGTGTTATGAAAACCGCCCAAACAGGATGAATGGTCAGAGCAATGGCGGAAAAGAAAAGCCACAGCAAAAAGTTCATGGCGAACAGCATTTCCATCCGAAATGGCAAGTCAAAATGAACCCTACGCTGTTCTTCAGTTTTGGTATGGCCGTTCGCGATTGACTCAGGTAGGCTGTTAACATATACGGGTCCCCATTTCCCCTTCCAGCCACTCACCTTCTTCAACAGTTTTGTATCAATTCCCGGAGCAGATAACTGCGGCAGAATAAGGTCCCTGTGATCAATGAGACTGGCAATGCCACTCGTTTTCAGAGCCGTTGTGATGGAATGAGTGTTCATCTCCCCTCCGGCAGATGCACACCAGACGTTGATACCTTTTGACTGTACAACGAGCAAATAGCAATTCTGACTTGTAAGTGCCTTTTCGACTCGACGAACCGTAAGGTGAAAATTTCCGGTAACGACGACCGGACTGTTCCTGTCCGGTGTACCGATTCTCCGTAATCCCGGCACCACTGGATTAGGAAACCATCGCCCACAGAAATCGATGAGTGATTTGATTTGTGACCTATCCTGATCGGGCTTCATCACTCGCGCGACGGCCGCGAGATGTGCACCCGTTGATCTTCTTGCGACAACGGTTACGAAACTTTCGAGAAACGAATAACGTTCCTCTGTGATTTCAAATCCCGCTTGACGCATTTCAACAGCAATATCCCTTACCGGTTTAGTACCTGTCTGGGAAATGAGATAGGTGATAAGAGCCAGTGGGAATCTCAGCGCGTAATAGATCGCTCGTTTCAGAAATAGTTTTGGTCTTACCTCACTGACTACCAATAATTTTCCATCAGGTTTCAGGATTCTGAATAGCTCCTTCAGGGCCCATTCGCGCTCTTCGGTATACAACTCACTCATCACAAGGGTAGATGTAATGAGATCGAAGCTTTTTTCATCAAACAGGCTGTCTATTTCAACAACTCCAGCATGATGAAGAACGACTTGGTTTTCCAGTCCGTTCTTCTTTATCCGCTCCTGTGCAACAGCTAACATGCCTTCCGAAATATCAACTCCGGTCACAAATGCACCTGTCCGCGCGGCTCTGACAGCCAAATCTCCAGTTCCACAACCGACATCAAGAATGGCCATGCCTGACTGGACATAGTTGGTGACAATATGTCCCTTGATCTTGCTTGCTTGCCCTTTTGTAAGAAAGTCTATTCCCCAATCGTAACGATGCGGCCGACTTTCAAGAATCTTCATGAAAATGTAGGAGAACATGCCAGTCTCATTTTCTTTGCTTGGTCCAAGCCAAATAACATTAACAACAAAATGGAAATCTCGTTTTTGACAGAAAATAACGCATAAAGTCAATTTAGGCGTCTATTTTGATAAAAACTGTATTTTTTCTCAGTTCCATGATGTGTCCCTGTTTTAATTATAATCCTCGGGGTTCCTTTGGCGGAAGGTAGTAATTCGCCGGTTTCGTTCCTGCTTCCGGCTTAAGGGTATATCCATTCCCCTCGGTCAACATTTGTGAAACGTTGCTCCCGGGATTATTCAGGTCGCCAAAATGAATTGCCTGTCCCTCACAGCAGATCACACAAAACGGCTCCAGTTCCTCCTCAATGCGATGCCGGCAGAAGTTACATTTTTCAGCTTTATTCTTTTCGTCATTGAATGCAATGGCCCCATAAGGGCAGGCATCAAGGCATGTCTGACACCCGTCACATGTCTCTTCATCCAGGATCACAAGGCCAATGTCTTCTTTTATAATAGCCTCCAGCGGACACGCTTTCGCGCAGGGCGGGTTTTCGCAATGGTTGCACAGGGCCGGCAGAAATATCATTTTTAAATTCGGGAATACCCCAGCCGGCGTATCCTTCTGAGGGGTATTCAGGGTTGATACACGAATAAACCCCCGCACTCCCTTGTTTTCATTCTTGCAGGCCACCGTGCAAGCCTCACAGCCAATGCATCGTTCCTGATCGATGACCAATCCGTATTGTTTTTTCACTATTATCTCTCCATATTGATGAGCGCTATGCTTTCGGAACGGCTTGGTGGTCCCGATGAGTGTTTCGCTAAAAGAGCGGTCGGGTGGTCTCGAGGAGCGCTTCGTTATAGGTTTGAGGCAAAATCGGTTTGAATCTAATCTAAAATAGCATATTCAACCGAAACAGCCTGCGACTTCCAACCTAAAACCTCCACCCCTGCACATACATCAGTCTTATTCTCTATGCTCCATGCCCTCTGCTCTATGCCGAATTTCCAAATTCCGCAATCCGAAATCTGAAGTCCGCAATCGAATCACTCCGCCTTCACCACTTCCACCGCCACATCATTCATATGCATATTGGGTTCGTAAACCTTTTCCTGTACCGGATTGATCACATCATGGGTCAGGTGATTAACACTGCCCTCCTTGAATTGATCAATCCACCAGCCCTCGGTAATGTTAATCACGCCGGGACCAACACCTTCTGTTAATCTGGTCTTGAGAGTGGTTCGAGCGCGATCATTGAAAACGGTGACCATATCATTGTCGGCAATATTACGAAAGGCAGCGTCCCGGGGATTGATCTCCAGCCATGGCTCCGGGTTTAGTTCCAGCAGAGAGGCAACATTGGCAAACATGGAATGCGTCCGGAAGCGGCTGTGGCCCTGAATAAATGCAAGTGGATATTTGCTGCTCTGGGGTTTTATGGGCGATTCCAGGGGTTCAAGAAAGACGGGCAGCGCCTGGCCTTCTTGCAGCAAATTTTCGGAATACATCTCAATTTTTCCCGAAGCCGTCGAAAACGGGATATCAAGTTCCTGATCCATCGGCGGAATAACCGTCAACGGCATTGCCTGTTCCTTTAATTTCTCCCGGGTAATCCCCTTTATGGAATCGTGGCCGGAATCCAAAATCAGGTCGATAAAGGCATCCTGGCCACCCTCGAAATACTCTTTGAACCCCAGGCGCGCGGCCAGTCCGGCGGCAATATCCACGTCGGATCGGGACTCATAAAGCGGCTCGATGACCTTTTGCTGCAGCTGTACATAGGGATACGGGTGGGGGATCAGGTCTGAAAATTCCAGGTAACTGCAAACCGGCAACAGGATATCGGCGTAGCGCGCGGTGGGCGTCATAAACAATTCTGTATCGACAATCAAATCCAATTGCGGAAACATCTCTTCGGCGATTTTGTTGCTGTTGGCACACTGGTTTAAAAAGTTGATAAACGAAAACCAGACAGCCTTTACCGGGAAGGGGTTGCCTTTGATCACGGCATCGTATAGCTGCAATATCCCCAGGCGCGTATAGGAAGGCGTTTCCGGTTTGGCCTTCAGAAATGGATTCCAGTTCAGGACGGCCGGCAAATGGCCGCCCTTGAACGTGGCCGTCACGTTGCCGGTCAGGGCGGCTACGGTGCCAAGCCCCCGGAGAGAAATGTCGCCATGGTAGGTCCGTGTAAATCCCATATGGGTGACAAAAATTACGGATTTTGAATTCCCGATTCTCTCGGCCAATCTGGTGACAAGGTTCGCCTCAACACCGGTAATTTCAGCAGTATGTTCCGGACTATACTCCCGGGCCAGGTTCCTGAGGAGTTGTAATGACGGTTTACAGGGAATTCCATTGGCTGTGAACGAGCCGGTCAAAGCCGGCTGAATATCTGCTGCGTTGCGTGGTTTCGGCGAAGCGGTTCCTTCATTCCAGATGATATATTCATTTTCCTCGGGTCTGCCGATATCCCGGCCTCGCAGATATTGACCGTTGTCATCGCGCACCAGGTATGGCCCCACCGTATGACGCAAAATGAACGCATCATCCTGCAGCCCGTTTTCGAATATGACATTCATCAGGCCCAGGGCCAGCGCAGCGTCTGTCCCGGGTTTGACCCCGATATACTGGTCTGCTTTGGATGCCGTGACCGTGAAGCGTGGATCGATAACAACCAGCCGGGCGCCGCTTGCCTTGGCATCCATGATTGGCCGCATCAGGTTCAGCGGCTGGGATTCACCGGGGTTGGCGCCCCAGACGACAATCATATCGGGATCCGGAGAACCGGACCAAAGCTGGCCGAACAGCAAACCAAAAGGAAATTGAGTACCGAAAATTATCCGGCTGCCGCAGGGCAGGCCGGCATCCCCGTATCCCCATGCGCTGACACGGGTCGAGCGGGTCAGACTGGCCAGGCGCAGGTAGGCGCCGAATTTGGTCGTTCCGGCCCCCGGGCCTCCGAGCGCCCAGGCGATTGCCGGCCAGCCATGTTCGGCCGCAATTTTTTTGAGCTTGTCTGCAATGAAATCCAGTGCGTCGTCCCAGGAGATCCGCTCGAATTTCCCTTCTCCGCGTTTCCCGATTCGTTTCATGGGATATTTTAAACGATCGGGGTGATAGGTAATATCCAGGCTGGAAAGCCCGCGCAGGCATATGCGGCGATGCTTCGGATCCGGAAACCCGGCCGGTTCCACCTTCACCACCCGGTCACCCTGCACATGAGCGGTGATTCCGCAGGCATCGATACCGCAGTGCGCCGGGCAAACGGTTCGTATCAAACGGGTTTTTTCTTCGGTCATATTGCTGTAAACCTCTCAATAACTAGGGAGTATTCAATTAAACCAGAAATCGGAAGTCGGAATACGGAAGTCGGAAAAAAGGATTGTTACCGTCTTCTCTTCATGGTCATCCGTCTCTTGTCTTTGGATAACAATTATTCATTGAGCAGCCATCATTTTCGCGGCTACCCCGCTTGAAAAACAGCGGGATGCAAGCACAATCCGCTCTTACCTTCTCACCTGCTTTCATCTTTATTTCCGACTTCCGCATTCCGACTTCCCACTTCTATACGTTCCCACTTCCTAGAACCTATATTTCCCATCCAGTATATTTTGATATATTTGCCCGCTTAAATACTGGTATTCCGATTCCCCCGGCAGCAAAACATAAAGCGCGTCGTTTATCCGGCCAGGGTCGAAACCATCTTTTTTCAATTCAACCTTTTTAATTTTGTGGGTCGGCGTGCATTCCAGGTTTTTATTCAGTCTCAAAAATTTGGGAACCGCATAAGCGGGCAGGGTACTCTGAAAATGGCCGCATAACGCTTTTAGATCAAACTTTTCAAGATTGCATTCCGGGATAATCGCAATCATGCCCGCCCGCCCGTCGCCGCCGGGCATTTCAACACCGTACACCGTTGATAAGGAAACATGGGTCAGGGTATTTGCCACCGCCTCGACTTCGGTCGTTGAAACATTTTCGCCTTTCCAGCGAAAGGTATCACCGGTGCGGTCTACAAATTGAACGTGACCGTATCCGATATTCCGCACGAGGTCACCGGTGTTAAACCATGAATCTCCCTTGGAAAATACTTCGTGAATAATTTTTGACTCCGTCGCTTCTTTGCTGGTATATCCGATAAAAGGATTGGCCTCCGAAATCTCACCTAGCAGCAGGCCGGTTTGGCCCACCTCAACCCGTTGCATGAATCCATTCTTATCTCTAATCGCAGTGTCCTCATCAACATCGAATTTTACGATGGAATAGGGCTGGGTGCATCGTCCCACCGTGCAATCAAGATTGAGAATGTTGACAAAGTAGAGATTGGATTCGGCCGCCCCGTATATTTCGTATACCTTGGAGATGCCAAAGCGATTCTTGAAGTTATGCCAGATATCCGGTCGCAGACCGTTGCCGATGATTTTTGTGAGCGGATTGTCGCGATCATTGGATTGGGGCGGCTGATTCATCAGGTAGCGGCATAATTCTCCGATATAGCACCAGGATGTGGCATTGTATCTTCTGACATCGCTCCAAAAGTTCCTGACGCTGAATTTGCGGCGAATGGCGACAGCGGATCCATTGGCAAAAACAGGCGGCCAGCTTAACGCCAGGGCATTGGTGTGAAAAAAAGGCAGCGGAACGTACATGGTATCGGTAGGCTTCATGTTTAAAACAATCTTGCCATTGTAATATTTGCCTCGCACAAGCCTGCCATGGGTGATGACGGCTGCCTTGGGCATGCCGCCGGTGGTGCCGGAGGTAAACACATAAGCGATCGTATCTGCCGGCTTGACTTCGGTCGTGGTGGATGGGTTTGACACCGGCGAATTTTGAGCAGCTTCGTTGAAATTAATGAAACCTTCGGGAGTCGGCATTTGCCTCTTGTCCGGCATAAAATAAAGCTTTTGCCCCGGCTGTAATCCCAAATCATTTTTTACTTCTTCAAAGGCATCAATAATCTCTTCTCCAATGATGTACATCTTTGCCGGGTGCAGCGACAGGCAATGCCTTAATGAGTCCTGGCGCAGGTTGGTGTTGATCATGGAATTGATGACACCGATTTTTGCCATGGCGCTGTATACGATAAGCATTTCCGGACGATTCTCCAGAAAGACGCAGGCCACATCCCCTTTTACCATCCCCTGGGAAATAAAATAATTGGCGCAGCGATTCACCGCCTCGTTGTATTCCCGCCAAGTCAACTGTGCTTCAGCGGACTTGACCGCAGGATTGGACGGAAATTTCTCCGCATTTTCTTCCAGCATGCTTCCCCAGGATTCCCGATTTTCAGTGCCGACATTAGCGACCTGTTTTCGGATTCGCAGTATGGTTGGCAGTCGCCAGGACAGGCCTAACCAGCCTTTTAAGTAGTCGAAGAATGATATTATGCCTTCGTCTTTTGATGGGCTATCAGCCGCCATAAATTTGATCTCCTAAGATCTTTCATTTGAACGAAAATATTTTGTTTCTGAATTCAGGTATTTCCGATGCTAAATATCTGTTCATAGAAAAGATGGCGCGAAGCGACACCCTAATTTTAGGCATTTTAGGCATTATTTTGTTATGTTTATATTTAATCGTTAAAATGCTCTTTTTGCATTTCAACAGTCAATGGATCAGCATCCATGAGCCGTTTTGCCAGGCCCAGAGTTTTGGGTAGCTCATAGGCGAAGAAATACCGCAGGGTGAACATTTTACCGTCATAAAAGTTTAAATCTTTTTTCTTGGCACCATTGTTTAAGGCTTTCTGAACCGCTAGGCCCTGCAGCAGCCACTGCCAGGCAATGGTAATAATGCTAAAAAATTCAAGATAGAGTGTCGCATCGGCCAGAAAGGCTTCCGGCCCGTCTTGCCCGGCAATCGATACGAGATGCCGGGTGACCTCCTGCAGACTCGTCAGTGATTCGCTAAGTTCATTGGCGAATTTTTCAAGCATTTTGAATTCCCTGGCAGCAGCGATCGTATCATGCAATTCGTTGATATACAGCAGTAAGGCCTGACCGTCTTTCATAATCACCTTTCTGCCCAGCAGATCCATCCCCTGTATACCGGTGGTGCCTTCATGGATAGGATGAATGCGGCAATCCCGGTAATATTGTTCCAGCGGGTAGTCATCGCAATAGCCGGAACCGCCCAGGCATTGCAACCCCTGGCTGACGGACTGAATTCCCATCTCCGAGGGGTAGCTTTTGGCAATCGGCGTCAGGATTTCCAGCAGGAGATGATATTTTTCTTTCGCCTCACCATCCAGCACTTTCTGGAAATCGACAAACTTGCTGCATTGCATCAAAAGGGATTGGGCGCCTTCAATAACGGCGCGTTGAAACAGCAGCATGCGCTTAACATCGGCATGTTCAATGATGGCAACCGGTGGCAGGGTGGGATCTTTGCGGGACAAATTGCGTCCCTGGAGACGGGTTTTCGAATATTCTAGCGAGGCATAATAGGCGGCCGTGGCCATGGCCGTGGCCCCCATGCCGACACCGATGCGGGCTTCGTTCATCATCTGGAACATATATTTCAATCCGTTGTGTGGTTCTCCGACCAGCCACCCGCGGCAATCATTTTTATCGCCGATACTCAGCTGCACAATCGGGCATCCGCGATAGCCGAGTTTGTGATATACACCGGATGCAACCACATCATTGGATACGAGGTTTCCGTTGTCATCGATACGTTTTTTGGGTACCAGGAAAAGGGAAATCCCTTTTACGCCGGCCGGCGCCCCCTCGATTTTAGCCAGCATCAGATGAACAACATTCTCAACCCCGTCGTGATCACCGGCGGATATGAAGATTTTCTGGCCCTTGATGCGATAGAATCCTTCATCGGTCGGCTCGGCCATGGTGGTGATATCCGACAGGGAAGAGCCGGCTTCCGGTTCGGTCAGGGCCATGGTGCCCTGCCAATCACCGGCGCGCATCCTGGGAACGTATGTATCGTATAATTCTGTGCTGCCGAAGGACTCGATCAGGTGTGATGCGCCAAATGTGAGGCCGGGGTAGGCATGGGCAGAATAGTTGGCGGCGGCAAAGATAAATTCACAAATGTCGGCCACCATGCTTGGCAGCTGTTCCCCGTCCTGATCAAAGGGAACCCGGCTGGAGATCCAGCCGCCTTCGCCGAATTCTTGCATGATGGTTTTGACGGATGGATGGACCTTGACTTGCCCGTTGACCAATTCGGGCTGATTGCGGTCCATTTCCTCAAAAATGGGAAACAACAGGTCTTGGCCCAGTTTGATGGCTGCCTTTAGGACCATATCGAACATCTTGCGATTGTGCTCGCTGTAGTATTCGTATTTCGTAAAAGATTCAACATCGAAAACTTCGTATAATAGAAATTTGATATTGCGTTCGCTCACAAACCTGGTTGCCACGTTACCTCCGTATTTCTTCGGAACGTTATTGGTTATTCGTTATTAGGAAAAATCCGCAATCCGCAATCCGAGATCCGCAATTTTACTTATCCCTGTAATCATACCATCCCTTGCCGGTCTTCTGGCCATATTCGCCGTTACAGTATTTTTCGACAACGCTCGGACTGGGCAGGTGACGCACATCACCGGTTTCCCGAAAGGCTTCCATTCCCATGATATAGGTCAGATCGATGCCGGTCAGGTCCATCAGGCGAAAGGTTCCCATGGGATGCCCGGCACCGTATACCTGGGCCTTGTCAATATCTTCCATGCTGGCGACACCCATCTCCAGCAACCAGAGGGCCTCCCGGGTAATAGCGCCGAATATGCGGTTAAGCAGGAACCCGTCGACTTCTTTTTTCAGGTGAACCGGCACCTTCTCAAGCTTTTCGCAAAGTGCCATGGATATTTCTCTGGTTTCATCGGACACATGCGGCCCCTGGACCACCTCCACGAGCTTCATCACGAGAGCCGGGTTGAAAAAATGAACGTTGAGGACTTTTTCCGGCCGTTTGGTGGCGTCGGCGATTTTGGAGCTGATGATGGCCGAGCTGTTGGAGGCCAGGATTGCATGGGGTGGAGCCATTTTGTCCAGATCGGCAAATATCTTGCGTTTCAGATCCAGCACCTCCAGGACCGCTTCAATGACATAATCGGCGTCTTTCACCGCCGCTTCCATACTGGCGGTAAACGTTATCCGGTCCCGGGCTGCCCGGGCCTGCTCTTCGGTTAAGCGGCCTTTTTGCACGCGGCCGGGAAGATACGAGTCGGTAAAGGCTTCGGCTTTTTTGAGGATGTTTTCATTGATATCGGTACAGGTGGTCGTGTAACCGTGGATCGCACAAAGCAGGGAAATTTGATGCCCCATGTTGCCGGCACCTATTACGGCAATTTTTTTAACGTCGTCGATGTTCATTCTATTTCCTTTCTGTTTTATTTATGAAAATTAAAAAATATGCATCAGGGCTTCCGAAGGAATTACGGTCGCGTCACTAACGGATTCCTCGAAACCATAGACTCTGGGGAGATAACGTCATCCCATCCAATTGTCTATTTATTCAACTACCGCCACTGCATTGCTCAAAACAATATTATTTCGCGTCTTCGCCTGGATGATGTACCCGCCATCAGTTTTCCAGCCTTCGGTGGTCAACGTATCGCCGGGATAAACGGTGCTGGAAAATCGGGCCTTAAATTTCTTTAATCGGTTGACATCACCATCCAATGGTCCATTGACCAATAATCTTGTGACAATCCCATAGGTGCACAGGCCATGGAGGATCGGGCGGTCAAAGCCGCCCCGTTTAGCTGCTGCCGGATCCAGATGCAAAGGATTGAGATCGCCGCTCAAGCGATAGAGAGCTGCCTGATTTTCGGCGACTATACAAGAGAAACTGAAATCCGGCTCGACTCCCTCCGGCGGATTTATTGATTCGGCCTTTGGGCCGGGATCACCCCCAAAACCGCCGGCGCCCAAATAAAAAATGGCCCAATGAGCGTCATAAATGTGAGTGCCGTCCCCGGCTTCACCGCTGATCTTGGCCTGAAAAACGGCACCCTTGCCTTTATCGAAAATATCGGTGATCACCCCTGTCTGAACCAATTTTCCCTCCGGCGGGATCGGGTGGTAAAGGCGGATGGTCTGTTCACCATGCAGCATGAGCGACCATTCAATATCATCGCCGCACCTGGGAAATGCCCGCATGGCCGGCACGACACAAAAGCTTGGTAGGACTTTAAGTCCGCCGGGTGCATCTTCGTAAACCAGCGACAATTCTTCGGCCGTGGCGCCGACACCCAGCGCGTAAAGCACAACGTCGCGCCAGGTGTATTCAAATACTACAGGTTCTGTTTTCTTGCCAATGACGCTTAAATCGATAGTCGGCATAATTTACCTCGCACTTCATTTCGCTATTTTAAACCTAGATGCATCTGATTAAAACTATTGGTTCACTCTATCTACTCCGGTAAAGACTTTGACTTTAAAACCACTGCCGGTTTCGTACCTTTCGAATATTTGAAATCGACGGCATCCTTATTCGTGCCGTATTTTTTTTCCAAGTCCGCCAATGGCCCGGCATCAAGAGCACGCACGGGGCATGCTTCGATACAGTCCGGCAGCTTGCCTGCCAGGTGTCGATCCAGACAAAAATTGCATTTTCGCATTTTAGCGCCGTCATCCGGACCGAACTGCGGTGCGTCATAGGGACAGGCCTTCAGGCATTTGGCATCGCACTCTGTATTACCAAGGCAGGCACCGCTGTCCACCAGTACAATGCCGTCTTCAGCGCGCTTTGTTAAGGCGTCCACCGGGCAGGCCTCTGCGCATACCGGTTCGGCACAGTGCCAGCAGGGAGCGATCATATAGCTCACATATGGTTTGGGGAATTTGCCTTTTTCCGTGTAGCGAATCCGCATCCAGTTTTCCGGCCCGGCCGGGATGTCGTTCCAGTCCTTGCAGGCCACACGGCAGGCACTGCATCCGGTGCATCTTGTCTGGTCAAAATAAAAGCCAACTTGCATTGTCAATTCTCCATTTAATTTTGAATTATTCACCGCCCGCTTCGCTCGAGGCACAGAGGACCCAGAGGTTCAATTCTTTTTGCTTTGCCCTCGAGAAGGTGGGCAAAGCAAAACAAACAATTCCTTCGGGCACAGTTATCTTTTGGCAGCAATGAATCTTATGCACGATACAATAAACACCAATAAATTAGAATTTTGCTGTTACACTAATAGCCTGCTGTGAAGCAGCGATGGTTTTCTCATTGGTGTCCTCTCAACACCAATGAGATTATTATCCTTCCTCTGCGGCCTTCGCGTCTGCGGTGAAAATAAATATTTTATATCTTCTCGATTTCTACCAAGCTCGTATTCAACACGGCGGCGCCGCCGCCGGAATAGGCGTCGTTGGTCAATGTGTTGGCACAGGCTCCCCGGTCGATTCCGTCTTTATCGGGTGTGTACCAGGCGCCTTCGAAGATGCTGACCACTCCGGGGATAATTCTTTCCGTGACCCAGGCCGTGATGGCAACCTTGCCGCGGTCATTGAAAACAAAAATCTCGTCTCCGTCCCTGATGTTCCTCGGCTCGGCGTCGATCGGATTGATCCAGGCGCGGTGCGGTTCCACCTCTCTGAGCCAATCAACTTCGTATAGCTCTGAATGAACCCGGTTTTTCGGGTGGGGCGTTATCAGTTGCAGCGGGTATTTGGCAGTCAATGGATCGAAGCGATCTTCCGATGTGCTCATGTATTTAGGAATGGGTGGCGTATCCGCTTTATTTAAATCAGCAACCCGTTGGGAGAAAATTTCAATTTTGCCCGATGGGGTCGGGAAGGGGTTGTTTTCAATATCGTCGATTTGTTCCTTGAAAGCGATGATGGGTTCATCCAGTTTTACCCGGTGGATACCGTCTTGCCGGAACTTGTCATAGTCTTTGATATGCTGCTGGTATTCCGGATTGTTGTCCACAAACATTTTCAGCCATTCTTCTTCCGTGTACGGATTAAATCCTTCGATGCCAAGTCGTTGCGCCAGTTCACTGACAATGTCAAAGTCGGATTTGCATTCACCCAGGGGGTCCAGGGCGCGGTTCATAAACGTGAAATAAGGTCCCGAGGGCCAAGGACGGGTGAGGTCGCTGCGTTCAACGGCACTGGTAACCGGCAGCAACAGGTCGGCGTAGCGCGCCTGAGCGGTCATGAATAATTCCTGAACGCAGAAAAATTCAAGTTTCTGCAGCGCGGCAGCGGCGTTGTTGCTGTTGCCGGTCTGGTTTAAGTAATTGTTGCACATGGACCACATCATTTTGATATCTGCCGGATAACCGCCCTGTTTACCTTCCAGGATGGCATCGAAAAGTTTGTTGATGTGAACCCGCTTGATAACGCGCATGCGGATATCAAGAGTTCCCTTGACGTTCGGTCCATCCAATTCAAACGGATTTTTACCCGGTGGAATGGCGGACATACGAAACATATGCCCTACCGGAATACCCATTAATCCGCCGCAGGCGCTGCCGCCCGGACGGCCGACATTTCCGGTCATAGCACACAGCGTGGCGGCACAGCGGTTAAACTGCTCTCCCATGGCGCTGCGGGCCGGTCCCTGGCAGTCCATCAACGCAGCCGGTCTGGTACCGGCGTATTCACGGGCCAGGCCTTCAATTGTGGCAGCGTCGACTCCCGAGATTTCAGCTGCCCAGGCCGGTGTTTTTTCTAGGCCGTCTTCCAGACCTAAAACATATTCTCTGAACTGATCGAACCCGACCGTGTATTTGTCCAGAAAGGCTTGATCGTGGAGATTTTCTTTGATCATGACATGGGCCATGGCAACAAACACCGCCGTGTCCGTTCCCGGCCGGATCGGAATCCATTCATCGGCCACCGTGGCAGCCGTGTCATGGTACCGCGGATCCACGGCAATGATTTTGGCACCGCTTTCTTTGGCCTTGATGACATGATACATGGTGTTGGTGCCGGATATCATGCGGGCCGGATCCCAGCCCCACAGTATAATGAGCTTTGAATTAAGCAAGTCTTCCCGGCTGTTTCCGACCATAACGGATCCATACTGGGTCAATGAGGCCCAGACAGCACCTTCCGAGGAAATATTGCCGTAATGCGTGACACAACCGCCGTACTGATTCAGGAGACGCTGGGCGGCCAAGCCGCCATTGTGCAGGCCGGCGAGGTAGCCGCCACCGGTGGCCAGAAATATGCCCTCGTTGCCGTAAGTCTCTTTGACGCGGTTCAAATGACCGGCCAGGGTATCGAAGGCCTCATCCCAGGATATGCGTTCAAATTTGCCTGCACCCCGTTTTCCGACCCGTTTCTGCGGGTACATGAGCCTTGCCGGGTGATGAACATACTGCCTGAGCGCGCGGCACCTTAAACAGGTTCTGAGCTGATCGGGTTCTGCGGCGTCATCGCCCTCGATTCGAAGGATGCGGTTGTCTTTGACGTGCAGGCGAAGCGGGCATCTTCCCCCACAGTCAAAGGTCGATGTCGTGCGGACGATTTTTACATCACCATCGGTTTGGCTGATACTTTCATTGTTCATTTTTCTCTCCCATTTATATTTGTGGGAGTGGCTTGTGCTTGCATCCCGCCTGTTTTAAAGCGGGGCAGTCACGAGATATATCGGAATTAATCCATTTTAACTCGCGGTTGGAAACCGCCCCCACCAACTGTATAATATACACCACGCGCTCTGCTCCACGCCCTCTGTCTTTCGTTTTCCCAATTCCAGCATTTCCGACTTCCGCATTCCGACTTCCCACTTTCAATCATTCCCACTTCCGACTTCAATTCCCTCTGCTCTATGCCCCATACGCTTTGCCTTATGCTCTTACCCACTTGTTCCTATCCTGCCGGATGATCCCCATGGATTTTAATCTCGTTAGGTGCTTTTCAATATGAACCAATTCAAACCAGCGGATTAAATCCGGAAAGTCGGGGTAGCTTTTATAGAAAAGATTGCTGCCCTCGAATTCTTTGACGGATTTTGGCTGGTTTAAACTTTCCAGCAGTAATCCATCTCTGGTCTGAATAATCTGTGCGTATTCATTGAATTTATTGACAAGGTTGCCGTTAAACGGGCCGGCATGGCTACTGATTACTTTTTCAGCTCCTACCTGCTTTAACTTATCGATTGAATTGAGGAAATCGTTGATATCCGCAAAATCATGGCCATAGAATCTTACATTTCGTATGTTTAAAATATTTTAATTTTCATTCAAGCAATATTTGTAAAAATATCAGTTAGGTACCTTCAAACAACCACCATTGGTCATGT
>CACVKW010000671.1 GCA_902749685.1 Olavius sp. associated proteobacterium Delta 1 | reverse complement strand
TCGGTGAATTTCAACGACATCCAGGATCCAGAAACCAGAATCCAGGATCAGTCAATACTTTCAATGGTCTTCATTGCAGCAGCGAAGTTGGATTTCAAAATTT
>CACVKW010000670.1 GCA_902749685.1 Olavius sp. associated proteobacterium Delta 1 | reverse complement strand
CTATAGTTGCATAAAATTTTGAAATCCAACTTCGCTGCTGCAATGAAGACCATTGAAAGTATTGACTGATCCTGGATTCTGGTTTCTGGATACTGGATGTCGTT
>CACVKW010000669.1 GCA_902749685.1 Olavius sp. associated proteobacterium Delta 1 | reverse complement strand
TACAACCTGATTTCTAAATCACTAATTTCCCGTTTATAACTGCCTGTTTTTATTAAAGGCAGTATTTGATTTTCAAATTATTTTGGACAGCAATGATTCAAGACAAATTTGGATAGCGGCCTACTTAACATAAACGGGTCTCATATTCGAATCATGAAGGCAGTCATGAACCTGATGACAAACGCCTCGGAATC
>CACVKW010000668.1 GCA_902749685.1 Olavius sp. associated proteobacterium Delta 1 | reverse complement strand
ATGGATTGGCCGTCATTACAATGGCAGCGACTACCATGACGGCTATATGGACGAGCTGCGATATTCCAAGGCGGCAAGAGCCTCGGCCTGGAGAAAAGCAACATATCATTCGCTATTAGGCAACCTGACTGAGTACAGCGTCGGTCCGGACGCCGATGGCGATGGGCTCTCGGATTTTGAAGAGATAAATACCTATGGCACCGATCCGAATTTAGCAGATTCGGACGGAGACGGCATTGACGATGGCGATGAGCTTTCCTACTGGGGTGTGAACTGGAATGTGGATTACGACAGCGACGGGTTCAACAACTTGCTGGATGACGATTCCGACAACGACGGCGTGCTCGACGGCGAGGAGATCGCAAAGGGTTTTGATCCGGCTGATCCTGGTTCCACGCCTTCAGCAGAAACTTCCTATATTACTGTAACCATAGATCATTTTAAGATCGATGCGGATCTGGTGGATTTTCCGGTAATGCTGAAACTGGACGAATCCAATGCACTGGGATTTTTTAATCAAATCGTATCTGATCCTGCCAGTT
>CACVKW010000667.1 GCA_902749685.1 Olavius sp. associated proteobacterium Delta 1 | reverse complement strand
TAACAACCACCCTACATACAAGGAGGATTTTTTTCAATGACTCGTTTTACAACTCATTATATGACTCATTCTAAACTCGTTTTTGGACAAGAGTGATATTTGATAATGGTTCCACGGACGAAACCAAACAGAGCGTGATGCACGCTAATATGCAGTTTGCGTTTACCTATTTGAATCACGGTTCTAATATAGGCGGTGATAAAAATGTTTTATACGCTTATACTCAAACCTCAGGAGAATATACTTGGGTCATTGGAGACGATGAATTACTTCCAGATGGCGCATTGCAGGAAATAATTCGGCTGATAAAAAAATATTCTCCTGGAATGATTCTAAACAAACCGACCCTGTATCCTGCATTGATGAATATCGCTGAATTATATAATAGCTACTCAGAATTTGCAGCTGAATGTCTAAATTATAATCCCCATTATCTTATTGCGCATTCGCTTATTTCAATGAACGTTATTCGCAGGGATTGTTTTGATAACAGATTCGCTCAGCAAAACCTGGATACAAGATATACTCATTTTTTTGGCATGACCAATGGGTTGCTCTCAAAAAATGAATCTATCGCATTTGCAAGATCCATTACCTTAATTGTTCGACTGAATAGAGCGCCTATTCAATTCGAGAAGGAAAACGGTCCATACCATGTTATGCTAGGACAAAATCAATACTTGACCTGGCTTTTAAACAAACTAAAAATGAATAATTCAATTCCAAGTTACATAATCTCAAATTGCGAAAAAAAATTAGAAAAGGTATGGCACAGCTTTTCTGCTCAAGAAAATAAATTTTCCGAGCTTCAATTGATTCAATCCATAATGATTGATAATCAAAGAAGGCTGGCTAAAATAAAGAATGATCAATCATATCGGGAAACCCAGAATTCTGAGCGACAATTGGTTCTATCGGTCTGCGATCGATTTGATCAAAAAGTTCAATCATTAAGAAACACTCAAATCCCTAAACTGGCGACAGCCGCGATAAATCAAAAAGAAGATCGATTCAACCACCAACCCAGGCCGGAAATTCCCATTTCCCTGTTAGTCCCCGTTTACAACGAAGCAGAACGAATCCCATTTGTGTTGGAATCCGGCACTAGATGGGCGGATGAGATAATAATAATCAACAAATCTTCGACAGATAGAACCAAGGAAATTTGCCTGCAATTTGGGCCCAAGGTGAAAGTTATCGATGTGCCTTTTTCACACCAGGGCAATGGGAATATCGCCGATTTTGCCACCATACCGACCAACGACTGGATTTATTTCGGTACTGCCTCAGAAATTCCAACCAGAAATTTGATTAACCGGATCAAACAAATTTTAGAGGATTCTGAGGGTAATCTCGATCTGGTGTATGTGCCTCGAAAATACTATTCGTTTGGTTTGCATGACCCACGGTCACCGTGGTATGTTAGCTATTTCCCGTTTTTGATTAACCGTCAAAAGGCGATAATCAGTGACACGATCCACCATCATTTTAAACCGAACGATCCCAATAATACCGTGAAAATTAAATTTTCCGACGATTGCTGTGTATATCACTTTACCCACCGGACGGCCAAAGGCTATTTGAATGCCATGACAGACTATTTCGAGGCTGAAGCAGAGGGGTGTCGGGATCCGGCCGCCAAAATCCAGCAATGCATGGCATATATCGCGCAGTATGAAGATAATCTGCGAAATGGAGGCAATGATCTCATCGGGCATTATTTTGCATGGCTGATATACTGGTTGGGGACCGCACTTTTCTTATGGGAAAAGTGGCGAGGAATAAATGTGCCCCGCTACTACCACCAGCTTGGCAACAAGATTCTACAGCAAGAGTGGCTGGTAGATCATGACACCAAGACTTTGCCTGAAATTATAGCCGCACCGGAAGTCGATCATACTTTAGGTAAACCGCTTGTATCCGCCATTGTTTCGAATTACAACTCAAAGCATCTTTTACGTGGCTGCCTTGAGGATCTTGAATCACAGACCATTAATGATCAGGTTGAGATCATTGTTGTTGATAGTGGACTGGAAGAGGGTGAAGAAGTTATAATTGAGGATTTCCAGAAAAGATATAAAAATATAAAATATATAAAAACGTCCCAGCGAGAATGGATTTACAGCGCATGGAATCGCGGTATTCGAGCTGCCTCCGGCAAATATATTACCGCTGTGAATGCCGGCGACCGACTATTAGGATATGCCTATGAAAGAATGGCCAATGTACTGCAAAATAATTCGAAAATCGCGCTGGTGTATCCGGATGCCTGGATTACGAATACGGCAAATCAATCCTTCGAAGAATTCACGCCCACGGGAAGCTATTGCAGGAAAGACTTCAATCCATTAACCTTGATCGATGATTGTTATATCGGCTCGCAGCCAATGTGGCGCAAAAGCCTGCATGATAAATATGGCTATTTTGATGAGAAATTTCAGACTGCCGGCGACTGGGATTTCTGGCTGCGCATCGCCCCAACCGAAACATTCTACCATCTAAAAGAATTTTTAGGACTATGTCTAGCATCACCAGCAGAAATTGTACATCCCCAACAAGCGATTTTTGAAGAGGAAACCAGGCGAATTTATCAACAATACAGCTCAGGGAAATTGAACCAAGAACATCGAGTTCCGTGTGCGCTGAACTAAGGGTGCTATAAAACCAGGCGTTAACGATAATATCTCATAAATAGATGTTGCAGCGGTTTTGCTAGGCCGAGTGCTGAATAGTGATTCAGGCGGCGGGGGCAGGCAGCGAAATCTTTATCCTGGCGTGCACTTTAGGCAGAGCCCCGCAGACCGGCAGCAAGATTCAAATTGATATTGATGATGATGTTCAGTTTTTCAGGTGCAGGATAGGCCATGACGTTAAAAATGCGTTTGTCAATTAGTATGCTCATGCTCAATATATTCTCCCGCACTTGTTTCGGAAGCGGATTATTTTCGTCCAGCATCTCTCCCTGGATTAAACTCCAAATACGCTGATTATAGGTTAACGCCTCATGAAGCTTTTGACTGCGGTCATTCGCATTCCAGTTGTCACGACAATACTTTAATTGCGTGGCCGCTTTCGTAAGCACCCTGGCCTCGGTTTCCCGCCCCGACAGGGTAGTCTTCTCTACAGACAGATATGCATTAATCCCATTCTGATGAGCACTATGCGTATTCATGTGCACCATTGATAATCTCCTTTTCAAGTTCAATCAAATTTTTGGCCATCTTTAGGGCCTGATAGTATTGACCTTTTAAGATCATGTCACTGATTTGATCAATAAGCGGCAAAACACTGGGTGCGGCCTGGATGAATTCCTGCACAAGTTCCCAGTAGTTTTTATGGTGCACCGGTAGGTTTTCTTCATCAATATACATGAGCTGGATGGCGAAATAAATGCGACGGGCTGGTGAATCGGCATTCTTTTCACTTAAGATATCTTTTTGACGCAAAATTGGGACGCTGTTTTCGACATATAATTCACAGCGGTTGGCGCCATTGGTGATAACCGCACCGTCGATAATCATTTTCTCATGGGCTTTTAATGTGATTTTTAAGGCCATAGCGATAACAGAGAGTTGTTAAGACAAGAATTCGGGTGGCGTTAATTTCTGATGCTGTTTGGCATGGAGGGCCGAATACCCCTCCATGCCAGTTTAATGCTGATCAGAAGTAAACTAAGATTATTCGGAATTAGAACAACCTCAAAACAGACTGAGCAGCCTGAGATGACAGGGACAGTGAAGTCGTGCCCAAGGCCTGACGGGTCTGCAGCATCAGCATGTTGGCGCCTTCCTCATTCATATCTGCCAGGGTGAGCTTATCAGCACCGGTGTTCAGCGTGTCGATCATTTTTTCGGTAAAGTCTTCTCGAATGGAAATCGTCGAGAGGTTGGAGGCCAGCTTTTGAGATTCGGTTCTCAAATTGCTGACGGCAGAATCGATTTGGGTAATGGCGCTTTCCATAGAGGTCTGCGTAGTAAAATTGCCTGCTATGACAGAAGTGCCGGCAACGTCTCCCTTGACGGTGGACTTCAGACTGGAGGAGCCGACGGATAAGGTATGCGATCCATCTTCATCAAATTCGACTGAAATCGTATCTCCGTTCATAAGGTTATTGCCGCCGTACTTCGAATCAGTCGCCAGTGTGGCGATCTGAGACCGGATCGTTTCGAATTGAACCTGTAGATCTCCCGTGTTGTCGGAGGTTTTGGCTGCCGATGCCAGAGATTTCATCTGGGCCAGCAAGTCATAGATGGCTTCGACACCGGTATCGGCCGCTTCGATGGTTTTGATGGCCTCTGCCATACCGTCTTTCTTGGCGTCCAGGTCGGTGGCTCTGTCGTAATGATTCTTAGATTTGAAAAAGTTGACCGGATCGTCCAGGGCGCTGTTGACTTTTTTTCCCGAGCTCAGACGTTTCTGAGTCAGGTCCATCATCTTGGTTGTTTGCTGCAAACTAAACAGATTTGCTCTCATTCCTGCGGTTAGTTGTACCGTCATTTTTTATCTCCTCTTCTAGGTTTCTAATTTTGGCGTTCTTGCCAATGTTTTTTAATCCTGCTTATCGATGTTTTTGAAGGGCAAGCAGTCGGTCTTTATTATCCCCCTCCTTTCGTGACCGTGATTTTGCCTTCAACCTCTGTATCGGGAAAAATCCAGGGGACTTTAGGGATTTTTTCTTTTATTTGATTTAACTTTCTGCAATACTTGATAAAACGAAGGTATGGCGTTAAGTGAATTCGGAAGTGGGAGTGCGGAATTCGGAATGGCAGAGCCTAGAGCAAAGTGAAAAAGGAAAGGCCTGGTGTTTGAGGACTGAGCAATTGGGATGCGGTGAGTTTAAGACAGCCGGGGGAGAGCATAGCGTATAGGCTGCGGCGGATTGTGGCAGAAATAATGAGTTGGCGTACGGCACCCGGCGCTTGGCACTCGTTATGCGGATATTGGATTTAAAAATGATTGTGGACAAGTCTGACGTCATGTGGCATTTATACCAGTCAGTTAACGATTCAGCGGCATCTTCAAGTAATTACAAAGGAATATATTCTATATTATTTGGATTTTTATTCGATTGGGTTAACCAGAATTCGCTAACAGCTTTGCTCTGTCAGGCAGGATGAATAGGTTTTCAGCGCAGTGTCCGGAGATACTTCCTTTTAATATACAAGGGGTAGTCTATGATTCATGTGAGTCTTGATAATTTGAAACCCGGTATGATACTGGCACAACCGGTTCGGAACCATCAGGGGATATTATTATTGGAAGCCGGCGCTAGAATATCCAAGAAAAATATTCGCATATTTAAATCCTGGGGAATTTCCGGGGCTTCGGTCAAGGGGAAACTGACCAAAGCAGAGGGCCGTGCCGGGGATGTGGAAATCAAGGTAGAGGAATCCATAGAAATTCAACTGAAAGAAAAATTTAACGATGTGCTGGATGATCCTGTAATGGTTGAGATTTTCAACGCCGCCTGCAAGCAATTGATGAGAGATTTCCAGAACAGTGAGCGTGAAAATGAGCACTCCTGATCTGCAAAAAATAATCGCCGGAATTGACGATTTGCCGACCCTGCCGCGTACCGTCTTAAAAATTACCGAGTTGGTTAACAATCCAAAATCTTCGGCCAAGGATTTAGCCAGGATAATTACCGACGACCAGGTCCTGACGGCCAGGCTGCTGAAGCTGGTCAATTCATCTTTTTATGGATTTCCCCAGCGAATTTCCACCGTTAACACGGCCATTGTGCTGCTTGGTTTCGATGCCATTCGCAGTTTGCTGTTAACGACTTCCGTTTTTGATTTGTTTGCCGGCCGTAACAAAAAAAGCAAACAGGATCAGGAGAAATTCTGGGACCATTCCCTGGGATGTGCCGTGGGAGCCAAGGTGATCGGCAATTATCTGCGCCATGATAAAATCGAAGAATTATTTGTCGCCGGACTTTTGCACGATATCGGGAAAATTGTCGAGATGCTGTATCTGCCGGATGAGTTTGCCAAAGTCGTGGCCGCCATTAATAAAAAAAATATCCTGATGCTGACCGCCGAGGAAAATGTTTTGGGTTATGACCACGCTGAAATCGGCAAATTGCTGGCAGGCAAATGGAATCTCCCGATCAAGCTTGTGCAGGTCATTGCCCATCATCACCAGCCGGCCTCTGCCGGCAGCTTTATAACGGAAGCGTCAATCGTTCATTTGGCGGATATTTTGTGCCGTGCCCTCAATATGGGTTACGGGGGAGACAATAAGATTCCGCCCCTTGACAAATTGGCATGGGAGAGCCTGAAAATCAAAGCCGATTGCATGGAGTTGATCATGGAAACCATGCAAGATGAGTACAATGATATAAGTTCGTTTATATCTTAGAATGGCATCTGTGGATACTGGATGCCGCCTTCCAACCACTCAGTCTTCAAACCTGAGTCCTTTCCCTTCGCGCTATGCTCTATGCGCCTCGATCAGGTTGTATCAATCCGCAATCTGCAATCGACAATTACCGTCCGACACGCCGTAATACCTTAAAAAAATCTACAGTATTTTCATTGACAGCCGATATAGGGTATCAAGATTTGACCAGGCCAGCTATTTGTATCTGATAATATGAAGGGAAAATTAATGAGTTCGATTCATTCATTGGATTTAAAAACGTTTATAACCAGTGTTGTCGGTAATATATTTGATACCATGCTTTCGATGGAGGTGATTGAAGGCCATCCAGCAGAGACTAATCATGGGAATCATATCGTCGGATCAGTGGGCTTCGCCGGGGCTGTGCTGGGCAACTTGAATCTGGACGTGGATGAGGAGTTTGCCTGCCAGATGACGGCTGCGATGCTCGGCATGGAAACCGATGAAATCGAAGGTGACGAGGAAATTCATGACGTCATCGGTGAGCTGTGCAATATGATCTGCGGCGATTTAAAATCCAAATTGTGTGATGCGGGCCTGACATGCGAATTGTCAATTCCGTCCATTACTACCGGCAAAGAATTTAAGATTGAATCCAGGGGCTGGGACCGGAGCGAACAGTATCATTTTCGCAGCCACGATCACACCGCTCTGGTGGCAGTCTATTTGAAATCGGCAAACTAATTTTATTGGAGGAACATTATGGCGCTAAAAGTTTTAACTGTTGATGACAGTAAAACCATTCGGATGATTGTAAAAAAGGCTTTTAAGCAATATGACTGTGAATTATTTGAAGCCGAGAACGGTGTGGAAGGACTGGCCGCGGCCGCCAAAGAAAAACCGGGATTGATCGTATTGGATATAACCATGCCGGTGATGAATGGCATTGAAATGCTTGAGAAACTTAAGGGCGCACCGGAGCTCAAGGACATCCCTGTGATTATGCTGACGGCTGAATCCGGTAAAGACAACGTCATGCAGATCGTAAAAATGGGAGTCAAGGATTACATGGTCAAGCCTTTCAAAGGCGAAGAGCTGATTGGTCGTGTTGAAAAAATTATGAAATTGGCACCCAAGTCCGCAGATGATGACACGGCAGGAAACGGCAATAAATATTTTTCACAGATTGAAGATGTTACCGTTTTGGCCCTGCCGTTAAGGGTCACTCGACCGGTATCAGTAGATGTCGAGGGCATTTTGCAGTCTAAACTCAAAGACATGGCCGAATCACAGAAGAACAAAATGATTCTGGACCTTTGCAAGGTGGCTGAAACGAATGTTTCGCTTATTAAACTGATTATATCAACACTTCAGCGCTGTCAGTCGGCCAATGTTGCCGTCAAGCTGGTGGCATCACCCAAACAGAGTGAAGAGCTGAAATCATTTCAGGAAACCGGTGGAATCCCGGTTGTGCATACAATTGAAGACGCCCAGGCGGCACTTTGCTAGTTATTAAATAATCCGCACTGAATTCATTTGCAAAATTAATATCAGATTTCGCAATTTGCACATTTTCATCCGGTTCGCGGGCCGGCGGCCTAATTTGATAAGGGCGGATTCGAATGCACGGTATTGTATCCGTCAAATGGTGGCTAACTGATTAAATTCATAAGCCGATCGGTCAGCTATCGCGTCCCTGTTGCATCATTTGGCTCAGCGGTCGGCTCATCTCCGGACCGGTGATTCGCCGGTGAATTTATATTCGCCACGGATTCAGCCAACAAACCGGCCTTCATTTTTTTGCAATATGCAATAGCTGAAGGCAGGGGTCGGCGGCTTGCCAGCGTTTTTGTTTCTGGATTTTAGGGGTGCTCCTTTTTTAAGGACATTGGCGGTTGGCAGCTTAAAAAAAATGATCCCACAAAATGTTGTATCCACCCATCCCTCCAACATACTTCATATTGAAAATTTTTTCTGCAATCCATTTTGACCTGAAGCGATTGTCTGCTGTCCGTCGAGCGTACCGATTAATCACGGCATGGATATTGCTACCTCCCTTAGCTACCTGATTTGAACCATCAGGCAACCTCAAAGGTCATTCTTTCTGCAAGTATACTCATTTACGAAAAAATCTATCAATTTTATTGTTGATAAAACAACAATAATTTATTTGTACGAGGAGGATGGAGTGCAGAACGCAGCCCTACACAAAACCAAACCGGATGCATCGAATCACTGCAAAATTCCATTCGAAGAAAATAAAGAAGCATCCGGTTTTCACGATATTATCGGTCAAAGCAGAAAAATGCGTGAAGTATTTGATCTTGTTCAGAAGGTCGCGGACTGCGACAGCACCATCCTTTTAAATGGTGAAACCGGGACCGGCAAAGGGATGGTGGCCAGAGCCATTCACCAGCGATCCAAACGCAGAAATAAACCTTTTATTTCAATTAATTGCGGTGCCATTCCTGAGAATTTGCTCGAGAGTGAACTATTCGGGCACGTGCGCGGCGCTTTCACCGGTGCGACTTCCTCAAAACAGGGTAAGTTTGAATTGGCTGACAGCGGAACGATTCTATTGGATGAAATCGGTGACATGAGTTCCGATCTCCAGGTTAAGGTTCTGAAGGTGCTGGAAGAAGGTGAATTTGAACAGGTCGGCGGCGCCAAAACTATCAAGGTCGATGTCAGAATTATTGCAGCCACCCATCGTGATCTCAGTGAAGAAGTACAAAAAGGTAATTTTCGTGAAGATCTCTATTACCGGCTCTATGTGATTCCGTTGATGCTTCCGTCACTGCGGGATCGCAGGTCCGATATACCTTTTTTGATCTCCCATTTTATGGAACAATCCAACCGGAAAAACGATCGCAGTATCCACAAAATTACTGAAGAGGCACTGGGCATGATGATGGGTTACGCCTGGCCGGGCAATGTCCGGGAACTGAAAAATATGATGGAGCGGCTGGTCGTTTTAAAAGGGTCCGGGGAAATTTCCGCCCAGGATTTACCCTCCGAAATTAAATCCACCCACAAATATGAACCGTCAACCACCATCGAGATCTCAGATGAAGGGATTTGTCTGAACAGCGCCGTAACCGAGTTTGAAAAAGCACTGATATTGCAGTCGCTGGAAAAAACCAAATGGGTAAAAAATAAAGCGGCCAAGCTCCTTCACCTGAATCGAACCACCCTGGTTGAAAAGATAAAAAGGCACCATCTGCAACCCTGCAACGCCTGACAAGCTCTAATTCTTCCCCGATAATTGAATATTGCAGATTGAATAATTAAGGTATTTTTTATTTTAATTATTACTGGGCGAATTTTTGGAAGCGGCTAAAATCGATAAGATTCCCCAAATATTCAATATTCAAATTCCAATCTTCACATTCAAACTTTAATCCGGCCTTCCTTTACCCCACCGGAAGTAGGACGAAATGCACCTCAGGCCGGGCGTCAATGCAGTGACTAATTTCATCCAAATATTGACTAATTCGGCTATCTTCTGTTGATCAGCCAGCCGATCGAATTATGGCAAATGATCCGGATATTATTTAAAATAATATGTTGGTAATGTTGACAAGAGCTGATCGGTCAATGGCATGATAATTGCTCATATAAATACGGTTTACCCGAGATCAAACAATAATCAGGGAAATAGGGGAGAAACGTTTGCAGGATATGCCGCCCATCCTAGTCGTTGATAACCAGCCGGACATGCGAATAAAGCTTGAGCAAGGTTTAATTCGGGTCGGATATCCGGTCGAAAGTGCGTCGGATGGATCGCAAGCCCTGGACATGTTCAAAGCCGTCAAGTACAGCATGGTGATTGCCGATGAACAATCAACGGGGGGCGACAGTCTGGAGGTGATAAATTCGGTCAAAAAAATATCCCCCCAGATTCCGGTAGTTATCATGACTTCCCACGGGACCGTTCATCATGCGGTTGAAGCGATGCAGGCCGGGGCCTGCGACTATATACTGAAACCTTTTTCATTTGAGGTCCTCGAAAGGACCGTTAAAAAAGCGATCGGTGCTTTGTGGGGTGATCGGGGCTTAAGGATTGGCAGTGATAAGGACCATTGTCAGAAAGCTGCCAAAGAAATCGTCACCCGCAGTCAAAAATTAAAGGGTATTTTAAATCAGGCTCGCGATATAGCCCCCAGCATTGCCACGGTGCTCATTCAGGGCGAAAGCGGAACCGGCAAGGAGTTGCTCGCAGCTTATGTTCACCGCCACAGTCTCCACCCGGAGGCGCCCTACGTGGCGGTAAACTGCGCCGCATTGCCGGACACACTGGCTGAAAGCGAACTGTTTGGCCACGAAAAAGGTTCATTTACCGGTGCTGTGGGCCGTAAAATCGGAAAGTTTGAACTGGTTAAAAAAGGAACTCTGGTCCTTGATGAGATCAGTGAAATGGCCCGGCCGCTTCAGGCTAAATTACTGAGGGTATTGCAGGAAAAAGAAATTGATCGTGTTGGCGGTACCCACCCGATTCCAATCAAAGCCCGGGTAATCGCCATCAGCAATGTGGATCTAAAAAAGGCGGTCAAAGACGGGAAGTTCAGGGAAGATTTGTATTATCGAATCAATGTGATTCCCCTGACGCTGCCGCCTTTGCGGCAAAGAAAGGAAGATATTGAGCTGTTGGCCCGCTATTTTATCGGAAAATATTGCCGGCTGAATCATAAAAAAAATATCGAAATCGATGATACTGCCATGGATGTGCTGTTGAATCACGTCTGGGAAGGAAATGTCCGTGAATTGGAAAATACCATGGAGCGAGCCGTGCTGATCGGAAGTGGTCGGCATATCTCACCTCAGAATTTGCTGTTGGATGCTTCTGAAAACAAATCTGAATTTCAAGATACCTTTAGCTTCAAAGCGGGTCGTACGGTACGCGACATGGAAAAAGAACTCATCTTTCGAACCCTGGAGGATGTCAATGATAACCGAACCCAGGCGGCCGAACTTTTGGGGATCAGTATTCGCACCCTGAGAAATAAGCTGCGTGAATACAAAGAAGAATCTTTGAGCTAAAAGCTCAAAGATGAAAAGGATAAAGGATAGAATTCGGAAGTTGGAATGCGCAATTCGGAAAGAAGAAGGATGGCACAAAAGACATAATGGATAGAGCCGCTGGCAAATGGCATAGGGCCCACGATTAGAACAGCTTTAAATTATTGTTGTCAGGTGCTAGCCGTTCATTATGCCTTGCGTATTACTCAAAACTCTAAGGACTACGGTCGAAAAATTCCGACTTCCGCATTCCGACTTCCACCTTCATATATCTGTCTTCTGATTATTGGTACGGATATTGCTTTTCTTTAAGCTCTGGAATTATTCATTCTTTTTTGGAGGGATAGAAAAAGTGCCGACCGATGGAATTTTTGATAGGACAATTTCTTTGCTGGAGCGATCCCTGAATTTGAGATCCTTGAATCAACGGGTGTTGGCATCGAATATCGCCAACATGGATACGCCGAATTATAAAGCGGTTGAGCTTATCGTTGCAGAAGAAATGAACCGCAAAGAAGAATCCAATTCAGGCATCTCGCTAGTGCGAACCCATGTCAATCATCTCCCGATCAAAAATAAGGCAATGAATACTGTAAAACTTAAAGCCGCTAAAGCCCCCGATTTCAGCATAAGAGGCGACGGTAATACCGTCGATATTGATCGAACCATGGGAAGACTGGCCAAAAATACATTGCTGTTCAATGCTGCGACTCAACTTATATCAAATAAATTTAAAGGGTTAAAGAATGCCATGAAAGGAGGAAACTAATAATGGATTTTTTTGATGCCTTGAATACCAGCTCCGCGGCGCTAAGCGCCCAGAGACTGCGTATGAATCTGATTTCAGGCAATCTGGCCAATGTCAATACAACCCGAACCAACCAGGGGGGGCCATACCGCCGAAAAGAGGCAGTTTTTGCCGCCCAACCGCTCAATCAGTCCTTTAAACGAATACTGGCGGACCGTCAGAATAATACCATTTCGACCGTAAAAGTTGCCAGGGTTGTCGAGGATCGCAACCCGCCGGTATTAAAATATGACCCCCAGCATCCGGATGCCGATGCAAAGGGTTATGTGGCCATGCCGAATATCAATCTGATGGAGGAGATGGTAAACATGATTTCAGCTACCCGTGGCTACGAGGCGAATGTCACTGCCCTGAAGGCAGCTAAAGATATGGCGTTAAAAGCGCTGGAGATAGGACGTTAATGATGCAAAACATTAAAATACAAAACCAGATTCAATCTCTGATAAAGCCGAATTTTAGCGATATTCAGGCCCAATCATCCCAGTCGTCTTCTTTCGGCAAAGCATTGCAGCAGTCCCTTGATCAGGTCAACCGGCTTCAGCTGGAAGCGGATGCAAACATTAACAATTTGGCCACCGGTAAACAGACAGATATCCACCAGACGATGATCGCCGTGGAGAAAGCCAGCGTGTCTTTCGAGTTGTTGATGCAAATCCGCAACAAAGTTATATCAGCTTATGATAAAATAATGCGCACGCAGGTGTAGCAAGGTTTCAGAATAGATCGCATACATTAAATTTAGGCATTTTAGGCAATTTAGACATTTTAGGCATTTGTGGAGAGCCACAAAGAGTAGTTAAAAGCAGGCTGGATCGCGAAAGCCTTTCCCGATAAGGAGTACTAAGGAGCACTATGGAAGTCCTTCGTCAAATATTGTCACAACTAAAAGCCACGTTCAAAAATCTCAGTCGAAGTAAGCAAATAACCCTGGTAGCTTTAGTTCTGGGTTCTTTTGCAGGCTTCATTTTTCTCATGAACTGGTCCGGTAATAGTGAATTCCATCCGCTCTATTCCAAGCTGAATCCGGAAGATGCCGGCATCATTTTGACCAAACTCAAAGAGCAAAAAATTGAATATCGAATTGCTTCCAACGGTACCACCATTTTGATCCCCCAGAAGTATATTCACGAAACCCGGATGCAAATGGCATCCGAAGGGTTGCCCCAGGGAAGCGGGATTGGCTTTGAAATCTTTAATGATACCAAACTCGGGATGACTGAATTTGCCCAGAATGTTAATTACCAGAGAGCCCTTCAGGGGGAATTATCTCGCACCATCAACCGGATCGGGGAAATAGAAAGTTCCAGAGTCCATATCGTTCTGCCTGAAAAATCGCTTTTCGTGGAAGAGGAGGAAGCGGCTACGGCCTCTGTGGTGTTGCAGCTTCAGGCAGGTAAATGGTTAAATCGGAGTCAAATTAATGGCATCGTACACCTGCTGTCTTCCAGCGTTGCGCGCTTAAGTCCTGAAAATGTGACGATTGTTGATCAAAATGGAAAGCTGCTGGCCGGCCTAAAAAATGATTCATCTTTCGGAAGCCTCAGTTCAAACCAATTGGAATACCAGGCCCGGGTTGAAAAGAACCTTGAAAATCGTGTCAGGACCATGTTGGAGTCGGCTTTGGGAGAGGATAAGGCCATTGTCAGACTATCCTGCTCGTTTGATTTTAAAAGCCTGGAGAAAACAGAAGAGTTATATCTGCCGGATAACCGGGTGGTTCGCAGCGAACAGGCCTTAATGGAATCGACCGCCTCGCCGGAAATGGCGCCCCAGGGCGTACCAGGTATTCGATCAAATATTCCGGGAGATGTTTTGGCTAGTGAGGAGGCCCAGACGACTGCCCGGACTTCGGTTTTTGAGAAAAATGATCGTACCGTCAATTATGAAATCGGCAAGATAGTCAGTCACATCAAGGAACCGGTGGGTGAAATGACACGGGTTTCAATTGCCGTTCTGGTCGACGGCTCCTACCAGCGTGTGGAAAAAGAAGACGGCAAGGTAGATTGGAATTACGTTCCCAGAACCGCAGAGGAAATGCAGAAATTTGAGAACATTGTTAAGCGTGCTGTGAATTTTAATGGGACCAGGGGCGATGAAGTCGAACTGATTAACATCCCTTTTGAAACCACCAAACTGGCTCTGCAGGAAGAACCTGCTGATGAGGGAAAATGGATCAGTCTGCTAAAAAAATACCAGCCATACCTGAAATATGGCTTTCTATGCCTATTCTTATTTCTGTCCTTCCTGTTTTTCGTAAGACCGCTGGTCAGATGGCTGACGGAATACTCTTTCGGCGATCTGGAGATGTTTAAACAACTGCCTAGAACAGTTGGTGAACTCCAAGGGGAGTATGATCCGACCGCCCAAAGGTTAACTTTTAAAGATCAGGCATCACAATTGATTTCCACTGAAAATGAAGCATCTATCGGGGTTATGCGTGATTGGATTAAAGAGAGCTAGCGTCCTGGCTATAAATTTTGTGCATGATGTGCCAAGATATATTTTAATGTAATAATGACCCCGCTCAAAGAAATGCCTAAAGTTTAAAAATGCCTAAAGTGCCTAAAATTAATGTATTCTATCGATTTTTAAAAATATAACCGCTAGGTAGCTATTTTATTTTTATTCTAATCCTTTATGCGGCAGAAATCGATCCATAATAAAAAAGACTGAGCGCCGCGACACCATAATTTTAGGCATGTTAGACACTTTAGGCATTTTTTCACACTATCAACTATGGATCCACGAAATATATCAGGCTCTTTGAAAGCCGCTATTTTAATACGCGCCCTGGGCTCAAAGATTGCCGGAAGGATTTTCAACAGCCTTTCCGGGGATGAGAAACTGGTGGTGCAAGGTCACCTGGATGAGATGGGGGCGATATCGCCGGATGTGATCGAATACGTAGCCAAGGAATTCATGGATACAGCTGCCATGAGAGCGCACATGGCGCAATTGGCCCCACCAGCGAAGCCTGATAGCTCCGGTGATACTGAAAGCGAAGGCGACCCTGAGATCGAGTTCGAGGGGCTGAATGCAATTGAATCTTTTGGGGCGGATGAAATCTTTGAATTAATTAAAGATGAGCATCCCCAAACGATTGCCATCATCCTAATTCATCTTAAGACGCCGGTTGCCAGTGATGTTCTGTCCCAATTATCGGATGAAATAAAAACGGATGTCTCAGTCCGGGTGGCCACCCTGGATAAGGTGAACGCGGACATGGTCGAAGAGGTCAATTTCGTATTTAAAGAGATTCTTAAAAATAAAAAAAGCTCGGTGGCCAATATCAGTGGCGGTATCGACCGTCTGGCCGAGATTTTGAATCAAACGGATGAAATTTCAAATGAATTGATTTTAAACGAGATTGAAGAAAACGATCCGGACATGGCGGCCCAGATCAAGCAAAAGATGTTTGTATTTGAGGATCTGGTACTGGTCGATGATCGTGGATTCCAGAAACTGCTGCGCAAAGTCGAGACGGTGGAACTTGCCATAGCACTTAAAGCGGCATCTGAAGAAGTTAAGGATAAAGTATTCAGGAATATGTCGGAGCGTGCCGGCACAATGCTGCAGGAAGAGATGGACGATCTAGGGCCGGTCAGGATGAAAGAAGTATCCGATGCCCAAAATGGCATAACCAATATTATCCAGGAAATGGAAGCCAAGGGAGAAATTATAATCAGTGGGCGCCGAGGAGAAGAAATTATCACATAATCCTGAAGCCGGCCCGTATCAAAACAGCCAGACCGGCTTCAGATTGCACTATTTTCCGGATATTCCGGTTGATGATCCGGACAATGCTCGCGTATGCGTGCCGCTGGAAGATAAATTTCAACGGGTTCGGTATGCTGACGATGAGTCAGATTGTTCCAATCTTGCTTCCGATTTCGATAACAGCGATACGCGCCCCAATAGAAAATCATCTTCCGCCGGCCGATTCGATGCTCAAGCCTATCAGAAAGGTTTTAACGACGGCTTGGAGAAAGGCACAAACCAGGGCGAAAAAGCAGGATTTGAGCTGGCGGCCAAAAAACTTGAGCCCCTGCTGGACAGTCTGCAGCAAGGAATATTGCAGTTAAAAAATTTGCGGCAAGATACTTATCAAAGAATCGAAGAAGAAGTTGTGGAGTTGGCTCTGGCCATCGCCCGCAAAGTCATCTGCCGTGAAATAGAAGTGGATAAGGAAGTTGTTGTTTGTGTCGCCAGGGAAGCGCTCACCAAAGTTGAAGATCCGGGCAAGATAAAAATTAAACTGAATTCCTCCGACCTTCAGTTTATCAACGAGACCAAGTATCAACTCTCAGAATTGATTGGTAATATTGACAATGTCACGCTAGAAGCTGAAGATAGTATACAGAGCGGTGGCTGTGTTATTGAAACCAATTTGGGTGAGGTCGATGCCCGGATTGAAAAGCAGTTGCAAGCCGTCGAAGAATCCTTTCGAACGGCGCTGGAAAAATCGATTTCTGAAGGATAAAACACTGCCTCCTCATATGAAATTACACGAAGTTAAAAGCGAATCACGCTGAAGATGTGATCAAAAGGCCGCAGAACCGCAGAATATCGAATTTCGAAGGTTGGTTTCGTTTCGCTCGCTCGTTTTTTTAAAAGACCGTTCGACACAAAAGCTCATAACGGGTAGAATGCTTTACTGCGACATTCGATATTCATGATTCGATATTCGCTTTTTCTCAGTTTCTTTTATCGATCAAACTGGTCGCTCCGCGGCCAGCGGCTGGGCTGACACCTGAACTCTGGCAACCAACATTAACCATATCACCCCTGCGGGGATGACCAACACCGGGCCCCAGGGAGTCGGATTTCTACTTTATAACCCATGGACAACAGTGTTGATTTAGCCAAATATCATACCTGTCTAGAATCCGACTGCCCGATTCGAGCCGTCGGCCGTGTTACCAATATTGTCGGATTGGTAATCCAAGCCCACGGCCCGGTTTCCTGTCTGGGGACCGTCTGTGATATATATACCACCCACAAGAACAGGACCATTGCAGCTGAAGTTTCAGGTTTCAAAGACAATATGGTTCTGTTGATGCCGCTGGAAGAAATTCACGGCATCGCACCGGGATGCAAAGTCGTGGCTCGCCAGCAAAGGGCCGTATTGCCGGTGGGACCGGGTTTGCTGGGTCGCGTAATTGATGGTCTCGGAAATCCAATTGACGGTAAGGGACCCATGACGACCGAGTGCGAATATCCCATTTATGCCACAGCGCTGAATCCGCTGCAGCGCAAACGAATCCGTCAGCCGCTGGATCTCGGAATCCGGGTTATTAATGGATTGCTAACTGTCGGGTGCGGCCAGCGGGTTGGCGTCTTTGCCGGATCCGGGGTTGGAAAAAGCGTCTTGCTGGGGATGATTGCCCGTAAGACCAAAGCAGATGTGAACGTGATTGCTCTGATCGGCGAGCGGGGCAGGGAAGTCAATGAATTTATAGATAAAGAACTCGGCCCGGAGGGACTCAGCAGGTCGGTGATTATTGTTGCCACTTCGGATCGTTTACCGCTGATTCGAATGCGAGGGGCTTTTATCGCCACCACGATTGCCGAATACTTTCGGGATCAGGGCTGGGACGTCAATTTAATGATGGATTCGGTCACCCGTTTTGCCATGGCCCAACGGGAAATCGGCCTGGCCCTTGGAGAGCCGCCGACAACCAAGGGGTATACGCCTTCCGTCTTCACCATCCTGCCGAAACTGCTTGAACGAGCGGGGACCTCGGCCAATAACGGCACCATCACCGGCTTATACACCGTATTGGTGGAAGGTGATGACTCCAACGAACCGATTGCTGATGCGGTGCGGTCAATTCTGGACGGTCATATATATCTCTCGCGAGAGCTTGCCATGCAAAATCACTATCCTGCAATCGATGTCCTGGGCAGTATCAGCCGGGTCATGGTTGACGTTGTCAATGATCAACACAAGCAAAACGCCAATCATTTTAAGGAGATTTTGGCGACCTATCGCAAAGCCGAAGACTTGATCAATATTGGTGCCTATGTATCCGGCAGCAACACTAAAATTGATTATGCGATTGAAATGATCGATCGGATAAACGCATATTTACGCCAGGATATCGATGAGACGGTCTATTTCAATGACAGTATTGTTCAGCTGGAGGCTTTGTTCGCAACGGGCAATTTGGCCGATGATGTGCAACCGGTTTAGAACAATCCCACAACTAATCCGTCCGGATCCGCATCAACATATTTTCATCAGGTTTAAAAGAATAAATATGTCTTAGCCACACCGGTTATCGTTATTTTTAAGGGCGGAGTAATTACCCATGTATCGATTTAAACTGGAAGCACTTCTAAACCATCGCCGCCACCAGGAAGAGGTCTGTCAAAAGGAACTGGCCCAGACCGAGAGGTTATTAGCCGATGAGAAGGGTACGCTGCGCCGCCAGAAAAAAGAACAGCGTGATAATATTCAAAAACTGCAGGCCAAACAAAAAAAGATAATCAACGTGTCCGATTTAATCTTATCCGTGAATTATATCCAACTGTTGTCAAAAAATATTGAGGATCAAACAAAATGTGTGCGTGAAACCACGATAAAAGTTAACCAAAAGCGCAACGAGTTGATCATCATCGTGAAAAAGCGTAAGACCCTGGAGAAGCTCAAAAAAAAGGAATGGCTGGTCTACCAGCAAAAAATGATGCAAAACGAACGAAAACTCATGGATGAAGTGGCATCAACGCGGCACGCTCGGAAGATGAGTTAGAAGGCTCAGGGCTCACGGCATGCGGCACACGGTACCAGAAGTTGCAATCCGCAATCTGAAATCCGAATTCTGCAATCGAATAATTCCCATTTCCGCATTCCGCATTCCCAATTCCAATTTCTGTTCCCCTCCCGGTAAACTTTGCCACCCATGGGAAATTATTGCCCCTGAATTTCGGCTCGAGTCCAATTCAGGCTATGGGAAAACATGGCACCGGAGGGATAATTCATGACATATCTCTATAATTTTAATTAATATTTCTATATGTTTTAGATAGTTAAATAAAGCTTAGCTAGATCGGATCTGGATTGATCGGCCTTTTAAAAAGTTTGGCACACTACCTGCTATTAGAAAACCTAAATTTAAGAGAACGCTCCGTCACTATGAATCTATAGATTTGAGGAAATTGCATAATGTCCACCGATTTGATTTTTTCACAGCCCACGCCTCAGAATCCGCCAACCGAAATTCCGAGCGACAAAATAGGACCTTCTGGCTTGGATCGATCATCCAAAATTCAAACATCCCATCAATCGCCTGAAGGTGACGATGATAATTTTTTAACCACTCTGAAGCAGGTATCTCAAGACCAAAGCCCAGCTAATCGGCACCAGCATGTTGGTGAGGCGCGATCACCCAAGACCACTGCTTCAGTCGGGGGTGGCGAAATTGATGAAGCTTCCGATCACGAGACCTCACCGGGCGATATACCCCTAAACACTGAACAGGCTGCACAACCGGATCAAATGTTATCTGAAGGGAAAATTTCGGAATTTATAAAGCTGCTGGAAAATATGGGATTCCATGCGGCCATTGGGGCATCTGATTTGCAAAATATGGCGAATGCAAATCTAGGGGACAGCAATCAAATGGTTGCTGTTAAATCCCTGATTACACAGCTTCAGCAAAACCAATTTGGGCCGACTGCTGATCTGAAAGCAGGCCTCGAACGTATCCAACAATTGCTAGCCATTGTCCCGATGCCTATTGATGGAAATCCCGGTCAGGGTATCAGTTCGGGCCAGGTAACCGATCTGGCTCAAATGAATCAATGGTTAAAAGGACTGAGCTCCGGCCTTCAAGATCAAAATGGAAATACTGCATTGCTGACGGGGGCGGGCGCTTCGGGAGTAATGCCGTCAGGGGCCATTGCGGCAGGAGCTGAAGGCAGCGCCGAGGCGGCTGTTAAATCTCTTGCGATGAACAGTGATCGCTCAGGAACCGCAACCTTTCAATCAACTCAAAATTCAGACGTCCTGTCGCAATCGGAAAACCGAAGTGGCGCTGATCTGAAATTGACGACTGAATCCCAGCCGCTTGTTTCCGGCAGCGATCATGACTCAAAGGCAGCCCCGGCGGTTGAAAGTCCGGACACCGACGCATCAAAAATAAAAGCGCCAAACCCAAAAGCAGCCCCGGCGGTTGAAAGTCCGGGCGCCGACGCATCAAAAATCAAAGAACCAAACCCAAAAGCAGCCCCGGCGGTTGAAAGTCCAGACGCCGACGCATCAAAAATAAAAGAGCCAATGGGCTTTGAGCGTGATCCACGGACTACAAACCGCGCTGAAGTCTCGCGCCGGATGGCGACGACACCAGACATGGACCAACAGGCCAGCACTGCGAACATGCGGGACAACCTGTCTATAAAATCAAGCGCATCATCCGCTCCGGGTCCGGCGGTCGTTAAAATGACTGAGAACCAAATTCAGAGTACTTCCGGCGAAGAACCGCTATCGAAAGTTTTCCAGGAGGCTCAGCCGGTAAAAGAAGGTGCCGTGAAGGTGGCATCCGGTGCCAGCGAGGAGACAGTCAGCAAAGTCATTAAAACAGAAGCCGGTACCAATGATAACGGTCTGTTGAATTCAACCGGTCATAACACGGAAAAAGCTGCTGAATCTGCATCCTTGCCGAAGGAAACTGAAGCCAGTCAGAGCAGTCTTCGAAATCAGACCGTGGATCAGATCGTGCGCAAGGCTGCAATCCACCTGAGAAACGGTCAGCATGAGGCCAGAATCGATCTGAAACCGGATTTTCTGGGTCATATCCGGATGCAGGTGATTTCCGAAAATCATCAGGTGACGGTAAGAATTATGGCCGAACATGGATTCGTCAAGGATATGATCGAGAGCAATGTTCATCAACTCAAAGCCGATTTACAGCAGCAGGGAATCGAGGTTGACAAACTGGAAGTATCAGTTTCTCGCGATTCGGAAGACTCGGGCAATTCCAGAGAAAAACTCGCCCAATCGAGAGCCAAGCAGGGCAATGCCGACCGCCAGAACCAAGACCGCCCGACGGAGGAGGAGCAGCGAAAGGATACCAGACAGCCGCCAGGAACCGCAGACGGCGCTAGGACCGTGGATTATTTTGCTTAGGCAGGATCTTTTCTTTGAGCGAATAAATAATAACCCGATGAGGGGCAATAAATATGATAACCAATGAGATAGATTCAAGCACATCAGGGGTGGCACTGCTCACCCCCTCCCAGTCCAGCGTAATGGGCAAGGATGATTTTTTAAACCTTCTAATTACCCAGCTGCAGAACCAGGACCCGCTAAAACCTACCGACAGTACTGAGTTCACTGCTCAGTTGGCCCAGTTCAGTTCGCTGGAGCAGTTGGGGAATGTCAATGATAACTTGGCGGAATTGAAAAATTTTCAAGCTTCAATCAATAATTCCCAGGCGGTCTCTTTGATTGGCAAAACCGTTACCGCTAACGGCAATTCTGTTCAGCTTAGCGATGACCGCCCGGCCCAGTGCGATTTTAAGCTGGATGATGATGCCGTTCTCGTTGTGGCGAATATCTATGACAGAACCGGCAAGTTTGTCACGGACTTTGAAAGCCAGAATCTGAGTGCCGGTCAACATTCACTGCTTTGGGACGGCACGGATGAAAACGGCAAGCCGATGGCCAACGGGAATTATACTTTTGAAATCTTAGCCGCTGATGCCAACGGCCGGGACATCGACACGACCACTTTTTTCAGCGGCACGGTAGATAAAGTGACCTTTGCGAACAACACATCTTATTTGATCTGCGGCAATCAAAAAATTGCTCTGGGAGATGTGATGGAGGTCGCTGCTTCTGAAAAAACAGCGGAGATTGTCAACCCGGAATCAGAATCGGCCAACGCGGAATCGCAGTCATCAAACCCATTAATCAATGGAGGAAAATAACCATGATAGGATCCTTATTCGCAGGAATTTCAGGTCTTAACGCTAACGCAACCGCCATGACGGTTATTGGTGACAATATCGCCAATGTTAATACGACCGCGTTTAAAGCCAACCGGTCTTCGTTTGCCAACGTGTTAAGTCAATCCCTGGGCAGCTCTACCGCAAATGGAATCGGACGCGGGGTTGAATTTTGGGGTACCAGTCCACTGTGGACCCAGGGTTCACTTGAAAATACCGGCAGTCCGACAGATCTGGCCATCAACGGCAAAGGCTTTTTTATGGTGCAGGATGATACCGGTACCAACTACTTTACCCGGGCCGGACAGTTCCACCTGGATGAAGCCGGTGATATGGTCAATCCGGACGGCTATCTGGTTCAGGGGTACCAGATCGATGCCGCCGGCAATCTGGGAAACCTCGCAACCATAAGTATTCCCGGAGAAAGGATATCGCCACCTTCGGTCACGACTGAATTTTCGTTGGACATCAATCTGGATGCAAGTACGCCAACCACCGGCACCTATTCGGCCTCCCAGTCAGTTTTTGACACGCTGGGCAATGCCATTCCGTTGACTTTGACATTTACCAAAACAGCAAACCTCAGAGAATGGACGGTGGGCGCAGCCATACCCACCACCGCCGGATCCGGTGTTTCGTTTAATCCTGGCGCCGGTGCAAGCGCCACGATAACAATGACCTTTGATGCCAACGGTAATTTATTCACCCCGGCCGCCGACCAAACATTGCGGTTAGCCTTAACGAACGGCGCTGCAAATCCGCTGGATATTAACTGGGACCTCGTCGACGCGACCGGCACCAACCTCGGTGATATAAACGGCTTCTCATCACCTTCCTCCACGACTTTTCAGTATCAAGACGGTTACAGTTCCGGTGTGTTGCGGGGCATTTCCGTAGATGAAGACGGCGTTGTGACGGCCGCTTACTCCAATGGTCAATTAACCCCGACCTTCCAGATTGCGCTGGTCGATTTTCCCAGCTACGATGGGTTGGCCAAAATGGGGCAAAACCTGTATTCTGAATCCTTGGATTCAGGGCAGCCGATGCCCGGGGTTGCGGGCAACGGCCGACTGGGAAGCATCACCGCCAGTGCCATTGAAATGTCGAATATCGACCTGGCCCAGGAGTTCGTCAAAATGATTACCACCCAGCGTGCATTTCAGGCCAACTCCAGGGTAATCACCACCAGTGACGAAATTTTATCCGAGTTGATTAATATCAAGCGCTAGTGAGTCGACATTCGATATTCGTATCACATCCATACCCAGCGTGCTGAGTGTGGATCCGATGCGGTCGTGTTATAATCAATGATTCTGATGGCCAAGAGGTGGTTAATAATCAAGCAGTGTATCAAGAAAGAAGGTGGATAGAGATGATTAAAGTAACCCGTTTAAATGATGCTGTCATGGTGGTTAATGTTGAAAAAATACAATCCCTGCAGGCAACGCCGGATACGGTTATCACCTTCACCAACCATGACAAACTTATGGTTAAGGAACCCTTGGAGGAAATATCCCAGCGCATCGTTGAGTATCGGCGCGCCGTCAATTGCAGGCCTGTTGATGGAGAAAATATCGGACAGAGCCTTCATCGTCAAAGAGTTGACTAAGACCTGCCAAATTTGACGCCTGATCCAGGCCCCCATGATGCCGGACCCGGCTCAAGATTCCGCGCGCGATTGGCCTGGTTAAGGCAGTAACATTCAGCCCACAATTTTTTTCAATTTATTTCATAGAATTCAGTCGCTTTGGCGGCCAAAGGCTGTCCCTTGATTTGTGGCCTTGCCGCTCCAGTCTGTGGCACAATACTTGCTTTCATAACATATCGATTAATTTAATTTTCCGGTGTTTTTAATGGATTTTGACCCGAATTTACCATCGGGTACGCAATTCATGCGGCTTTATGGCGGGATACATCAGGCGGGATCCAATTGCCCGATGCGCCTTCCGTGTGCCAGCGAAAATTTGTGATTGAAATCCATTTTTACCAGATACTCAAAGGAGTTGGCGTTTGGACATTGCAACCCTCATCGGAATCCTGGTGTCCTTCGGCCTGGTAATCGTCTCCATTCTGATGGGCGGCGACGGAACCTGGTTTCTCAATGCACCATCGTTGATGATTGTGTTTGGCGGGACCATGGGGGCAACCTTGCTGGCTTATCCATTGGCGGATGTGTTGAGCGTATTCACGGTAGCGAAAAATGTGTTTATGCACAAATCCCAACCCGTCAGTGAGCTAATTCCCATGATTGCCGAATTTGCCAGAAAGGCGCGCCAGGAGGGGATTCTGTCATTTGAATCTCAGCTGGCCGAAATTGAAGACCCCTTCCTGGTTCAGGGTATTCAAATGGCAATTGATGGCATGGAATCCAGTGCGATTGAAGAGGTAATGACCACTGAAATTATTTATGTGGAAGAGCGACATCGGCTGGGTGCGGATATCTTCAGCACTATGGGAACATTCGCACCGGCCGTCGGCATGCTCGGAACCATTATTGGCCTGGTGCAGATGCTGATGCAAATGGAGGATCCCAGCCAAATCGGAGCGCCCATGGCAGTGGCCCTGCTGACTACCTTTTACGGCACGCTGCTGGCGAACCTCGTGTTTATTCCGGTTGCTGGAAAATTGAAAACCAGAAGCAAGCAGGAAATACTGTTCAAACAAATGGTGCTGGAAGGGGTCGTTTCTATCCAATCCGGTGACAACCATCGGGTGGTGGAACAAAAGCTGAGGGCATTTATTGCCCCCAAGGCACGTTCGGCAACCGAGGCAGAAGCGGTTGCAGCCTGAAAAATAATTGGTGCGTCGTATGAATATAGCCTCTTAAAAATAGTTAGCCACGAATTAGCATGAATAACCACGAATCATAGCCATGCTCAACAGCAGAGCGACTTAGAATATATCAGCTAAATTCTTGATAATTCTTGATAATTCGCGGCTTATTTCAACCATCTCTATTGCTACGGTGAAGCGGAGTGAAGTTTCAAAAGAAAATTGGCAATCTAAAAAAAAACGAGGGATCAACCGGCAGAGGTTGGGAAATTGTCTACTCCGGCTTTGTACTGATTCTGCTTTGTTTTTTTATAATGTTGAGTTCTTTTTCGAGCATCGAACAAGCCAAAATCATGAGATTTACCAAATCCTTTGTCAATGCCGTCAGTATACTACCCGGAGGACTCAAGGCTGAGGGCGGTGTTGCGATCGTGCCGAATTCAGCTGAAATGGTGGATAGTGAAAGTCCGCTTGCTCAGATTTACGCCGATCTAAAAGGCCTTGCCGAACGTCTTAATCACAATAATGATATCGCGGTTGGATACTCATCCAAAGGATTGGTGATGCGTTTGTCGGATCACGCCTTGTTTGATGCCGGCGTGGCTGGTATTTCGCCGAAGGCCATCCCGCTGCTTCAAAAAATAGGTGCCATTATTGCTCAAACCGCCTATGAGGTTCGTGTCGAAGGGCACACGGACGATCTGCCGATTAAAACCGCCCAGTACCCTTCGAACTGGGAATTGTCTACCGCCCGAGCGGTTAATGTGTTGCGATACTTTATTGAAACATACCGGATTCCCAGTGAACGGTTGTCGGCTGAAGGTTTTGGCGAGTATCAGCCGATGGTACCCAACGACAGTCTATTGCACCGGACCCAAAACCGCCGCGTTGAAATCGTTTTTCTTAAACCCGATAAAACCGGCCGTCCAGCGGAGGCCGGGCCTTGAGAAAACGAAGTATCCAGCGCTCACCGGCAAGCGGCGGCAATTCAGCCGGATGGCTGACAACTTTCAATGATCTGATGACGCTATTAATGGTCTTTTTCGTGCTGCTTTTCACAATGGGATCGATGGACAACAACATGATGAAGGGATTTTTAAATGCATTACAAAGCGGTCTCGGAATTATGGGAGCAGGGTCCCGAGTTTCCATTGCACTGAAGCAAAGTCAAACGCTGATCTCCCAGCAGGGGCAATCGTCCCAGGCAGGAAACGAAACGACAGCTGAAGACGAACCGGTCGCGTCAGACACAATTGACGAGGCACTTGGCGAATTTGCGACCCAGCCCGGTGTTCGTGTCAAATATACTAAAGCGGGGGTCCGCATTTCCTTTGAAGATGATTTATTTTTTAATTTCGGCAAGGCCGATATCAATGCGAACGGTTTTGCTTTTTTGGATAAAATGGCGGTTTTGATTCATCAAATTCCCTGTGCGGTGCGTGTTGAGGGTCATACTGATAATGTGCCGATTCATACCAGCCGCTTTCCGTCGAACTGGGAACTGTCCATAGCGAGAGCCGTCAGTGTCGTGAAATATTTTGTCGATGTCGGCAAGATTAACCCCCAAAGACTTTCTGCGGTCGGTTATGGAGAATCAAGGCCGCTGGTGCCCAACGATGCACCGGCCAGGCGCGCCAAGAACCGACGGGTGGAAATCATCCTGGTAACGGGAGGTGTGAAATAAAATGTCAAATAAAGTTCTCATATTACTTATTGGTGTTCTGGCGATATTTATGCTTGGAATGGGTGGCGGTCTGTTTATGATGTGGAATCAGCTGTCTGCGATGAATGTCCAGAGTCACGCCAACGTCGACGAGCAGCCCGGTCAGGAAGCTACCCTTGAACAGCCCTTAGGCCCGATATACGCTCTGGAGACCTTTATTGTAAATCTCGCGGATAAAGGCGGAAATCGTTACTTAAGAATTACGATGGATTTGGAACTGGGAAACCCTGAACTGGAAAGCGAAATTCAAAAGCGACTGCCCCAGGTGAGAGACAGCATCTTAATGATTCTACCCTCAAAGCGCTTTGATGATATCAGTCCGGTGGCAGGCAAAATTGCACTCAGAGATGAAATTATGGAAACACTCAATGGGTTTTTAATCCAGGGCAAGATTAGCAATATCTATTTTAAAGAATTCGTGGTCCAGTAAAGGCTGCCGATATGTCTGATCAAATATTAACCCAGGAAGAAATCGATGCCCTCCTATCGGCGATGGATAAAGGAGAAGTTGATCTTGAGGAAGAAGCAAAGCAGGAAGCAGAAGTTATAGCCTATAATCTTACTTCCCAAAACATCATGCTGAGAGATCAATTTCATGCTTTGGAAGAAGTTTATGACAAGCTGGCCAGATTGCTGGGCACCTCTTTTTCAGCTTTGCTGCAACGGTCCCTTGAGGTGGAATTCGTCTCGACTGAAATGGTGAAATATACCGAATGCATCAGCGCCTTTTCCAACCCGACAAGTTTTACAATCTTTACGATGGATCCTCTCATTGGATCGGCCATGCTGGCGATTGAGCCCCGTCTGGTATATTCATTGATTGATTGCATGTTCGGCGGAGACGGTAAACCCACCGAGCGAATGCGCGAATTTACTCTGATTGAGCAACGGATGATGCGCAAATTTGCCCAGGAGGTTTTAGCGAATCTGCAAAAGGCCTGGCAAATTGTTGACCCGATTTCGGTGGCCCTTAAAAAAACCGAAATAAAACCCGACTTTGTTCACCTGGCTTCACCGAGTGATCTAATGGTGGTGATCGTTTTTGGTGTCAGGGGCCAGGAGTTTTCCGGCAATCTTCACATTTGCATTCCATACCTGATGCTGGAACCCATCAAGGACAAGCTGTCATCAAAATACCTGCGCGAAAAAGACATGGAGCATAACTGGAGTGAACAGCTGGAAATGCTTTTGCAAGATACCCCGGTAACGCTTATTGCCGAACTGGGAATAACGACTCGCAGTGTGAGGGATATCTTGGATCTTCAAGTCGACGATGTCGTTCAGCTCAATACGGGTCCGGAAGATCTGGTGACGCTGGCCGTTGATCGTATCCCCAAGTTTTTCGGTTTTCCGGGCATCATTAAGGGAAACCGGGCTGTTGAGATTGCAGCACTGCACCAGATTAATGGAGGCGAAAAATAGGCATGGCCACACCCGATGAAAACAAAGAGCAATCAGATTCCATGGATCCAGATTCTGAACACTCCAGCGGGACTACCTCCGGCGGTGCTGCACAAACGCCCCAGGGCGCTTCGGCCGGAGATGGGTCTGTGAACATGGAATTTGTTCTGGACATTCCGCTTGAGGTAACCGTTGAACTGGGACGAACCAAAATGCTGATTAACGACCTGCTCAAGCTCGGGCAAGGCTCTGTTATTGAACTGACCAAGCTTGCCGGTGAGAGTCTGGAGATTCTGGCAAATCAAAAGCCGATCGCCAGGGGAGAAGTTGTGGTCGTCAATGAGAAATACGGGATTCGGCTAACCGAAGTGATCAGTCCCATGGAACGTATTGAGAGGTTGCGATGAATTCATCTCCGGACTTGGTATCAGGTGCATTTCAAATGCTGACGGCACTGGGCATCGTGCTGGGGGGATTGCTCCTCGTTTTTTATTTTATGAAACGCTATTTAAAAAGGGATGTCGGGGGCTCGAGCAGACAGCTGATTAAAGTGATCGCCAGTCAGTATATCGGCGTCAAAAAAAATATCGCTTTGGTTAAGGTCCCCGGCACGATTCTGGTGGTCGGTGTCTCACATGACAAAATTTCTATGCTGACGAAAATCGAAGATAAGGAAATTATAGAGGCTATCCAAGAGGAAATCTCCGGTATTTCACCATCATTTTCGGATCACTTGCAGCGGCTGACAGCCAGGTTGAAATTGGCTAAAACCGGAGAGTGACCGGATTAAGCCGCCTTCAAATATAGCCTATTCAGGGCGGCGCAATTTAATACGGCAGATAGGGACCGTATCCAGGGTAGAATTGGTCCAGCGGTAATTTGAGAAAAATGATCAACCAGATGGCAAATACGAAATTAAATTTCAGCCCAAATTTTTTGGACAGCGTCGATTGCGGCAGACTTAAGATATTTTTCTGCCTGACCGTGCTGCTTGCTGCCGGCTTACTTTTCGCGTTGCCATCTAACAGCTGGGGGGCTGATCCGGGCTTTTCAACTCCCTATTTTTCCATAGGGCTGAATAACACTGAGCAACCCGTGGCGCCTACTGTGACGCTGCAGATTTTTCTGCTCATGACGGTTCTCTCCCTTGCGCCTGCGATCATGATCATGGTGACTTCTTTTACCCGGATCGTAATTGTTCTCTCATTATTGCGCCGGGCACTGGGTACCATGCAAATGCCGCCGAACCAGATTATGGTCGGCTTGGCTTTATTTTTAACTTTTTTTATAATGACGCCGGTCTGGCAACAAATTAACCAAAGCGCGCTGCAACCGTACCTGGATAAAAAAATCAGTCATCAGGAGGCGTTGCAAAATGCGGTGTCTCCCTTAAGGGATTTTATGTTTAGGCAAACCCGGGAAAAAGACCTGGCTTTGTTTGTTGATATCGCCAAGCTCAAACGACCTAAAAATGTGGCTGAGATTCCAACCACGGTGCTGATTCCCTCTTTTATCATCAGTGAGGTGAAAACGGCGTTTCAAATTGGACTTTTACTTTATGTACCATTTTTAATCATTGACATGGTGGTGGCCAGTGTTCTGCTTTCGATGGGGATGATGATGCTGCCTCCGATAATGGTGTCATTGCCCTTTAAACTCATGTTGTTTGTGCTGGCAGATGGCTGGTACCTGCTGGTGGGGAGCCTGGTTAAGGGGTTTGTCTAGGGGCGAGGTGCGGGTTGCGTGGCGCGGGATACAGGGTGCGGGGTAAGGGTTTCGGGTTAGGTGGAGCGGGTGACGGGGTGCGGGTAACAAGGAGCAAATAATGAGAGACCGCATAACGCACAACGCGTAACCCGGAACTTTCATTTTTATAAATAAAATAGAAAGCTTATGACTCCAGAATTCGTAACCGGATTTTTTTTCGATGCCATTAAGACAGCCATCAGCCTGGCGGCGCCGATGCTGCTGGCAGGGTTGGGCGTCGGTTTGTTGGTCAGTATATTTCAGGCGGCCACATCCATCAATGAGATGACGCTGACATTTATACCCAAAATGCTGGCCGTGGCAGTGGCCTTAATTTTTTTCTTTCCCTGGATGATGCAAACCATGGTTGCGTTTACCAGGAACCTATTTGAAAACCTTATATTTTATGTGAGATGAGGGTTTTGGATTGAGGAATTTAGGTATTGCAGAATTCAAGGATTGAGGTCTTTGGAGATCAATGAGTTAAATTAGATAAAACACCATCAATTCCTCAATTCCTAAATTCGTAATCCCTGAATCGTCCTTAAATTAATGTATAGTTTAATTTGACTCGCAGAATTTTGCAAGGATCGCATTTTCAAACAAACAACTATGATTTCTCTGAGCATTTCATTGCCGCAGCTGCAAATGTTTTTTTTGGTATTTTTAAGGGTAGGCGCCATACTCATGTCGATGCCTGTCTTTGAAAGCAGAAGCATACCGCATGTATTCAAGCTGGCCATGGCTTTTGCAACCAGCTTGATTCTGTTTCCGATGCTGAAATTAAGTCCGCTGCCGCTATCGAACAGCATAATTGTGCTAGGAATCGGCGTAGCCGGAGAAATATTGCTTGGGCTTGTGATTGGATTTTCCATTAAATTAATTTTTGCCGGTATACAATTGGCCGGGCAACTGGCGGGTTATCAAATGGGACTGGCGATTGCCAACGTGATGGATCCCTCCCAAAGTCAACAGATTCCGCTGCTGGCGCAGTTTAATAATCTGGTGGCCCTGCTGATATTTTTAGCGATCAATGCGCATTTCTGGTTTATCAGGGCCCTGACCCAGAGTTTTCGGCTGGTGCCGCCTTTGAATGTTCATATTGACGGCCCTTTAATGGAGCACTTGATACAGCTGGCCGGCAACATGTTCGTGATTTCAATTAAGGTGGGGGCACCGATAATCGCGGCCTTGCTGGTAACTACGGTGGCCTTCGGATTAGTTGCCCGAACGGTGCCTCAGATGAATGTCTTTATTGTGGCCATGCCGCTGAAAATCGGTGTTGGACTTCTTTTTCTCGGGTTCAGTCTGCCGTATTTTTCAGCATTTCTTAAAAAAATATTCAATGACCTGGGGCAGCACATTGTGATCATGCTCAAAGCGATGTCTTAGGCTATGGTATCGGTTCAGCAGGGCACGAAGGCCCACTGAAGGCGAATGAAGTTTGAATTTTTGTCAAAAAGAGAGGAATCTATTACCGAAAAAAATGTAGATAAGGCATTTACTGTACATAAGGTGTTAGGACCGGGTTTGCTTGGACGAGTTTATGATGAATCCTATTGACAGAAAGATAATCAATTATGCCTGAAAGCAGCGGTCAGGAAAAAACAGAAAAAGCGACCGGTAAAAAGCGTTCGCAGGCCAGAAGAAAAGGGCAGGTTGCTCAAAGCAGAGAAATATCGTCTGTAATGATTCTAATGACCGCTTTAGGGATTTTTTATTTTGCCGGATCATGGATTTTCTGGAGTTTGTCAGGATTTATTACGGGGATTTATCAAAATATTGGAACCCTGCGCTTTACAAAAGTATCCGATGCCAGTGCCTTCTCGCTAGAAATCCTATACCAATTTCTGGCGGTGCTGCTTCCTTTTCTGTTGCCGATCGCTATTGCCGGCATTATCGCCAATGTCATGCAGGTGGGTTTTCAACTCAACACCGAGGCCATGGCGCTAAAGTTAACCAAGCTGAACCCGGTTTCAGGTATGAAGCGTTTCGTGTCTTTGAAATCGTTGGTAGAACTCGCCAAATCCATGGTGAAAATTCTTTTCATTGGCAGCATTGCCTATACGCTCGTGAAAAGTGACATGCAAGAGTTTCCTGCGCTCATTCATCAAGAGGTGGGACAAATTCTTGTTTTTATCGCCCGGGTGTCACTTAAAGTTTGTTTTTTTGTCTGTCTGGCAATGATTGTGTTGGCTGTACTCGACTATATCTACCAGCTCTGGCAGCATGAGCAGGATTTAAAAATGACCAAACAGGAAGTTAAAGACGAACAAAAACAAACTTTTGGCGATCCCAAGGTTAAGGCCCGAATCCGCAGCGTACAATTGGAAATGGCCCGGCGCCGCATGATGGAGGCCGTTCCCGAAGCTGATGTGGTGATTACCAACCCGACCCACTTGGCCATAGCTTTGAAATTTGATGCCAAGGAAATGACCGCTCCGCGCGTACTGGCCAAAGGCTCCGGGCACATTGCCCAGCGCATCAGGGAAATTGCCGTCGAACATCAAATTCCCTTGGTCGAAGAAAAACCGCTGGCCCAGGCTTTGTATAAAATGGTTGAAATCGGTGAATACATTCCGGCTGAACTATACCGGGCTGTTGCTGAAGTGCTGGCCTATGTCTACCGGCTCAAGGGGATGTATGGAACAGCCTAAGGAAAAGAGCGAATATGGAATGTCGAAGGAATATATTCTGTCTATTTTCAAAAAAAGATTGAGCGAAGCGATTTAATATGACTGCAGCAGAACAAGTTCAATACGGCGGGAAACTCCCGGCGATCACTAAAAACAGTGATCTTTTCATGGCGGTTGCCGTGGTGGCGATTCTGGTTTTTATGGTAATCCCATTGCCGTCAATGCTTTTGGATCTGCTGATCTCATTTAATATTACCTTTGCGCTGATTATCCTTTTGGCCTCGATGTATACTTTGAGACCGCTGGAGTTGTCGGCTTTTCCGTCTATTCTGCTGCTGATCACCCTGTTTCGGTTGTCGCTCAACGTTGCTTCGACCCGTATCATTTTAATCCACGGCAATGAGGGATCAATGGCGGCGGGCAAAGTCATTCAAGCCTTCGGAAATTTTGTGGTGGGCGGCAATTATCTGGTGGGAATAATTATTTTTATCATACTGGTGGTCATTAATTTTATGGTGATCACGAAAGGCGCGGGACGGATAGCCGAGGTGGCGGCCCGGTTCACGCTGGATGCGATGCCCGGCAAACAAATGAGCATCGACGCTGATTTGAATGCCGGCCTGATCAATGAGCAGGAGGCAAGGGCACGGCGCGAGGAAATTTCAAAGGAGGCCGAGTATTATGGCGCCATGGATGGTGCCAATAAATTCGTACGTGGAGATGCTGTTGCCGGCATCATCATCACGCTGGCCAATATTATCGGCGGCCTGGCCATCGGTGTCTTCCAGAACAAAATGACCTTTGGCAATGCCGCTGAGACGTATACCCTGCTGACCATCGGTGATGGATTGGTGACTCAGATTCCGGCCCTGATCGTATCAACCTCAGCCGGGATTATCGTCAGCCGGGCCGGCGCTAAATCAAACCTGGGTCAAGAAATTACGTCCCAGATTTTATTTCAACCGCGGGCGATCGGCATCACTGCCATCGTTCTTTTCGGCTTTGGAATCATCCCGGGCCTGCCATTAATGCCATTCTGGGTTTTAGCTGCTCTGGCCGGTGGGTTAACGTTCATCATACATCGAGCAACCCAGCAGCAGATAAGGGAAGAGCAGGATGCCCAACTGATGGAAGACACACCGATTCCTATAGAACCGCTGGACTCTTTGCCACTTTTAGACACCCTGGCCATTGAAGTTGGATACGGTCTCATTCCCCTGGTGGATGCGGATCAAAACGGGGAATTGCTGGAGCGCATCAAATCGATCCGGCACCAGATGGCCAACGAAATCGGTATTATTGTGCCGCCGGTTCATATTCAGGACAACATGCAGCTGAAACCCGGGCAGTATTCCATTCTGCTCAAGGGCAATGAAATCGCCGGCGGTGACCTGATGACAAACTACCATCTGGCCATGAACCCGGGTACGGCCGATGAAGAGATCGACGGTATCCCGACCAAAGAGCCGACCTACGGACTGCCGGCACTCTGGATAAAGGAAAGTGTTAAGGAAACAGCTCTTGCCAAGGGATATACGGTCGTTGACCTGGCGACGGTGATGACCACACATCTGTCTGAAATCGTCAAACGTCACAGTTTCGAATTTCTTGGCCGGCAAGAAGTTCAGCAATTATTAGACAAACTGAAAGAATCCCATCCCAAAGTTGTCGAAGAATTGATTCCCAATCTGCTGCCGCTGGGAGGGGTGGTAAAGGTGCTGCAAAATCTTTTAAGGGAACAGGTCCCCATCCGTGATTTACTGGCGATCCTGGAGACCCTTGCCGATTGGGCGCCAATGACAAAAGACCTGGACCTGTTGACGGAGTACGTGCGGCATGCGCTGGCCAGAACGATTTCTAAAATGCATTTAGCTCACGATGGGACGTTGCCGGTGCTGACCCTTGACCACAGCATCGAATCGGCAATGGGGGCAGCGGTTCAGCCGACGGACCAAGGCACCCTGTTTGCGCTCGATCCAAATATGGCCCAAAAAATTGTTAATAACCTGGCGCAAACAATGGAGAAATGCGCCTCATTGAATTACCAACCGGTTGTTGTTTGTTCCGGTCAAATCAGAGGCCATTTCAAGAAACTTGTTGATCGATTTATACCAAACATCACGGTCCTATCCTATGACGAGATACTAAACAATATTGAAATTCAATCATTAGGCACACTGGAGCTTAACGATGCAAATTAAAAGATTTGAAGCCAAGAATATGACGACAGCCTTACGCATGATCAAAGGTGAACTCGGTCCTGAGGCTGTAATTTTATCTGCCAGAAGCCTCAGGAAAGGCAAGGGATTCTTTGGATCGATGAAGTATGCCGGTGTTGAGGTTACCGCTGCCATCGATATCCGGGAGGCCCAAAATAAAACCGGCAATTCTGTGAGCACCAATACAACACGCACAAAAATGTTAAACAGCCAGTCCAACTATGGCAACCAGGCTCCAGAGCCGGACAATAATTGGTCCGGTGATTATCCGACCTATGGACGGACTAATCAGAAAATACATCCCCGTATAAACAAGGTTGACTCGAGAAACCACCGAGCACTCTCTTTGCTGTATCAGCAGATGTTGGCCCAGGCAGTCGATCGTCATATTGCATCCGAATTAATCGATGAGATCAAACGAATTCCAGCCTCCCAGGACCTCGTGACGAGCGGCGATCTCAATGCCCACCTTAAATCGATATTAGAAGAAATGGGAGTCTGGGTGGATAAAAATGCTTTTTCGAAAGTCAAACCCCATATTGTCGCCTTAATCGGAACCACCGGTGTCGGCAAGACGACAACCATTGCCAAACTGGCGGCTGTACAGACCAACCGGCGCAAGAAACGGGTGGCCGTTATTACGATTGACAATTATGGAATTGCAGCCAACGAGCAATTAAAGCGCTACGCTAGAATCATCGGAGTCCCTCTGGAAACAGCAGTCAACAATACCGAACTGAAGTGGGCAATTAAGAAGTTTAAACAAAAAGACTTAATTCTTATCGACACGCCCGGCATAAGCCCAAATAACCTGAGCCAAATCCGAGAACTTAAGTCATATTTCACAAAGCTGCCGGAATTGCAAAGACATCTTGTGGTCAGTGTTGCCACCAAAGAAAAAGATCTCAGTGAAATCTTCCAGGCCTTCAAAGAGGTTGGTGTGCAGCGTCTGCTATTCAGCAAGATTGATGAAAGCAACACTTACGGCAATATGCTCAATGTGTTGATACGAACCAATATACCGCTTTCATTTTTAAGCTGTGGCCGCAAAGTTCCGGATGATATTGAAGTCGGATCTGTTCAGAAACTGGTCGACTTGATTTTCCAGATCAAGGACTTGGACCGCAAACCGTTGACCGATTCATCAATATTGAAGGCGAACGGGTCCGGGCAAGTTCATGAATCGAGCATCAAACGATCGTATTTTGTGGCCAATAAAAATTCCGATGTTTATCACCATACGGATTGCAAGTGGTCCAAAAAAATAAAACCCGAAAATATTGTTCAATTTGCCAGCAATCGGGAGGCTGAGACCCAAAACTTTTTGCCATGTCGTAGTTGCAACCCGGAGCGCCTTAATAGCGATGACACCAAGGATTTGAGGACTGCCGCGCGAAAGTTTTCAAGTTACCAATAATCGCTTCAACCAGCAGGAGACGAACCATAATGAGCGTGAAAGATCCCTCTAATAAGGTGATCAGCTTAACCCACAGACGTGAGCAAAAAATCGGTACGGCAGGGGCAAAAACTAAACAAAAGCCGACTACCAAGGCACGTGTCATAGCGATTACCAGTGGAAAAGGCGGTGTGGGCAAGACCAGCATTGTTGCCAACCTCGGATATGCATTTACCAAAATGGGGAAAAAAGTGCTGATTCTTGATGCCGACCTGGGATTGGGGAACCTGGATGTTTTGCTGGGGTTGGCGCCGAAATACAATTTATCCCATGTTATCATGGATGAAAAGACGATTGAAGAGATTCTTGTTGAAGGCCCGGGGAAAATGAAAATTTTACCGGCTTCCTCCGGTATCCAGGAATTAACCAATTTAACTCGCAAACAAAAAATCAATATTCTCACCCAATTGGATCAATTAATCGATGGTGTTGATGTATTATTTATTGACACGGCGGCCGGTATTTCCTCAAACGTGATGGATTTTAATGCCACAGCGCAGGAAATCTTTGTGGTCGTATCACCCGAACCCACATCAATTACCGATGCTTATGCCTTGATGAAAGTACTTTCTATAAAATATTCTGAGAAAGTTTGTAAACTACTGGTGAACAAGACCACCCGCCCGGAAGAGGGGCGTGAAGTATACAGGCAATTGCATCTGGTCACCGATCGATTTCTAGATATTAGTATCGAATATCTGGGATGCATCTTAAATGACGAAAAGGTCACCAGAGGTGTTAAAAGCCAAAAAATTGTCAGCGAATTATTTCCAGAGACCCAGGCCAGCAGATGTTTCCGGGATTTGGCCCGCAAGATTTCTGCGACGCCGCCTGTGAATTTGCCCAAAGACGGGAGCAATTTATTCTTGCGACATCTAGGTTCGGATTAACAAACAAATTTATATTTGAAGCATGAAGATTCAATAGTCAATTGTCATTAGTCATTTCCCCGGGGAGATATAAATTTATGGCACCGGCTCAAACACCCGCAAAGCAATTAGACAAAAACAACACAGGGTATCGGGATCAGTTAATCTCCGAATACCTGCCCTATGTTAAGCGAATTGTTCATCGGATCGCAGTTCATTTGCCGTCCACGATTGATATCGATGATTTGATGAATGTCGGCGTTATCGGATTGATTCAAGCCGTAGACCGCTACGATCCCAAAAGAGACAACAAGTTCATGACTTATGCTGTTTTCCGGATCAAGGGGGCGGTCTTAAGTGAACTCAGATCACGGGATTTTCTCTCCAGATCGAATAGACGCAAAATACGGGATCTGGAAAACACCTATCTCAAGTTGGAACAGAAATTAGGCCGGGAAGTTGACGATGTTGAAATTGCCCAGGAGATGGGCGTAAGTGTAGAGCAGGTATACCGCACCAAACAAATGTCCAATATTTCATTTATCAGTTTCGAGGAGCTGGGATATTCTTCCAGGGACGAAAAAGAAAAGCTGATGAGTTATCTGGTGGACAACGATGATGATGCCTTAACCTTAACCCGGCTGAAAGAAGTAAAAGAAGCAGTGGCCAGAGCAATTGAACAGCTGCCGGAAAAGGAGCGCCTGGTCATTTCGCTATATTATTTAGATGAGCTTACGATGAAAGAGACGGGAAAGGTTCTCAGTATTACCGAGTCAAGAGTCTCTCAAATTCACTCCCAGGCCGTCAGGCGTTTGCGGGCCAAACTCAGAAAAGAGAAACTTATAGACGGCTAGGCGCGATCATCAACGCATCAATACCCGAATTTAACACGTATTCTTACCGACAGGGGTAACGCTATGGTGGATAACATTAAACCGAACAAAATTCTGCCGTCCCTGTCACCAGCCCGCAAAGTCAAACGGGCGGAAGCCAGGGGACGCAATAACCAGCAAACTCCGTTTAAAGAAAGCCTTGAGCGAAAGCAGAAAAAAAAGAAAAAAGATAATCCCGAAAAAGTCATGGGGCCCGAGCCTGAATTTTCATTGAGCACCGTACCGCGCGAACGCCTGGCCGACGAAAAGGGTGCTGATCGGTGCAGCCGACCAGGTGAACCCGCGCGGAGCAGATTAATTGATATTCGAGTTTAGCTGGTGACGACCAGATGTGGAGCAAGGAGCAGAGATGGTATTTCAAATGCCGCAGTACTGGGATGTTACGATTGATGGCACCCAAATAATATTATGTCTATTAATCCTGCTGTTCTTAATTCGAAGCCGCAAAAAGAGCCGGGATTCCGCACAGGATAAAGCAATCAGGGATTCCGGGCAAAGCTTTAATGTGCAAATTTTTAGCCAAACACTAAAACAACAGGTTGATCAGGCCTTTGCCAATATCGCTGAGACGATTGCCGTTGAACAACGTAATCTGGACAAGGTGCTGCCAATCAACGACCACGGCAGTCAAGCATACGGGATCTCGCAATACCCATCCGGCCTGCATCGACCAGTCGCTCAGGAAATTGCCCCCATTGCGAGCGATGCCTCAGGCAGCGGTCAGCTTCATGAACAGATCCAAAAACTGGCCCTCAAGGGCATGTCCGCCCGCCAAATTTCCGAAGAACTTGAAACGCCGCTGGGTGAAGTTGAGCTTGTATTGAGTTTGCATACAAGTGCGGGCGACTAATCGCAGCATAATAGATCAGCCACTTCTTTCTGGGTGCCTTTGTGTTTGAGGGGCTGAATCTAGCAAACCCGGCAAAAATTACCTACCCAATTATGTCAACCCGGCAAAGATGGTGTTTCATGCGACTGAGCTGCCAGCCGGATCCCTTCAAAACTAACGGTTTAAAAGCCTCCAGCAGTTTCGCCACCCTGGTATGTCTCTTGCAATAGATTGCTGCGGGAGATCAAAACAACCCGAATTGGCCCCGGATTTTTTCGTGATGAAACGCTAATTCTCTTAGCATTCTAACAAAGGAAATTCAATGAGCGGTGACATGTATATAGCGGCAGCCGGTGCCTTGGCCTGCGAAAAACGGCTGCAAATAATTTCCAATAATCTGGCCAATGCCAATACCGTAGGCTTTAAAATGGACCGGGGGCATATGAAATTGATTAATCCAGCTGATTTGCCCAGCCAGAGCACCCAGAGCTCTGCGGACTTAGCAGCAGCGCGGGCACACTTATTTTGGAATAACTTTAGTATGTACACCGATCACAGCAATGGCGCCTTAAGACAGACCGATAATGATTTTGACCTGGCTTTGGTCGGCAAAGGCTTTTTCTGTGTGCAGACACCGGATGGTGTCCACTATACCCGTAAAGGTGATTTCACGCTCAATTCCGATGGTGTGCTGGTGACCCGTAATGGCTGGCCGGTGCTGGGGGAAGGGGGCGAAATCACAATCAAAAGTACGGAAAATCCTCATAAATATGCTAAATTTGCCGTCGACGAGCAGGGCAATGTTGCGGTGGACGGCAAGCGGGTAGACAGCCTTCGCATCGTAGATTTTACGGAGTTTAATCGGCTGAGCAAAGCGGGTGACACCTTGTTTAAGCCGCCCGCCGCCGGACTGGCCGAAACCAAAGTCGAGGATGTTAAGGTCAGCCAGGGCTTTATCGAATTGTCCAATGTTGATGCCGTCAAAATGATGACGGAAATGATCGAGGTCCTGCGGGGGTATGAATCGTATCAGAAAATTATCCAGAGTGTTGACGAAACATACTCCCAGGCCATCAATCAAGTCGGATCCTTAACCGGCTAAGATATCGGGTGCATCGGCATCAGGTTGTCTACTATTGTTGCTGACATTCACCCACCAATAACCAACAACATATAACAATCAACCATATTTATTACAGGGAGGACAAATGATACGCAGTTTATGGACTTCAGCTACCGGCATGCAGGCGCAGGCCCTGAATCTGGATGTCATTGCAAACAATCTGGCCAACGTCAGTACCGCAGGATTTAAAAAAAGTCGCGCCGAATTTCAGGATTTATTGTACGAAACCATTCGACCGGCGGGTACGGCCTCCAGTCAGGACACCCAAGTACCGACCGGTATTCAACTGGGGCACGGCACCCGGCCCTCCACCGTGCTGAAAATATTCTCCCAGGGAGATATGGAACATACCAAAAACGAACTTGATTTGGCAATCGAAGGCGATGGTTTCTTTCAAATCGCCTTGCCCAACGGGGAAACCGCTTTTACGCGGGACGGGGGATTCAAGCTTGATAGCGAAGGGCGTATCGTCAATGCGGATGGATTTGTCCTGGAGCCGGAAATCTCGATTCCGATAGATGCCGTATCCATCTCAGTCGGCATGGACGGCACGGTCTCGGTGCTGCAGGCCGGTGAGACAGTGCCAACCGAGGTCGGAACCGTAGAACTGGCCCGCTTTGTCAATTCCGCCGGTTTGATCAGTATGGGCAAAAATCTTTATATTCCCTCGGAGGCATCCGGCGATGAAATGACCGGTACGGCCGGAGAAGACGGATTGGGATCCATTGCCCAGGGATTTCTAGAGATGTCCAATGTCACTGTGGTTGAGGAGATGGTCAGCATGATTACCGCCCAGCGGGCCTATGAGGCCAACAGTAAATCAATTCAAACTGCCGATGAAATGCTGGCGCTTGCCAACAACGTTAAACGATAGCATTATAAATTGAAGGGTAGCAGATTGAAATATATAATACATAGGTTCTTGAAATTCGTCATGATTGCCTTCCTGGCAGGGCTCATGCTCCAGGGGTTGATCCGTGAGATTATGGCCGCGTCAGCGACGCGGGTTCATGTTTCAGCCATGACTCAAATTGACGGGGAGCACATTCTTTTAGGTAAAATTGCAAAGATCGAAAGCAATGATCCGCATTTGATTAAACGGCTAAGCGGCGTTGTTATCGGCCGATCGCCCCTACCGGGTAAGCGGCGCGAGATTGATCCAAGCGTTATTAGAAGGCGCCTGAAGCAAAATCGAATCGATCCGGATCAATTGGTGCTGCAAATTCCTCCCCAAGTTTTCGTTGATCGCAGTTTCATTGAGATCGATCCGGAAAAGATTAAAGCGCTGGTGTCCGATTATATCGCCAAGAATCTCATAAACAACCTGAGTGATGCCAGAATTAAAGACATCCAGGTTTCTGAAACTCTGAAATTACCCGGCGGCCGAATCACGTATAGCGTCGAGCCGTCACGCAACAGTGACCTGGCGGGCAAAATTCCGTTTACGGTTAATTTCGATGTCAACGGCAAGTTCTATAAACGGGTCCGGGCCACTGCCACGGTTGAAATATTCACCCATGTCGTGGTGACTAGAAAACCCCTGGGCCGGCATAAACCGATTACCGAGGATGACATCGAAATGCAAAAGATGGATCTGGCGAAACTGCCCGCCAACGTGATAACCGATGCGGAGGTGGTTCTCGGACAACGCACCCGACGCGCCATTGGTTCCCGGACGGTATTGAGACCGAATCTGGTGGAATTTCCGCCGCTGGTGAAGCGCGGCGATGTTGTGGTGATTTTGGCCGAAACCGGCGGCCTGAAAATTACAGCCCTCGGACAGGTTAAAAAGAAAGGCAGACTCGGTGAACGCATCCCGGTGATGAATTTTGACTCGAAAAAAGTTCTCTATGCCCGGGTGCTGGATTCCAACACGGTAAAGGTTGAATTTCAATAATCGTCTCCACTAAAAATAGGCAGGAAAATATGCAGACCAATGCAAATCCTTTAATTACAGCCCTTTGCGCGATTCTACTGTTGATCGGGATCAGCGCTTGTGCCGGCAATCGCAACAATATCGAATATGAAATGGAAAAAATGGTGACCAAACAAAGCATGATCCCCCAACCCGCTCCCCGCCCCCCCGTTGATGCCGACGGTTCTTTGTGGCAGGCCGGCAGTTCTTTAAACGGAATGTTTATCGACACCAAGGCCCGTAATATCGGGGATATTGTCACCGTAAGAATTGAGGAATCCGCCCAAGCCACCAATAAAGCCACCACCGAAACGGAGCGAACTTCCAATCTCGAGGCCGGAATCGAGAAATTATTTGGCCTGGAGGATTGGTGGCAAAATGATATTCTGCCCAGTGTCAAAGGCAGTTGGCCCAAAATCGATCCCTTCGGCAACCCGTCGATAAAAGGTAATCTCAAAAGTGAATTTGAAGGAGAGGGCGAAACCTCACGCAGCGGCAGCCTGGATGCCTTTATCACCTGCCGGGTGATGGAGGTCATGACCAACGGCAATTTAAAGATCGTCGGCACCCGTGAAGTAATGGTCAACCACGAGAACCAGATGATCATTTTATCCGGCATCATCCGGCCGCGGGATATTGCCGAAGATAACGTCATCATGTCAACTTTTGTGTCTGATGCTAAAATCGCATACAGCGGTTCCGGTGTTGTCAATGATCGTCAGCGTCCCGGATGGCTGACAAATTTGATGAATACCGTCTGGCCTTTTTAATACCTGAATTTTGTACCAAAATTCAGGTATTAAAAAAAAGAAAAAATATCTGGAGATCAAGGTATAGAGGTTCAGGGCCGCGGTGGGAAGAGGTTCAAGTTCACTTTAAATATCAACCTATGACGGTTGACCGCAAATTAGACGATTGGAATAAAATTTATGCTTGGATGGAATTTGATAAAGCCTGCTAAAATATTAATTCTAACATTTGCGTTCATTCTTGCGGGTTTGTTGTATTTGGCCGGTCCTGCCCATGGGGTGCGGATCAAGGATATAGCCGAAATCAAGGGCGTCCGTTCGAATCAGCTGGTCGGCTACGGTCTGGTCGTCGGGTTGAACGGCACCGGGGACAGTGATGATGCGACGTTTACGATTCAGTCGATGGCCGCTATGCTGGAAAAGATGGGGGTAACTGTGCTGCCGAAGGACATCGAAGTGGATAATGTGGCGGCAGTTATGGTGACAGCCGATCTACCGGCGTTTGCCCGTACCGGAGGTCGAATTGATGTTCTGGTGAGCTCTATTGGTGACGCTGAGAATCTTCAGGGGGGAACCCTGCTGTTTACCCCGCTCAAAGCGGCGAATGGTCAGGTTTATGCTGTTGCCCAGGGCCCCGTGAGCACAGGCGGTTTTCAAGTCGGCAGTGCCGCGGGTTCCGGAGTCCAAAAAAACTTTCCGACGGTGGGCCGGGTTGTCAACGGCGCCTTAATCGAAAAAGAAATTCAGACCAATTTTAATGCCAAGCAGTCGCTGACGTTAACCTTGCACAATCCTGATTTTACGACCGCCTCGAGGGTTGCCCGGGCCATTAACATCGCCTTTTATGAGCCAATCGCCCGTACCCATGATGCCGGGACCATTGAAGTGAACGTTCCCGAAAATTACCGTGGCAACACGGTGTCCATGGTTACCAAGATTGAAAAATTGGGTGTCACGCCGGATTCGGTTTCCAAGGTGGTCATCAATGAACGTACCGGCACCGTCATAATGGGAGAAAATGTCAGGATTTCAACCATTGCCATCGCCCACGGAAACTTGAGTGTTGAGATCAAGGAAGATCGAAGAGTCTCGCAGCCATTGCCGTTTTCAAGAGGCGGTCAGACGGTGGTGGTTCCGGAATCCGAGGTGCTGGTCGAAGAGGGTAACAATCCGATATTCCTCGTGGAATCCGGCGTTAGTCTCGGTGAGTTGGTTAAAGCACTAAATGCCCTGGGGGTATCACCGCGTGATTTAATTGCCATATTTCAGGCCTTAAAGGCAGCCGGTGCCCTGCAGGCGGAATTGGAGATCATATAATGGACGACAAAAAAGCGCTTCTTTTGCCGACCACAGCTTATTTTAGCCAACCGTATCAAAATCAACAGATTGGCGGTGCCTTAAAGTCCGCCAAAAACCTTGCACCCGACAGGGAAGACCCTAAATTGCGCGCTGCCTGCAGCGAGATGGAGTCGCTGTTTATAAACTACTTATTCAAAGAAATGCGCGCCACGATTGATAAATCCGGTTTTATCAGTGGCGGCCGGGCCGAAGAAATTTTTACCTCCCTGCTGGATGTTGAGCTGTCACGCAAAATATCAGGCGCCGGCGGTATTGGATTGTCGGCTATATTGCTGGAACAACTTGGCGGCAAAGAAAACCGCAACGCGGAGCCTGAGTCCCAGGCAGGGCCGGCTGTCGGATATAGAACAAAACCGGATCCTGCACAGGAGAAGGCGGAGAATTGACCATTGAAATTCAGCAAAATAATTCCTAAATGCCTAAAGTTTTAGTGGTTTTAAGCCGATAACAACCATGTGAAATAGCGTTAAAACCAGGGAAATCAATGAAAAAAATGAATTCGACTTTGGATCATTTAATAGGGCTTCTTAGACAGGAGACCGGTCTTTACCGCTCACTGTTGGTTGTTATCGACCAGGAAAAGGAGGCTGCCGTTCGGTCGGACGTAAACACCCTCAATGAGACGGGAATTGACAAAGAAAAACAGCTGCTTGAAATTCAAAAAAAGGAAAAGAGGCGATGTCAACTGGTGGCTAGTCTGGCAGAGGAACTGGGGTATACGGCGCCGGATCTTACGTTAACCGGGATTTCTCAACTGGTGGATGAACCACATGCTGGAAATCTGAGGCGGGTCAGCAAAGATTTATTATCCGTGCTATCCCAGGTCCAGGCGGCCAACTTGCGCAACAGACAAATATTTCAGCACTCTCTGGAACTGTTGCGGGGCTCTCTTAATCTGCTCAATGAATTAATGACGCCCAATACGGTCTATTACCGCTCGGGAAATATTCAGAGTACCAAATCAACCGGCAAGTGTGTCTGTAGCGAAATTTGACGATTGCGTTTTTGATGTGGATGCCTGATCAAAAAGAACAAAGGGATTAAACTTTATTCGATGACCAAAAAAAAACAAAAAATTATCGAAACACTTAAACAAATTGCGGATGATCTTGATAACGTCGGTTTAAATGATTCCGCCGCCTGGCAGAAATTAGGCACAGACCTGGAAGGGATCCTAAAATCGGTTCCGAAAAAAACCAGTAAAGTTAAGGATTTACTGAATCTGGTGCGACAAGGACTTAACATCATGGGCAACCAGAACGCCCATGATCCCCTTTCGTTGGTGGACGCCATCTGGCAAGGACTGAATGCAGCTGAGCAATGTTTATCCGATCAGCCGGACAGTGATAATCCGGCCGGCGAAGTCCAGCAGAATCTAGCCGACTTGGTTAAGTCGGCAGAAAAATCCAATGCCGCTGCTCCGGCAACCCCAACCGCTGAATCCGGTTGCCCGTCAATCGAATCACTCGATGATGCCGCTGCTTATTTGATTCAGATCGAAGCCGACAACCATACCGAACTGCATAATTTGCGTGAGTCTTTACTTGGCCTGATTAACGATGCGCAAGATTCAGAAGCGTGCCACCAGTTCCTTTCACAGGCTGTTGAAATCATAAACGAAATGGTGGACGGCAAAGTTGAAGATCCGGATCAAAGCCTGGGTGCGGTGGGATCTTTGCTGGAGGCGGCCATGCATTCAAGGGATGGCCTCAGTCCTGCTGTGGAGTCTCCCAATGCAAAGGATACGGGCACACAACCGGACACCGAGGCTCCTGGGGATGATCCCGATTTTGACCACATGCCCCGGGACGCGGATACGGAGTTGATTGGTGAGTTTATTGCCGAAGGCAGCGATTTGATTTCCAGTGCTGAGGAAGCACTTTTGTCTCTGGAGACCGACCCTGAAGATGTGGAATCTGTCGGGAAGGTTTTCCGTGCCTTTCACACGGTGAAGGGGACTTCAGCATTCCTCGAACTGGCTTTGCTCTCCGATTTTGGCCACCATGCGGAGTCGCTGTTGAGCCGTGTGCGCGACGGTGAAATTCGTTACAGCGGCGGGTATGCTGATTTGTCCCTGCGGGCTTTGGATATGATTAAGGAGCTGCTGAGTGGAGTTCAGACGGCGCTGTCCGGACAACCGTTGCTCAAACCGAAGGGTTATGATGAATTGGTTAAGGTTTTAGCCGATCCTGAAGCTGCCGGAATCTCAGAAGAAACGGATGATGTGACCGCGCCAAGAGTCGGCGATATGCTGGTGGCTCAGGGCAAAATCGAAAGAGAGCAAATCGAAAAAGTCGCTGAGAAGCATCCCGCTGAAAAACTGGGGGAGGCCGTGGTCAAATCTAGAGCGGCCTCTACCAAGGATGTGGGACAGGCCCTGCGCGCCCAAAAGCGTATCAACAGCGGTCAGCAAGTGGTTGAATCCTCTGTGCGGGTCAGCACCCGGCGATTGGACCGTTTAATTGATATGGTGGGCGAGCTGGTCATCGCCCATTCGATGGTTGCCCAGGATTATCTGGTTGCCAACAGCGATAATCATGAACTCGCCAAAAAGGTAGCTCATACGAGCAAAATTGTGCGGGAATTGCAGGATATCAGCATGTCGATGCGCATGGTGCCGCTCAAAGCGACATTTAACAAAATGGCCCGGCTGGTCAGAGATGTATCTCGCAAAGTCGGTAAAAATGTCAATTTCGTGACCGAAGGCGAGGACACCGAAATCGATCGCAACCTGGTTAACATTATTAATGACCCGCTGGTCCACATGGTTCGTAATGCCGTCGATCACGGTATCGAAAGTCCCCAACAACGTGCCAAAAGCGGTAAACCGGAGTATGGAACCGTTCAATTGTTGGCATATCATTCTGCCGGCAGTGTTGTCGTGGAGATCAAAGACGACGGCCAGGGGCTGAATCGTGATGTCCTTTTGGCCCATGCCCGCGAAAAGGGTTTGATCAGTGACTCGGCCGAGTCCAATGAGCGCACATTCAGCGATCGTGAGGTCTTCAATATGATTTTTGAGCCCGGTTTTTCCACCGCCCAGGTTGTCACCGATGTCTCGGGCCGGGGTGTCGGAATGGATGTGGTCAAAAAAAATATCGAGTCACTGCGCGGTCAGGTGGAAATTAAGTCCGAATACGGCAACGGGAGTGTTTTTAAAATGAGCCTACCGCTGACGCTTGCGATTATTGACGGAATGGTGGTCCGGGTCGGGTCTGAAACCTATGTTATTCCAACTATTTCTATTATTCGTTCAATCAAGCCGGATCGGGACGATCTGTCAACCGTGCTCAACCAGGGAGAGATGGTCACGTTGCAGGGCAGTCTAATACCCCTGCATCGAATGTCGCGTTTTTATCATATCGACAATGCCCAGCAGAATGCTGAAGATGCCGTTGTGGTTATCGTGGAAGATGAAGAGCGACAGGCTGGTTTGCTGGTAGATGAACTGATTGGTCGACAGCAGGTCGTCATCAAGTCCCTGGGAGAAACGATGAAAGACATTCCCGGTATTTCCGGTGGTGCCATCATGCCCGATGGCCGTGTTGGTTTGATTATTGATATCGTCGGACTGGTAGAGTTTGCCAATAATGGACATACAGGTGATTCCCGGGAAGATGCTGAAGCGAGCCTCGACCGGACCCTGGCGGCGTAATGACAAATATGCAATAACCAATTCCGGCATGGCCGGAAAAGGCAAGATACATGAACCCGATGTCAATGCAATTGAGCTCCAAAGATTTCCATAGGATCAGTGAGATTGTGTATCGGTCTTGTGGTATCAACCTGAAGCCAGGTAAGGAAGCTCTGGTCCGGTCCCGGCTTATGAAACGGTTGCGGGCCCAAAGGATTTTCGGCGTTCAAGCGTATCTGGACTATATCGAAAGCCCTGATGGAAGTCATGAACTGGCACTTTTTATCGATGCCATGACAACAAATAAAACCAGCTTTTTTCGCGAATCGGAACATTTCAACTACTTACGGGATCATGTGCTACCCGGCCTCACTAGCCACCGGCTGCGGTTCTGGAGCGCTGCCTGTTCATCGGGCGAGGAACCCTATACCTTAGCAATATGGCTCAAAGAACACATGCCGGACATTGACAAAAAGGACGCGCTGATCCTGGCAACCGATATATCAAAGCGAATGCTTGAGAAGGCTCATCTGGCAGTTTATCCGGCCAATACTTTGAAAAGTTTGCCTTCGCCGCAGTTTAAAAAATATTTCAACAGGCTCAACGGCCAAGATGCGGGCAGCTACCGGATAACCGATGAAGTCCGCAAGATGGTGCGGTTGGCCTGGTTGAATTTAATGGAATCATGGCCGATGAAAGGTCCCTTTAATGTGATCTTCTGTCGCAATGTAATGATATATTTCGACCGGCCGACCCAGCAGCAATTGATCAATCGTTTCTGGGAATTGCTGGAGCCGGGCGGCTTCTTATTTGTAGGCCACTCAGAGGGTCTGTCGGCAATTAACCACAAATTCCGGTACATGCGACCGGCGACTTATCGAAAATAGGCATGGATGCAGGGCTGATTTGAAGCAGATGAAACACGTTGTCGCCGTGGGAGACATGAAAATTGGACGTGACGCGGATTTAATCGTGACCCATGCTCTGGGGAGTTGCCTGGGGCTGATCGTCTATGATCCGGTCCAAAAGGTGGGGGGGCTTTTGCATGCCATGCTGCCGTTGTCGAAGATTAATCCGGACAAGGCCGAAGCCAATCCGTATATGTTTGTGGATACCGGGGTGCCGGCATTATTCAAGGCACTGTATGAAATTGGCGGGCAGAAATCCCGCATGGTCATCAAAGCGGCCGGCTGCGGGAATCCCTTAGGCAAAAATGAAATGTTCAAAATCGGTGAGCGCAACCATACCATTCTTAAGAAATTACTTTGGAAAAACAATATTTTATTGGAAACCGAGGACGTCGGCGGCACCGCCAGCCGCACCGTTCAGCTGGATGTTGCTACCGGACAAACAATTATCAGCAGCAACGGTAAAAAGAGGAATTTGTGATGCAGCCGAGCGTAAAAGGTATCATTTCCAAAATCAAATCGTTTCCCAGCATGCCGGCTACCGGTGCGAAAATGCTCAGGATGTTGGAAGATCCGGAAACCACCGTGGATGAAATCGAAGATGTATTACGCCATGATCCGGGATTAACCGGTAATGTGTTGAAACTGGCAAACTCGGCTTATTTTGGGATCCCTTCCAAGGTTGCTTCAACCCGACAAGCGGTTCTTTTGTTGGGTTTAAAAAAATTGATACAGCTTGTTATTGCATCCTGCGTCAACGCCGCTATGGATAAACCGGTTCCCGGCTATAATATGGCGCCGGGAAATCTCTGGCGTCACTCGATTGCCGTGTCAATAGCGGCCCAAGCCCTGGTCAAGGATAAAAAGGACATCGAGGTCGAAGATGTTTTTACGCCGGCCTTGCTACATGATATCGGCAAGTTAATCCTGGGACATTTCGTGACAGAAGAGCAGGAGGCCATCGAAAAAATTGTCAACACCGGGGTACCGTACGTGTTGGCGGAAAATATAGTACTTGGCACGGATCATGCCGAAGTTGGTGCACAGATTTTGACGCAATGGTCTTTTCCGCGCGACGTCGTCGATGCCGTCCGGTGGCACCACGATCCGGGTTTTCCAGAAAGAGCCGGGGCGGCGATCGATATTGTTTATTTGGCTAATTTACTTTGCCAGACCGACGGTGCCGGCAATGAAGACGAAACCTATTGCGCTGATTTATCACCGGCAGTAATTGAGCGGCTGGGGCTGGATATAAGTCAGTTTGAAGATATCAAAACCAAAGTCGCGGAATGGGTCGATGAATTATCTGAGGCACTGACCTTTAATTAGAGCCCATTCGGAACCTAATTTGCCAAGGGATCTTGAATCATATAAGAGGATAACGAATGTCCCAAGACCTAAAACATATTGCTTCACTGCTAAAATCATTTCCGAGTATGCCGGGAGCGGCAGTCAAGCTGCTGGCCCTGATCGACGACCCGGAGATAAATGTCGTTCAGATAGAAAAGATTCTGCGACAGGATGCCGGCCTAACCGCCAATTTATTAAAGCTGGCCAATTCGGCTTATTTCGGCATCCCTTCAAAGGTCGGTTCGGTGCGACAGGCAGTTTTGCTGCTGGGCTTGAAGCGCCTGATTCAAATAGTGATAGCATCCAGTGTCTGTGCAATTATGGATAAATCGGTACCCGGATATGACCTGCCGCCGGGTGAACTGTGGCGTCACTCCCTGGCGGTTACCGTGACGGCCGAAGGGCTGGTTAAAGAGCTGAATGTTGAGGCAGCCGAAGAGATATTCACAGCCGCGTTGCTGCACGATGTGGGCAAGCTCGTTTTGGGTAATTTTGTTGCAGATGATTTTAATAAAATTGAAAACGCCTTATGCCAGGGAATACCATTTGAAAGGGCAGAAGATATGGTGTTGGGTACCAATCATGCGGATATCGGTGCTCGCATACTATGTCAATGGTCCCTGCCACCAGGTATAGTCAACACCGTCCGCTGGCATCACGATCCGGAATCCGCTGATCAGAGCGATTTGATGCTGGACATTGTTCATGTGGCCAATGTGTTATGTCTGATGATCGGAATCGGTGTGGGTCGGGATGGTTTGCAACATCAGCCTTGCGGGGCGGTGGTTGAGCGATTAGGACTGACGGCTGACAATCTCGAAAAAGTGGCCAGTCAGACCATGCAATGGGTGGAAGAATTGTCGGAGGTTTTAGGCAATAACTAATCGCATGGGAAGTTCTACAGCTTTATGAAAATCGGCAATGTTTATTGAGATCGAAAGGCTCAATAGAGCCAAATATATTGTTTATTGAGGATTCAACCATGGCAGTTAATGTCCTTATAGTAGATGACAGCGGAGTGATGCGGACGATGATAATTAAGACCATCCGCTTAAGCGGTCTTCAAGTGGGAGATATCCACCAGGCCGCCAATGGCCAGGAAGGGCTCGAGGCGCTTAATCAGCATTGGATCGATCTTGTCATTGTCGACATCAACATGCCGGTGATGAACGGCGAAGAGATGATCGATCGTATGCTGAAAGTCCCTGATTTTAGGGATGTACCGATTGTGGTCATTTCCACCGAAGGCAGCAAAACCCGCGTCGAGCGTTTACAGAATAAAGGTGCGCGATTCATCCACAAGCCGTTTACCCCTGAAATCATACGAGATACGATAAAGGATTTTTTAGGAGATCAAGTTTTTGATGGAACAGCAGCTTAAAAATATATTAACCACAGTCGCCGGTGACACCCTGGAAAAGCTGGCCTTTTTATTCGTGTTTCCCGATGATGAGCGTGTCAATGACGGTCCCGGCCCGGCGGTGGTCGGACGAGTTGATTTTAATGGATATTTTGACGGCAGATTGTTGATGCGAATCTCAGCTTCGGCCATACCGGAACTAGCCAACAATATGCTCGGCCTGGATGATGATGTTGAAATCTCCAACACCGAACAGCAGGATGCGTTGAAAGAAATTCTGAATGTCATCTGTGGCAATGCACTACCGGCCATAGCCGGTGATCAGGTGGAGTTTAACATCGCAGCCCCGGAAATTCTTTCTCAAAATGATACGACAAAACTGATTCATAAAGACAAACCGGTTTGTATCGTTAGGTTGATGCTGGAAGAAGGCTTTTGTGACGTGTATTTTTTCATCCAGGGAGAGCTTCCGGAACTAACGTTACATAACGATTCCGAACCGGCTCAATAAACGCAATAAGAAAATACAATGATCAAAGTACTAATTGTTGACGATTCGGCGGTTATCCGCAAAGTGATGACAGATGAACTGTCCCGCTACGACGATATCGAGATCGTCGGGACGGCTGTCGATCCCTATGTTGCCCGGGATAAAATTGTTGAGCTGCAGCCGGATGTCATTACCTTGGATTTGGAAATGCCCAGAATGGATGGTCTTTCTTTTCTGGCCAAACTGATGAAGCACTACCCGATGCCGGTGGTTGTTTTAAGCTCTCTGACTCCAAAAAACAGCGAACTGGCCCTCAAGGCACTGGACCTGGGAGCGCTCGAGGTGCTCTGCAAACCCGGAGCGGCTTATTCAACCAAAAATATTTCACATCATCTGGTGCTAGCCATTCGATCGGCGGCAGTGGCCAAGATTAACCACAATTCAGTTGCGCCGCGGGTGGCGGTTGAAGCAGTCGCAACAAAAAATTTGCTGGTTAATACCACCCATAAAGTGATTGCCATCGGGGCCTCCACCGGTGGAACCAAGGCAATTGAAGCCGTCCTGGCGGAAATGCCTGCCACAGCGCCGGGAACTGTGATTGTACAGCATATGCCTGAGCATTTTACGAAGTCTTTTGCCAAGCGGTTGAATGATATTTGTCCGATGCAGGTGCGGGAGGCTCAGAACAATGACCACGTCGTGCCCGGAGTTGCCTTAATCGCACCGGGTAATCTGCACATGGTGCTGACCCGCAACGGAGGCACGTATGTGGTGCGGGTAAAAAATGGACCGCGGGTTCATTACCAGCGACCCAGTGTTGATGTTTTATTCCAGTCGGTGGCTAAGAATGCGGGGCGCAATGCCGTCGGTGTGATGCTCACCGGGATGGGGGCCGACGGGGCTAAAGGAATGCTGGCAATGAAAGAATGCGGTGCACATACGTTGGCCCAGGATGAGGCCACCTGTGTGGTATACGGGATGCCCAAAGAAGCCGTCAAATTGGGAGCAGTTGATGATATCGTGGCGTTGCCGAAAATTCCCGGGGCCATTATCAGTGTGCTTGAGCGGGGCAATAACGCCCGCAGATCATTAAAAAAAGGTGGTTGATTATGACAGATATATACGGGGTACTCAGTATCGGTAGCAAGGCCCTGCTGACCCAGCAAAAGGGGATTTATGTTACCGGTAATAATATTGCCAACGTAAATACTCCCGGTTACACGCGGCAACGTTTGAATATGTCCAGTGATGTGCCGGTCAACACCAGTGTCGGGCCGCTGGGGACGGGTGTAACGGCGACCGGTGTCGAACGAGTCTATCAACGTTTCCTGGGAGTTCAGATTAATAATGAAACCCAGACCCGGGGGAACTGGGAAGCGCAAAAAGATATGCTTGGAAGAGTCGAAATGATTTTCGATGAATCCGGCGGCTACGGGCTCAATCAGGTCATGAGCGAATTCTGGAATGCCTGGCAGGATCTCTCCAATAATCCCTCCGGACCGGTTGAGCGTAGCGTTCTGATCGCCAAAAGTCAAATTATGGCGGATTCATTTTCAAAGAATTACCAGGATCTTCAAACGGTCCGGCAGGATATCGACACCATGATTGAAGGGTCCCCCGCTGAAATCAATCTGCTGGCAGAGAATATCGCCCGACTGAATCAAAAAATCATCCAGATGGAAGCCGGTGGCAATACGGCCAATGATTACCGGGACCAACGTGACGTACAGCTCATCGAACTTTCTGACTGGATCGATATCGACAGCTTTGAAAATTCCGCCGGCGGTGTCACGGTCTCAGTGGGCAGCGGACAACCGCTGGTGGAGGGCACTGACGCCTATCGTTTATCGACCCGGATAAACGCATCCGGTAATCAAAATATGACGTGGGTAGACGCTGATAACAACGCGGTGGACATTACCAGCAGCATTAACGGCGGCAAGGTTAAAGGCTGGTTGGATGTCAGAGATCTCGATATCCGCAATTATATGAATCGACTGGACACATTGGCGCAAAACCTGATGGCTGAAGTCAACACCCTGCACGCCAGTGGCTATGGGCTCGACGGTTCAAACGGTAATGATTATTTCACGGGCGCTGCGTCGGCTTCAGGGGTGATGGATTCACTGCTGACCATCACAGCCGAAGAGGGTGGGGCGGGAAACCTTTCCGTCACGGTTGTCGCCGGTGGAACCGCCGGAGCTGAAACGGTCACCACTGATCCCATCACGGGAGATATTCAGATTGCCATTGAAGACGGCGTTTCGACCAGAACTCAAATCGCGGCAGCACTTCAAGGCCATTCTGCTGTCGCTTCAGTCGTGGCCACCATTCCGGGGAATACGCCCTGGACACTGGGGGCGGGAAGCGACTCGGTAACGCTTAACGGGGGGGCTTCAGCCCTGAACATGCAGGTCAACCCGGCCATTGTGCTGGATGAACGGTTGATAGCCGCCGCGGGAAGTTTTGATAGCGTACCCGGCGATAAACCGGGCGATAACGGAAATTCCATCGCCATCGCAAATTTGAAAAGCGCCCGGATCCTGAACAGCAATACGGCTAGCTTTGACGCTTATTATGAGTCTATTATTGGTGATGTGGGGTACGAGGTTCAGCAAGCCGGTGCATATTACGGGCATCAATCCGAGATGGTCCATCAACTGGAGAATTACCGCGAATCGATTTCAGGGGTTTCGGTGGATGAAGAGATGGTCAATCTGGTAAAATACCAGAATGCCTACCAGGCAGCCGCCAAGCTGATCACGACAGCTGATGAGATGATGCAGTCGGTACTGAATATGATCTAAGCGCGTATGGCAAAAGGCTAATTTATTAGGTTTCAGGTGTCAGCGCCGCAGCTGGCCGCCGGAGCGGTTAGTTTAATCGAAAATGAGACTTTCGCATATAGTATATATTAAAAAAGCGAATATCGAATATCGAATATCGAATCCTGAATATCGAATGTCGAAGTAATGTATTCTGTCTATTTTTTAAAAGATTGAGCATAGGGATTCAATCCTTCGACATTCGAAATTCGATATTCTGCGGTTCTGCCGTTCGCTTTTCAAAATAGCCCAGCTATTGAAGTGGGCCTGAAGTCTCAGTATTTATTTTTAAGCAACGAGATATCAAAAGGAGGCGCCCCATGCGGGTAACCCCAAAAATAACGACCAGTAATTTTATTCGCAATATTCATCAACAGGCCGGAGATATCCTCAAGGCCCAGGAGCAGATTGCCACGCAAAAGCGTATCAATAAAATTTCCGATGACCCGATTGGCATGGGACGGGTGTTAGGCTATCGGTCCAAAATTGCAGCGATCGAGCAATATGAAGAAAATATTGATCAGGGTATCAGCCAACTGGAATTCAATGAGATAACTCTGGATCTTGCATCTGACCTGGTTCTGACAGCCAAAAGAGTGGCTGAAGATTATTCCGGTTTGGATCATACTGCTAATCAAAAACAACTTGCAGCCGATCAGATAAAAGATCTTTATGATCACCTCGTAAGTTTAGGCAACTCAAAATTCAACAATAATTATATCTTTTCCGGTCATGCCACCGATACCGCGCCTTTTTCGCGCGATGCCAATTTCAATGCCACCTACCACGGTGATGACGGTCAGGTGCGGTTGATGGTTGGTGACAACGTTGAGATCACCTTTGATGCGGATGGCCGCAACATATTCCAAAATGCGGCCAATGGCGGGGTCAATCTATTTGACGAGCTTAAGAATTTAATAGATGGACTTGAAAATCCCGATGCGGTGGCCGGCAGCGCCCAAATCAAGGCCACGGTCAGCCCCCTTTATAATGCCCGCCAGCAAATTAATAATCGGCGCTCCGAATATGCACCGGCCCTGTATCGCCTGCAGTTCACAGACGATTACTGGGCCAACTTAAAGCCCAAGGTGCAAGGGGCGCTGGCAAATACAGAACAAACCGACATTGCGAAAACGGTTCTGGAACTGACCAACCTGGAAGTAGCCTATGAAACCACACTGGCGACGGCGGCCAGAATCATCCAACCGAGTTTGATGGACTTTTTGCGATAAGGTGAAGGTATGTTAAAAAAACTCGTCATTATTGGAATATTAATCATTTTCATCATCATTGCGGCCCAACCGGCGGCAACGTTAAGTGGCAAAGGCATCGTTCAACTGAAAAAAGCCGGCGTCAGCGATCAGACAATTGAATTAATTGCCAAAGAAAAAGTGATCGAGACGGCGGCATTCAGCATCGATGAGATTGTGGCCATGAAGCAAGCCGGTGTCGGTGAAACCACCCTCCAAATGTTGGTCAAAGAAGGTTCTTTTCTAAGAAGTTCGGAGCCAATCGTTTATGGAAATAGCACGCGCTCCATTCGTTTAAGGACAGCGCAGGACGTGATCGAGCTTAAACAAGCCGGGCTAAGCGATGAAGTCATCCAGGCGATCATTGCCGTGACCGGGGAAAGGTACTATTCCCAGCACGAAGAGGCCTATGACCTGCTGCGGGGCATGGGTATTGTCGTTGACACCCGTGGTGATCGACAAGACCGCCCGCAAGACCCCAAGAAAGACCACAAAAAATAAAGAACCCAACCAGCTCTATTTATTCAACAAACTAATGAATCCAACCTGCCATCAATGCATTCACTATTTTGTGACCTGGGAAGTCAGGTTTCCACATGGTTGTCGTGCCATGGGATTTAAAAGCCGACAATTACCTATCATTGATGTTCGCCGGGCCATGCAGGGCAAAAACTGCCTCGCCTTCAAGCCCAAAAGCAAGAAAAACTAATCCGTCATTTTTTCGACACTCTCCACATTACGTTTTAGCCATCGATGGTTTCAATAATTCGTTTCTTCGATCCAATTTCCTCTCTGTCGGAAACCCCGCTCCCGCGTGTTGGCATCCGAAAATAGTGAATTTATTTCCAACTGGTGACCGTCCCAGAACGATCTGCCGGAGGGTCCTATAAAACTATTATTTATAATAAATACAATGAGTAAAGATACCGCAGGATTCTTTTTTCGAACGAATAGGCTGATGGGATTTGTCCAATAATTTTCGCATAGAAAAACCCTGTTAGGGGGGGTACCTAACAGGGTTAGTCGGAGGTGGGAATGAAGGAAAGGAGGAAACTTCATTCCGTTTGCCATTGAATAAAGCAAATGTTGTGCCAATTGACCAAATTGATGGGTTTGTTCGTGCGCAATCTGCCGCTTGCTGAGAATAAGTCACTTTAATATCAATATATTAAAATGAATTTAGAGGTGCAATACTATTGATGCGATATATCCGATTTTCAACGTAAGTTCAGGTGTTGAGCATTAAATCCGTCAAAATTCCGACAGCTAGGCAAAATCTGCATGGATTCAGTCCAGTTGGCTCAAATTTTCTTCAATTGATATAACCTGACGAGAAAACCTATTAATTGGGTTAAGTTTTCCCGGGGGAGGCCGATATATGCATTAGCTACCAAGGAGTTATCAGTCTTATGGCAGGACCCCAAAAATCAATGTCAGTTTCCGAGGCGGCTGCCCTTTGCGGGGTGGGACGCACCACAGTCGGTTACTGGATCCGTTCCAAAAAACTTCACGCCAGCCGCGTGGGCAGAAATTACACCATTCCGGTTGAAGATCTTTTATTTTTTCTCAAAACCAGCGGTCAAGAAATTCCGGCCGAATTGCTGGCTGAAAGCTGCAACGGGCCCATATTTAAAAGTTATCAAAACTGCTGGCAGTACTGGAACGGCAGTGATCATGGGCAGAGATGCCATGGCTGTATTGCGTTTAAAAATCAATTGCAGGCCTGCTTTACGGTCAAAGACAGCGGATTGCTGGGGTGTTCGGACTGTCACACCTGTCGGTATTATATTGAAACATTTTTGCATCGCATTCAGTTTGTCCATCAAATTGAGCTGCCGGCAGCTGTATTTAAAGATTTATACCTGTGGGGCGGCAATTCCAGTTGTGCTGAAATTTGCAGTGTTCAGCAAAATGAACTCGTCGGGATGGGCATTGAAAGAATTGTGCATGCGGACTCTTTGCCCAAAGTCATTGAGGCGATCCGCAAACTGGCGCTGGGTGCGCCGCAGGTTAAGGAAGACTGCATCATATGGATTAAAAATGACCGGGAAAGCCCAAAAAAAATCCGTGTGTCAGTATATCTGTTGCGCGAGCCCGCCAATGCTTTGCTCGTGCTGGGAGTCCCCCTGATTTTCAAATAAAGATCACTCGCATTGTCAAGAATAAATTTTAAGGAGATAAGATTATGTCAGAAGTTGATGAAACAATTGATCAGGCAGTCAAGGCAATGGCTGATAAAGAAGGTAAATATCTCACATTCACCCTGGCCGAAGAGGAATACGGCATCGGGATTTTGAAAATCAAGGAGATTATCGGGATGCTGCCGATAACTTCGGTGCCGCAAACACCGGATTTTGTCAAAGGCGTCATCAACCTTCGGGGCAAAGTTATTCCCGTGATGGATCTTCGGCTGAGGTTCGGCATGATGTCAATGGACTATACCGAACGAACCTGCATCATTGTGGTTGAAATTGCCGGACAGACCGGAACAATTCTGGTCGGTATTGTGGTTGACGCGGTTTCTGAGGTTCTCAACATCAAAGGTGACGATATTGAAAGAACCCCCACATTTGGCACCAAATTAAACACCGATTACATACTTGGCATGGCTAAAATGGAAGGCGGGGTAAAAATTTTATTGGATATCGACCAGGTGCTGAGCAGTGATGAATTGTCGATGTTGTCGGAAGCGGCCTAACCCGGACGCGCCGGAGGCGGACTTAAAAGATCCAATACTGATTCGAAAATATTCAAACAATTCAAAGAAGCCATGCGATTAACATTAAAAAAGAAAGAAACCGATCTGATCGATATTGATGACCTGTCGGTCCAGCTCAAGGATAGTGATCAGAAAAATGATTTTTTCCGATTATCAATTCGAGCACTGCTTCAGTTTATGCAAGATTTCTCTTTAGACCTTAAAGACATCAAGAGCGATCAATTTAAGGGTGATATTAGTAAGTTATCTGATAGTTTTTCGAATGAAAAAAAGCTGAAGAAACTCCAAAAACGCTTTGAGAGAGACAAAAAGGTTATTGCCGCCTATATTGACCGGCATCAGATATATATAAACGACCGGGAAGGTGAATTAAAAGATATCATTGAGATTCTGACCAGTGCCATGGTCACGCTTGATACAGAAAATCAGCAATATAACCAGAAGATTATGAAGCAAAGCGAAAAAATTGAGCAGATCACTTTTTTGGATGATATAAAAAAAATAAAACAGGCTTTGATTCAAGAAATAGAGCAGATGCGTGAAACCGTAAAAGAAAAGCAATCCCGTGACAGCATTAAATTGGACTCGTTATCCAGGCAGGTCAATACCTTAAACAATCAATTGGAAAAAGCACGTGCTGAATCGGTAACTGACGGTCTAACCGGCATCTATAACCGGAAAGCCTTTGATGACCAGATCGAGGAACTCGTCGAAAAAAATACGATATCACGCGCTCCATTTTCCCTGTTGATGATGGACATCGATGACTTTAAAAAAATTAACGATAAATATGGCCATCAAACCGGTGACCGGGTTATCCTGGCCGTGATTAGCAAATGTCGCCAGTCGATCCGCGGTGAAGATTTTTTAGCTCGATACGGCGGTGAGGAATTTGCGATCATACTGCCCGGTGCCTCTTTGAAAAATGCCGTCAATAAAGCCAATTACATCTGTAACTCGATTGCCGCGACCCGCTACTGCCTGGAGGATGTTCCGGGTAGCCCGACACTGTCTGTTACCATTAGCATTGGTGTCAGCTGTCATCAGAGAGCCGATACGGTTGCGGCGGTTACTCATAGAGCTGATAAAGCACTTTATGCAGCCAAATACGCCGGCAAAAATTGTGTTTTTTCTGAGAAAGCAGTCGTCTAACTGCACGGCAAATTTTTCCACTTGACGGGTGCTGAACGGTATTTTTTGCCACAGCCGTAACCGTCCTGTCGCCCTCCGTTCAGACATGATGTCTAATGGATTGTAATTATGGCAAATTTAAAATAAAATAATCTGATTGCTGTGCATGAATTTTGCATTCTATTGCAATACTGCAAATGACCGATCTTCACCTCCATCGGCCTTTGCACCGATAATGAAAAATATAACCCAATTTAATGAAGGATACCGCAGCGATGAAAATTCACAACAATGATCAAATATTGAAGAATATTTATCCTGAAACAAAGACAACCCCTCAGCCATCAGACGACCAAGAATTCGGCACGATTCTAAAAGAAAGTGTTGAAAATGTGAAAAAGGAAGTTACGGGACCGCGCCAGACAACATTTATCAATGCGTTGAATGGTGTTCAGATGAGTACGCCGTCTAAATTTGACAAACAATTTGCTCTGGATCGCATTGAGAATTTAATCGGTTTGCTCGATCAATACCGACACAAGTTGGCGGACCCGGCAATCACCTTAAAAAATATTGATCCGATTATCAGGCAAATTGAGCAGGAAACGAAAAATCTGGCTTCGGCTTTGGATTCATTGCCCCAAGACGAAGATTTCAAAAATATATTTAACCAGACCCTGGTGACCGCTTCACTGGAGGTCACCAAATTTTACCGGGGTGACTATATTGCACCCTGATTTTAAAAAAAATAGATGCCTGAATTTCAAAGCAACAAACATCACTCCAGGTGAATTACGGTAAATTGATCGCTTACTTTGCCCTGAGTATCTGGCGTACAAAATTCAGGTATTAATTAATTGATTCACATCCCACCTATGAACAATTTCCATATAAGCCGTGAGAGTTATCTAAAAAAAATCCAGGCCTATATTGCCAGGATGCCCAGCCTGTCAACTACCGTTATCAAAGTGTTGGAGACCTGCAATGATCCATTGGCTTCTGCCACCGACCTCAAACGAGTCATCTCATTAGACCCGGTTCTCACCGGTCGAGTATTAAAACTCATCAATTCAGCTTATTATTCGCTGGGCAAACCCATCTCCTCCCTTACCCGGGCAATTATTATGCTAGGCGTGAATACGGTCAAAAACCTGGCGCTTAGCTATACTATTCTTGATAATATAAAGGGTAAGAGCCCCTGCCTTTCTTTCTCGACGGATGAATTTTGGCGGCACTCGTTGTGTGTCGGTGTCGTCGCCAAATCGCTGGCTGCTTTAAAAGGAGTGCCGGTCTTGGGGCAGGAAGAGTTTTTTGTAGCCGGTCTTTTGCATGATCTGGGAAAAATTCCCTTGCACATGCAATTTCCGGAAGAATATCACCGGGTCTGCGAAAATATCCTTGGCGGTCAGCAATCATTATACCAGAACGAAACCAGAATCCTGGGAGTTGATCACGGGGCGGTGGGGAACATCATTGCTAAAAAATGGCGACTGGGGTCGACCCTGGTAGAATCGCTTTCATACCACCACAGCCCGGGTGACAGTTCGGATAAAAGCAGCGAGTTTGTGTCCATTGTCGCACTGGCTAATCAGTTGACCCTTCATCTCAACATCGGCAACGCGGGCGATCATTTTATCGATTCTCCGAAAATTAAATTTTTGATGGGTGAAGTCGGTGTGGATTGGTCGATCTTAAGTGATATACAAGGTACGGTTCCCGACGAAATCGAGCGAGCAAAATTTTTTCTGGAGGTTGTCCGAAATGGATAGTGCCATTGAAATTAAATTTTGGGGAGTCAGGGGCTCCATTCCGTGTCCGGGGCCGGAAACCGTCAAATATGGCGGCAACACGGTGTGCCTGGAATTGCGTTTCAGGTTAAAGGATCACAATCGACTGATCATTATAGATGCCGGTTCAGGAATTCGCAATCTGGGTGACATCCTGGCCGCTGATCATTTTGTTAACGGACATTTCAGCACTGAGATTTATTTAACTCACACCCACCTGGATCATATACTGGGGCTGCCTTTTTTTGCTCCCCTATACTTTCCAGGGACTCAGCTCAAAATTCACGGACCGATAACCTGCGAGGAGGACCCCCTCAAAGATGTCATTGGTGGCCAGATGTCCTACCGCTACTTTCCGGTCCGTCAGGAAGAATTGGCAGCCGACATTGAGTATATCGACCTCAAGGAGGGTCGCTACGACCTTGGTGATGACATTTCACTAACTGCCAAATACCTGAATCACCCGCTGCTCGCACTGGGCTACCGTATCGAATATCAGGGTTGCGTCATTTGCACTGCCTATGATACCGAGCCATTTTATAACGTATTTAGCGCGGATCCGGCTGACCCCTCTTACGATGAATTGCTTTCGGCCGAAGGAAATCTCGCCGCGCGGGAGGAAAATGAGAGGATGGAGGCCTTTTTTCATGATGCCGATTTGTTGATTCACGACGGTCAATATACTGCAGCAGAATATAATTCCGGGAAAAGAGGCTGGGGACACTCATCCATTGAATACGCTGTTGAAACAGCTAAACGTGCAGCCGTAAAACGTCTGGTTATTTTCCACCATGATCCATTGCGCACGGATTCGCAAATTGATGATATTTCGAAACGACTAGGCTGCGGACAACGGGAAGAAGCAATGGAAATTATCTTTGCCCGGGAAGGAATGACGCTTAAAGTTTGAGGGGTAAATGCCTAACCTGGACTAGCCGGAATCCAATATTCAATCGAAAATTTTCAATGTTTTTAGGCTCGCATGAATCTTCTTTTTCGCAGATAATCTCTTTGCCACATATAGAAAAGATTTGCAAAATTTTTCCGATCCGCTTCGCTGACTTCTTTAAATTCAATCGCACATTCAAATTTGTTGGTTATCGGATTTCGCTCCTGTCTTTTTATCTGACAGCGTTTAATGTTGACAGTCGATCCAGCCTTTTTGTGGTCTTTGGAAGGAAATATCAGCTCGGCATTTTCCAGCATTTTCGAATTGTATGGTTTTAATTCCTGTTCCATTTGTTGTGTCAAACTGACCAGAACGCCGAGGGTTCCGCCCAGACTGATATTAATGACGAGAAGCTTGTAGCGTTTATCGTTAACTGTGAAATATAGGCGGGTACCGTGAGGTGCTTCCAACCTGAAAAGTTTGCGGCGTTGGTAGCGATGGACAAAATCGGGAAATCTGACCTGGATCATTTTACGGGAAAATTCCCAGGTGTTGGTTTCAAAAACATACTTAATGTTTTCTTTATCACTAAATTCAAACCTCAAGCGCGATTGGTCCGCCTCCTGACTGAGTTTGCGGTAGTCCTCAGCGGAATGGACCAGAAAACGGATCGTTTTCTTTCGCTTGCGAATATCAGTGATACACCTTAAATGAATTTCGCCACCATGCGTCAACAGCATTTTCAATGGTATTTCATCCATTTGCAGCTCTGTGAAAAGCTGCAAGAGAGCACCCCCTTGAATTTTTTCAATATTCGCCATGGGTGAATTATTGCCTCGAAATTTCGTTAATTAACTGAGCGTATTATTTCACTTGCCTCACAGTCTGGCCACATTTTCCGCAAACCGTTGGTCTTGTAATAGTTTTTTGGCAAAATCCAGGTATTTGGCCGTTATTGCGCGCACGGCAAGCTGCAGAGCATAAGGCTTTAACGGCTTTTCCAACAGGTAGTTTACATTTGAGGCCAGACACATATTGACGACGTCATCACTGGCGTTTCCACTGATGATAATCGTATCTTCATGGGCTGTGGGGTAGTTTTGTTCGATGGCGTCCAAAAAGTAAAATCCGCTCAGGCCGTCGAGGAATACATCGACGACGAAGATTGCGACACCAATGTCCCGATTCAGACAAAACGCTATGGCCTCATCCGGTTTCGAAAAGCAATACACTTTGCCCCAGGTATAGAAATTTTCGATCAACTCAGCGATGATCTCACAAATACCTGGATCGTCATCTATAACAATAACATCCAAGCCATCTGACATAGTTTCACCCTCTCAACAATTTTCCGCTAAATTATATTTTTCTAACTTGCGATATACGGTTGAAACATTTATCCCCAGTATTTTGGCCGCTTGAGGTCGATTCCCGTCCGTGATCTCGAGAACGCGTTTGATATGACGTTTTTCAAGGTCGTCTAACGTGAGCAATTCCACACTTTTGCGACGTTCAGGACCATTATACGGCAATAGATTGCGAGCCGAAGCCAGGGTCAAAGTCTTGCCCCGTTCCAGTAAAACTGCACCGGCAATTAAATTTTCGAGTTCCCTGACATTGCCTAGAAATGGTGATTGTAGGAGCCTTTCGGCCAGGTCCGGGGACAATCGCGGGATTATTTTATTATTAGCCCTGGCATGGATCTTAAGAAAATGCTTGGCCAACGGCAGAATATCGTCTGTTCTCTCCCTTAATGGCGGGATCTTGATATTATACATATTGATGCGGTAAAACAGGTCCGCTCGAAAGTGATTTTTTATTATTTCTTCGTTGATATCACGATTGGTTGCGGCAATGATGCGCACGTCAACATTTCTAATCTCGGTGCTGCCCAATCGATAGAACTCGCGTTCTTCGATAACTCTTAAAAGTTTTGCCTGCAACGACGGATCCAGTTCGGTGATTTCATCCAGAAAAAGTGTTCCGCCGTGGGCCGCCTCAAAAAATCCTCGCCGGTCGCTCGAGGCATCGGTATAGGCACCTTTGGCATGGCCGAAAAATTCATCCTCAAATATGGTTTTGCTAAATGATGCCATATTTACGGCAAAAAAGGGTGCCTTTGAACGATTGCTGATGCGGTGAATGACTCTGGCCAGCATTTCCTTGCCGGTGCCGGATTCACCGTTTATCACCACGCTGTAATCGGTATCCGCGACGGCTTCGACTTGGTGAAAAACCAGCGCCATGGATTCATCTTCGGCTACCATATCAGCGAAAGCTTGCTGATTTTTTAATTCGGAAAAAACTTTCTTTCTGCCGAATCGCGCCAACTCATTCTGTAAATTATATTTTTCGAGGCTGCGATTTACCAGCGCCATGAGTTTATCACTGTTGAGCGGTTTTACGAGATAATCGGATGCCCCCAGGCTCATGGCTTCAACTGCGGTGGCGACTTCATCGTTGGCGCTGACGACCACACATTCTGAATCCGGAAACTCACGTTTGATTTTTTCAAGGACCTCGATGCCGTTAAGATGGGGCATCATCAGATCCAATAATATGAGCTGGAAATGATGATCCCGCATTAGAGCCATGACATTGCGGCTATCAGAGACCAGCGCCGGTTCAGGTAAACCTGAGCTGACCAATGTTGCTTTTATGCTTAATAGGAGTCCTTCATCGTCGTCGACAACCAGCACCGGAGGATGTTTATCAGGAATCGATTCCATAAGGTCCAATCTATGATTTCAGTTTTTCAGGAACCCCATTTTTTTTTGAATTCTAATTACAACCGCCAAGGAATAGCTGAATATATTTTTCTGTGACTTTATCCCAATGCTAGCTATATGTTAAAATGAAATTTGAAAAAAATCAAGAAATTCTATAACTGAATGGTATCTTTATCTTAATATTTAAGCAAGTTAGGTTGAATTTTTGCAATTAGCACCAAGTTGAGTATCAGGGTGGATTACTCGCCTTCAATCCTCCGGTTTAGCAGCGGAGGATGAGAGGAGTTCATGGACGGTGATTGCTAAGCTGTTCTGCCATGTTTTGGTGGATATCCCGAAGTGTTTGTTGATCAGGCTGCAATCAAGGGCTGAATAAGGCGGACGCTTGACCTTTGTGGGATAATCAGCGGTTTTTATGGGCTCAACCCTCTCTGTCTTTACATCACGTTTATACCGGCACATGTCCACTATGGCCAGGGCAAATTCATACCAGGAGATGATTCCACGTCCGCAATAATGGTACGTTCCCCAATCAGTTGCTGTACGCTGTCGTATGATATTTGAAATTGACAAAATCGTTTCAGCCAAATCCGCGGCACTGGTCGGAGAGCCATACTGGTCGGAAACCACCCGAATTTCCTCCTTTTCGCAGGCTAGTTTCAGTATGGTCTTCACAAAATTATGGCCGTGCGAACCATACAACCAGGCTGTCCGCAAGATGATATGCTCATTTAACTCAGATCGCACGGCAGATTCGCCTTCGGCCTTACTTCGTCCATAAACCCCGATCGGGGAAACAGGATCTGTTTCACAGTAAGAGGATCCCTTTTTACCATCAAATACATAGTCAGTTGATATGTGAATGAGGGGAATCTTGTTTTCTGCACAGACACGAGCAATGTTGGCGGGACCATCCCTGTTGATCGCCATGGCCAGCTCAGGTTCGGACTCAGCGCCATCGACATTGGTGTAAGCTGCGGCGTTAATCACAAGCAACGGTCGACAATCGGCAACGATTTTGATGATCTGGGCCATCTCCGTTATGTCGATTTGCGGAAGATCAACCCCTTGGATAGCCAGATTCAGCGCTTCACCCCGCCGCATGAGTTCATATCCCAGCTGCCCTGCGGCACCGAAAATGAGTGTTTTCATAATTAATCCGCCCTGAAAAAAAGCAGATTGAGTGTTGGAAATTGTTCTTTGATAACTGAAGAATGTTGTTCCATCGAACGTCCGGTGGATATATTGTTTTATGTTGCGTATTATTGATGATTAAATTTTTATTTTATTGCGGCTTTTTATACCCAAGATTCTATTCGGCGTCTAAAGGTCAAAACCACTCCTCCGGGTGATGTCAAAGTCGGTTCCTAGCGGGACGGATTATCCGCTCTTCCCCGTGGCAGGCTGTCGGGGGTGAGATCAGCCAAATGGGGGAATTGGCTGTCTTTTTGTGACAATATCGGGTTTTTTAGAGGCCAGTCTATTGCCAGGGCCTGATCCGACCAGAGGATCCCGCTTTCATCTTGGGGGTCATAATAATCTGAACACTTATACGAAAAATGGGCGCTTTCACTGAGCACACAAAATCCGTGCGCAAATCCTTCCGGAATGAATAGCTGGTATTTATTTTGTTCCGATAATCGAATTCCAAACCATTTGCCGAAGGTGGCCGATTGAGGTCGAATGTCCACGGCCACATCAAATATTTCTCCAGTCAGGGCCTGAACCAGCTTGGCCTGGGGTTTGGTAGTTTGAAAGTGGAGCCCTCTGAGCGTTCCTTTTACAGAAAACGAAAGATTATCCTGCACGAATATGCGATCGATAGCGCAATTCCGGTATCGCTGCTGATGGTGTGTTTCTAAGAAAAAGCCCCGGTTGTCCCCGAATATCTTGGGTTCGATGATAACCAGTCCTTCAAGCGGCGTCGCAATCGTCTTCATGATTTTAAATCGCCCGTTATCTGATCGATCTGATCCATCAAGGCAACAATTATCTGGTAAGCCTTGAGATCGGAAAGCCATTTTGGCGGTATCGCATCGATTCCCAGGTGCGCACCCAGAACCATCCCGACGGTGAGGCCGCGACCCGCCGAATCACCGCCAGCCATGACATTTTCCACCAATCCTTGCTTCAGGTTATCTTCGTACTTGATGATCAGGTGAATCACAGCTGGAAATGCCGCCTGGATTTCACACATCTGTCCCAAATCCAGCATTGCCTGACGGGTGTCTTTTTCAACACTTTTTATACCATCCTCAACCCATTTGGAAAAAGGCTCGCGATTAAATCGCTCCTCCAGAGTCTGTTGGATTGCAGTTAAAGGCTTTTCTCCTTTTAATACTTTATATGTTACGCTGCCAAAAAAATCGGCAGTGTCAATTACTGCCTGATTGTTGTGGGTTACAATGGCTTGAGCTCTGGCACTGTCTATCAATTTTGTCAAGTCGTTGCGATAGCTGTAAACCAGCGGTGCAATACGAGCGGCTCCGGCAAAATCATCCGAATCAGAGCCGGCCTCGCTCGGTTCTTTACCGGCCTTAATATTTTCAATGGTAGCCTTGGTGGCCCCGTCAATATACCCCTCGTAGGATTCAATAAATTTCTGCCATTGTTCTGAAAAATTATTTTTATCAAATCCGGAACTTGCAGCCACCGATTTTAATAGCACCAGTGTTTGATCTCCATAGTGGGTAAATTCTCCGAGATCTTTGGAGGGATGAAAGGTTGGCCTTTCGGGCTTAATATAATCTGTCACCCGGCCCCATTTTTTATCGATAACGTTGGTATTGTAAATCCAATGAACGCCAAGTGCAAGCGCGTCGGCCGCAAAGGAAGCCATAACCATGGCTTTGGCATTATCATTCATAATTGCTCTCCTGACTATACTTTTAATCAATGTGGGTTAGAATCCGTACAAAATTCAGGTATTAATATTAGTCTTATTTTGGATTCTGCAATATCCAAGTTGAAGTATAACTGAAGTTTCATACGATCTACATGAAATAAAATTGAGAGCGCAGGGCGTAAGCATGCGAATTAGCCTGATTCTTTTCGTTCTCGTCCTCGTGCTCGTCCTCGAAATCAGAATTTTATAGGAGACGAGGGAAGAGTACGAGCACGAGGACGAGGACGAAGGCAGTACTCTTTAATCGCGTGTGGAACTACATAAAATTCAACGTCATTTAGGCAGTAATTAATGGTTGGTGGGCTTGTCGATACCGCGCATTTAGCGCCTATTCAGGCTGTTGATGGATCTGATATTCCGCTTGAACTGTTTTCATCATGGACAACAATTCATCTTCATCCAGAATTCCTTTTTCGAGTAACAGGCGGGTGACGGCTTCCAGCTGAATGGTATTTGACACCAGCAGCCTTTCCAAACCGACAAGTTTTTTTGAATCAGAATCTTCCGGTACCGGCAGATCTCTATTGGGGTCGTTAAATTCGATTTCCGACCGTCGGTCATTTCCGCTGCGCCTTTCTTCTCCTTGATAGTGTGATTTTATCCATCTGCGGTCCAGGCGCGACCGCCGATCGCTTGGCCGTCGGCGAAGTGGTGATTTGGGGGATGTCATAGATAAGCTTCCATATTGTTGCTAGGTAATTTTTGCCAAACAAACCCCGCCGCGACGGGATTTTAAGCTCAACGTAGCGCTCTGACTTGCGGATGCCTTGCCCGCCGGCTGAGCTTCAGAGGCTGGAACCACGCCAAAGGTTTAGCCGCCCTGGGAGGGCGGGCAAACGCAAATCATTTCGCGTCATGCCCGAGGTGGTAGTTGACTCAAGGCAACTATCTTATATAATACCCCAAATTCATTAAAAACTCAAACCAGAGTTAAAATAGACGAAAGACACAAAGGAGAGAATATTGGAGCATTTTAATTGTGACGTACTGGTGATTGGCAGCGGTGCAGCCGGCGTTCGAGCCGCTATTGCCGCCAAAAGCATGAACTGTGATGTTGCCGTGATCTCAAAGGGTTCCCCCGGTAAAGGAACCTGTACGATTTTAAGCGGCGGCGTATTTGCCGGCACCCCGCAAGGAGAACCATTTGAGACGCATTTGAATCAAACGCTTAAAGCCGGTCGCGGAATCAATCAGCTGGAACTGGTGCATATCTTAGTTGAAGAAGGTCCCCTGCGGCTGAAAGAACTGGTGAAATGGGGCATTAAAGGCAGCTTTCACAGAGGCAATCTTATCTCCGAAGGACGCCCCTACATCTGGGGTGAGGAAATAATTAACTGCCTGAACCATAGAGCCAGTGCGATGGGGATCCGGTTTTTAAGCGGGCTCCTGGTGGTTGATATTAAAATCCAACCGAAAAAATCGCGTGTTTTGGCTTATCGGGTTGAATCAAACCAGTGGCTTAGCATTAGCTCCAAGGCAGTTGTTCTGGCCACGGGGGGAGCCGGGGGATTGTATTATCGGCATGACAATCCCAAACGAATGCTGGGCGACGGATACTGCCTGGCCCTTGCCGCAGGAGCTGTTTTGCAGGATATGGAATTTGTGCAATTTTATCCTTTGGGTCTGGCAGAGCCGGGCTATCCACCGTTCTTAATTCCTCCGAAGCTTGCCGATTGCGGGCGGCTGTACAATGATCAAAGCGAAGATATCCATGATAAATATGGCATTACCGAGCGGCCGGCAGGCATAAAAGCCCGGGATCGTTTGTCCCAGGCGCTCTATATGGAAATCTATCGACAGGGTAATTGTGTCCGGTTGGATCTTCGCGATGTGTCGGATAAAGAATGGAATGCCGAACCTTTTTCGGCTTCGACACGCACAGTTCTGGGGCAACGCTATGGTGCCAAACATAGATCGTTGCGCGTCGCACCATTGGCCCACCATATGATGGGCGGCATTTGTATCGATGCTCAGGGGGCGACGTCTATCCCGGGGCTGTTCGCCGCCGGCGAGGTAACCGGCGGACTGCACGGGGCCAATCGCCGAGGCGGTAATGCTCTGACCGAAACCGTTGTTTTCGGTGCCAGGGCAGGGCAGACGGCGGGGCAGTGGGCAAACAATGCCCCTGACGACCGGATCGCGATGCTGCCAAAAAATATAGTTGAACCGGTATTTAACTCAAAGGGGGGTGATGCGAAATCGGCGGCAACCCGTCTAATAGCCAGGCTGCGCAAAACGCTTTGGGATGATGGAGGAATACTCAGAAATCGGCAAGGGCTGGCCCGCGCATCAGAGGCGGTTGATGCCATCAAGACACGGGCGGGTGACCTGTCGATCACAGATGATCCCCGTCAATTGCAGCGGATACTGGAATTGCGTTTTGCCGCGCAGGCTGCAGGGCTTATTTTACAGGGGGCCCTGCGCCGAGAAGAAAGCCGGGGGGCCCATTTCCGCGAGGATTACGCCACCCAGGATGACCAAAACTGGCGCGGGCATCTTCAAGTCCGGCTCTCGGCAGAAGGCAAATTGAAATATCAGTATCAACCTGTTCAGGATAATGTATCTGTCAGTTAAAAATCAAAACCAACCTCAGCAAAAGGACCTTTGAAATCGGCATCAACATCAATATCCTGATAGTCAATTTTTATATTATCATAGCGATAACCGCCGGCGACAAACAGTGGCCCAAACGGCATGACTTTTAATCTGCCAATCAGGCTGACATAATGATTGTTGCTATAGGCAATTCCGCGGCCTTCCAAATCCAGGGCGATCCAACCCAGGGGCGCAATTTGCGCGGCGCCATAAAGCATCGGGATCGGTAGGAGATAGCTTTCTGATTCTTTCTGGTCGATCAGGCTGGTGGTCGTTTGTTCGATTTCAGCTTTTAAATCCAACAATCTAAAATTGAGTCCGAGGTCGATATTGAGAACATCCGCGGTGGCGGTTCTGATACCGGGTATGCCGTAATAAAAGGCCACATCCAGGTGGTTCATTTTTAGTTCTGAATCGAAATCCACACCACCCCGAAAATTTTCACCGCCAAAGCTAAAATCCACATCTTTGCTGCCGCTTTCATCCCATTTCATGGGGGTATACATCAGGTAAATATTGGGAATCAGAAGGGGCATATCGATTTTTAAACGACCAGTGGGCTGCCATTTATCATCATAATTGAGATCATCTTCTAGATCGAGGTCGTCAGCATCGGTAGTTTTGTCAAAGGATAAGGTACCGCTGGGTTGCTGGTACCACGCACCCAAAGAGAATTCGAAGCCAAAACCAAACGATGTTCCCGGCAAAGACAGCGTAAAAAGGATACAAAACAGCAGAGTAATTTTCTTCATAAATCCCTCCTTGGATTGAACAACGGTTAATTATCAATATTTTATAATAATATCCCCGAAATATCAAGATAATCATCTGTTTTTGCTGCAGTTGCAGGAGTCATTCTTCCCAGAGCGCCGTCTGATGCCACGGGCTTAGAATTTATTTTAGCGTTACCCTGTCATGGTATAAGAAATGGTTGCTCTATCAACTGATCTCCAGTAAAGTAATACCTCAAACTTGCCTGAAATTTAATCTCTATTAGGATATAATTCCCCACGTCGGAGCGTTGACACGATGACGAATATCAAAATTATGGTTTTCAGACACTCGGCGTTCTATACGCCACTCATTTCGACACTCGCCGGTGGGTTTCTAAATCAAGAGGGCCTGACAGGTTCTTATCGTGTATTGCCATCCGGGGCTTCCATCATCGACGAAGTGGCCTCCGGCCGGGTGGATGTCGCTCAGGCTGCAGTCTCCTTGAGCTGGAAAGATCTTGAGCAAGGGCAAAAACCTGCCATTGCACAGTTTGCCCAGATCAATACCCGCGACGGATTTTTCATCGCTGCCAGAGAGCCCGACAGCGATTTTAGCTGGAACCGGCTGAAATCCGGTAAATTCATGCATGTTCATGGCGGCCAGCCCGAAGTCATGCTGCGCTTTGGCGCGCACAGAATGGGAATCGATCTGGACGAGGTCGAGCGGATCGATAGGCCCTCAATTGAAGAAATGATGCATGCCTGGCGCAGAGGGGAAGGCGATTTTTTCCACGAGCAGGGCGCTTATCCCCAACAACTCGCGCATGAGGGCTGGGCCCATGTCGTGGCTTCGGTGGGCGATGCCGTCGGGCCGGTGGCCTTTTCATCACTGATATGCCGCTGGGATTGGCTGAACACCGAGCAAGCACAACGCTTTACCAATGCCTATCGGGCATCTCGTGAATGGACCCACACCGCCGAGCCGGATAAAATCGCCGACGGCGAGGCGGATTATTTTGCGGGCCATTCACCGAAAGCCCTGAGTCGGGCAATTGAAACTTATCAAAAATCGGGCACCTGGGACGGCGATATTCAAATTCCAAAAGATTTGTATGAAAATGCGCTCAATGTTTTTGAACACGCCGGGCTAATTACCCAGCGGCATCCCTATGAAAGCGTGGTGACCCCCCCGCCGCGATGATTAGCACGGGATTTATTGACACTTTTTCGGCCCTGGATTGAAAAATTGATAAATAGCGTATGTGTATCAATTTCGTTGTCTGGAGGAAGCCACAAATTAACAAGAATGATCATATCGCGAAGCGATTGAGGCTTTTGCCTCCGCAAGTCTGCCTCGAGCGAAGTCGAGTGGGTCGCGGAGGAAAACATGCCGCTTTATCTCGCAAGCGCAGCAATCATAGGTTCAGTAGTATTTTTGGGATAACATTTGTTTTGATCGTGCTGTCCATCAGAGCAGGGGCCTGTCCAATTGAATTGCCGACCGCCACCATTTCTATCAAAGGCAATCCGCTCACCGTTGAGTTGGCGACCACGCCCACCTCACGCGGTTGCGGATTATCCCATCGCGGTGAATTACCGCAAGATCAGGGCATGCTATTCATATTTTCAGACCGGCGGCCAAGAAGCTTCTGGATGAAGGATACGTTTATTCCACTGTCCATTGCTTATCTTGATGATTCCGGACAGATCTTTAGCATACAGGATATGGTCCCGCTGCAAACGGACGAGCAATATCCTTCATTGCATCCGGCAGCCTATGCGCTTGAAGTGAACCGGGGCTGGTTTAGCAGGCATGGGATTGTAGTGGGAGACGTCGTGGAAATGAATTTGCCTTTAGTTTTGAATGTTCGATAAATATTATATTCAAACCCCAAAAATAAAAGGGCTTAGAAAATCTTCTAAACCCTTTATTTTATTGTGGTAGCGGGGGGCGGATTTGAACCACCGACCTTCGGGTTATGAGCCCGACGAGCTACCAGACTGCTCCACCCCGCATCAATTTTGTATGGCTATCTTTAACGGAACAACAATAAGTAGTCAAGGGGTTTCTGTCAACCGGGGCAATGTTTTTTCTGATTAAGCCACCCTGAAAAATAGCGCCTGCAGTAATGAAGAAACTTGTTAGCTTTATGCGCCGGCGTCTTAATTACTGAACGATGCGCACCCTATTTATCCGGTTTAGATTTATTTTTAATATTGTTTATTATTTGCGAGGATGAGATTTCCTCGGTGATCGGAACTAATTCCACCCGTCCACCGTAGTTTTCAACAATTTTCCGTCCCGCCACCTTTTCTGAATCGTAGTCGCTGCCTTTTGTCAATACGTCGGGCCGGATAGTTTTTATGACATCATCCAACTCATTGGTGGCAAAAACGATCACGTAATCCACGCTGTCCAGGGCGCTGAGAATGCCGACACGCTCGGCAGCGCTGATGACGGGTCGGTTGGCACCCTTCAGGCGCCTTACGGAATCATCATCATCAAGGGCGACGATCATCACATCGCCAAGCCGCTTTGACGCGGCAAACAGCTTAATGTGACCCGTGTGTAATAGGTCAAAGCAACCGTTGGTTAAAACAATCCGTTTGCGATCATTATGCAGTTTCCGACTGAGTTCGGCCAGCTCTTTGATCGATTTGTGTTTGGAAACCGTGCTGTCAGCGGTCTGCTGCAGGGCACGGCCAAGCTCCCGGCGGGTTGCCGTTGCGGTTCCGACTTTGCCGACCACAATACCGGCAGCCGTGTTGGCCAGCGCCACCGCTTCTTTATACGACAAGCCGGCTGCGATACCCAGACCCAGCACGGCGATTACGGTATCGCCGGCACCGGATACATCATAAACTTCCCGCGCTTTGGTACTGATTGTAAAAGGCCTGTGCCCGGGTTCGAAATATACCATCCCTTGCTTGCCGCAGGTAATCAAAAGATTATCAGTACCGGAATTTTCAAGCAAAACGTTACCCGCTGAGGCCAGACTTTCCTCATTTATAATTTCGACACCCGACGCCAGGCAGGCTTCTTTCTTGTTGGGTGTGAGCAAAGAGATCCCGGCATACTTTGAAAAATTCAGCCCTTTTGGATCGGCAATGGTAATTTTGCCGTTGGCCTTGGCAAGGCTAACCAGTTTAACGATCAGGTCCCTTGTGATCAGGCCTTTTCCGTAATCGGAAACCAAAATCACGTCCACTTCAGGTATTAATTTTTCTGCTGATGCGCTGATCGCGGCGAACGTTTTCGCTGCAATATTCTTTTTTGATTCGCGGTCAATGCGCAGCACTTGCTGATGTTCCGCAATAATGCGCGTTTTTTTTGTAGTGGGCCGACCGGCCTCTTGAATGACTCCTTCGGTATTCGAACCGAGATCCGACAATTTATTCAGTAACTGTTGGCCGTTTCTGCCGGTTCCGACAACTCCCAGGACCGACACATCGGCGCCTAGAGCCACCAGATTGTTTACGACATTGCCTGACCCTCCCAGGGTGAAATCCTCGCTATTTACGGCTACCACCGGCACTGGTGCTTCCGGCGAGATGCGATCCACATCTCCCCAGACATATTCATCGATCATCAGGTCGCCCACCACCAGCAAGCGGCATTTGTCAAAGTTTTTTAAATCGAAATCCAACGGTAGATTCATATTCTTCTCACTTAAGTCACCCCAGATTCGCCAATGATTTTAGCAATTATCTCTTTGAGAAACTTCGGTGGCCGGACGACTTTACCGTCACGGTTAACGCACGGGTGTTTGGTATATCCTCTGGCGACAAGCGTTGTACCATCTTCCTGGTAGATCTTATAGTCAAATTTAATTCCGGCTTTAAGTTTCGTGTCAAGCGATGTTTCAATTACCAATATATCATCATATTTGGCCGGAGTTGCATATTTACAGTGAGATTCGGCTACTGGCAAAAAAATCCCGTTGTCCTCAACGGCCTTATAGGGGAGCCCCAGGTGTCTGAACATTTCACTGCGTCCAATTTCAAACCAGCGAAAGTAGTTACCGTAGTAGGCCTGCCCCATATTGTCGGTGTCGCCGTAAATAACGCGGTAAGTCGTGCGATGACTAAACATAAGGGGTCCCTCTGGAGAATTCACCATTATCGATCGCCATGGTTCATTGTCTGGAGAAGCTGCTTTTTTAGTTCGGCATAATTATAGACTGTCGGAAATTCGTTATATTCCTCTTTGACGTTATCCGGCGGGCAATACAGGATGGCGTGGTCGGAGGCGTTGAGCATCGTGATGTCGTTGTAGGAATCTCCAACTGCAATTACCTCGTAGTTCAAGGTTTTCAGCGCTAGCGCAACCTTTCTTTTGCCGTCCTGCTGGCGCAGATTATAACCGCTGATGGATCCGTTACTGTTTAGCGAAAGCGTGTTGCAAAAAAGGGTGGGCCGGCCCAGTTTTTCCATTAAAGGCCCGGCAAACTCAACGTAAGTATCTGAGACAATGATCAGTGGCACGATGGCTCGTAACCAGTTCAAGAACCCCAGGGCACCTTCGACCGGTTCCATTTTTGCGATAACCGCCTGGATATCAGCGAGCTTTAAATTATGTTCATCCAGAATGGCCAGCCGCTTCTTCATTAAGACATCATAGTCGGATATATCCCTGGTGGTGAGTCTCAATTCCTCAATACCCGTGATTTCAGCAACATTAATCCAAATTTCGGGAGTAAAAATACCTTCTAAATCCGAACACACGATGTACATACTTTTAAGTCCTTAGTTAAATTATTATTCCTGTCCGATATCCAACGATGAATACATCTTTGACCCATGTCTCAAATGCCTAAATTGTCTAAAATGACTAAAATTAAGGTATTCTGTCTGATTAATTGATAGAATTCCTTCTTCAATCCAACATCCAGTATCCAGAATCAGCCACAAAGATCGAAACAGTAAATTTCAAGCATCAACAACAAATTGTCGCTGTAATGCGGCTGAACCCGCAAATCAATCCATTTCATCGTCTTCGATTCTGATGAGGACCGGCTCATCACTTACCACGTCCAGGGCACTGATTTCGCTCAAGGCCTGCTTTACATCGGCTTCCTTGACGAGATGCGAGAGCATTACCACCGGCACAGATCCATTGGTCTTGCGGCCCTTTTGATGCACCGACTGGATGCTGATGTCATATTTGCCCAGAATTCCCGAAATTGTTGATAGCACGCCGGGGCGGTCCTGTGCTGAAAATCTGAAATAATAGTGCGTGACAAGATCATCGATCGGTAAAATCGGTATTTTGCGGATGTTTTCCCGCTGATAGGATAGGGGCGGGACCCTGCGGGCAGCACCGCATAATATATTGCGGGCAATGTCAACAATATCGCTAATCACGGCACTGGCGGTGGGCATCATCCCGGCGCCGTGCCCGTATAACAAAATATCGCCGACCGCATCGCCGGAAATCGTGACGGCATTGACGGTACCATTGATGTGAGTCAGAAGATTGCCAAACGGTATCATTGTAGGATGAACACGGGCTTCCACGCGGTCATTTAGAAATTTACTGATTGCGAGCAATTTTATGCGATACCCGAACTGCTCGGCGAAAGCGATGTCCAGCGGTGTGATTCTGGAAATCCCTTCAATGTACACATCGGTTAAATTAATTTCCATACCGTAGGCCAGGGCAGCCAGGATCGCCACTTTGTGGGCAGTGTCGAACCCCTCAACGTCTAGTGTCGGATCAGCTTCGGCATACCCCTGATTCTGTGCCTGGTCGAGCGCTTCTTTAAAGGAAATTCCTTCGTCTGTGATTTTGGATAAAATATAGTTGCAGGTGCCGTTTAAAATACCGGTCATCGCTTTGATGTGATTGCCGACCAGTGATTCCCGCATGGATTTGATGGTGGGCATGCATCCGCCAACGCTGGCCTCAAAAGCCAGATCGACACCCTTTTGGGCTGCTGCTGCGAACAATTCATTGCCCTGGGCTGCCAGGAGGGCTTTATTGGCGGTTACCACGTGTTTGCCGTTTTCAATGGCTTTCAATATGAGATCTTTTGCGATTCCTTCACCGCCGATCATTTCGACAATGATATCGGTATCCGGGTCATCTACGACTTTGTGGGCATCGTTGATAAAGGCGCCATCCGGTAGCTGAATCCCTCTATCGGTTTCAATGTCAATGTCGGCCACCCATTTCAAATTTAAGTCCGCTCCGACGCGGGCGGCCAGAAGCTGTTTGTTTCCGATGAGCAATTTTGCAACACCGGCTCCTACCGTGCCGCAACCCAGCAAACCGATATTTATCTTGGCAGATTCCGTCATACCAGGCGCCTCCTGTCCTTACAGATTTGGTTGTTGTGAAAAAAATATCATACAACCGGCATCTGAGGAAGTCAAAAAAATTGTTTTGACTTTTATGCCGAATAAGTTTAATTTTCAAGGACTTTTATTTGGTAAATAACCGTCTTCAGGAGATGAGCATGACCGATTCGTTAACCTATGCGGACGCCGGAGTAGATATCGATAAAGCCAATAAACTGGTTTCGACCATCAGCGAAATCGCCAAGAAAACCGCCATAACCGGTGTTATGGGGGAAATTGGCGGTTTTGGCGGGCTTTTTTCACCGAATCTTGCCAACCTGGACCGGCCGGTGCTAGTCAGTTCGACCGATGGAGTTGGAACCAAACTTAAAATAGCTTTCATGCTCGACCAACACGATACCATCGGAATTGATCTGGTGGCCATGTGCGTCAATGATATCCTCGTTCAGGGTGCCAAACCGCTATTCTTTTTGGATTATCTATCCATGGGCAAGCTGGATAGCAAGCGGGTGGCCAGTCTTATCAGAGGAATCGGTGACGGCTGCAAAAAAGCAAAATGCGCTTTACTCGGTGGTGAAACTGCAGAAATGCCCGGATTTTATAATGACAAGGAGTATGATATGGCCGGTTTTGCCGTTGGTATCGTTGACAACAGCAAAATCATTGACGGGACTGAGGTTCGTGTGGGACACCGCCTGATCGGCATCGCGTCAAGTGGCCTGCACAGCAACGGCTATTCTCTGGTTCGCAAAATTTGTTTTGATGTCCTTCAAATGAAATTGGATGATTATGTGCAAGACCTCGGTAAGACGTTGGGCGAAGAATTGCTTACGCCCACCCGAATCTATGTTGAACCTATTTTGAGCATCTTAAAAGATATGCCGGTGCACGGTCTGGCGCATATTACGGGCGGCGGAATAGCAGACAATATATTGCGGATCGTTCCGAAGGCGTGCAATATTTCAATCCAAACAGGAATATGGGATATACCGCCCGTGTTTCCTTTTATACAGCAAGCCGGGAAAATTTCAGATCTGGAAATGCAGCGAACTTTCAACAATGGAATCGGAATGATTGCCATCGTCCCACCGGACGCCACCGCCGATGTTTTGCAACGACTTGAAGCGATGAACGAGAAGGCGTTTTTAATCGGTGAAGTCCTGGAATGCAAAGATTCCAGTGAACGCATAATATGGGAGTAGATGTGGCAAAAAAATTAGAGACGGATCCTGTAAAAAAATCGTTGATTTGATGCTTGGAATTTGAAGTTTTGTTATTGTAGTACAGGCAAACATTAAATAGATCTTTTGTCAGAGCAGGTGCCTCCATATGAATATTCTGGGCATTGAATCTTCATGTGATGAAACTGCTGCGGCAGTCGTCAAAAATGGGACTGCCATCCGGTCGACGGTGGTCTCATCTCAGGTTGCGGTTCACCACCGCTATGGCGGAGTGGTGCCCGAACTGGCGTCACGCAAACACATTGAAGCCATTGTGCCGGTGGTTGATGAAGCCTTGACCGAGGCTCGTCTGCCGCTATCTGATATTGAGGCAATCGCCGTTACCCGGGGACCCGGATTGGTAGGTGCCCTGCTGGTCGGATTTTCATTTGCCAAGTCATTGGCCTATGCCTTGGGAATTCCCTGGGTCGGTGTGAATCATCTGGAAGGACATATCAACTCGGTATTTCTGGAGCCGGATCCGCCATCGTTCCCTTTTGTTGCGCTCCTTGTATCCGGCGGCCACACAAGTATTTACTACGTCACTGGCCATACTTCGACTGAATTGATGGGGCAAACCCGGGATGATGCAGCCGGAGAAGCGTTCGATAAAGTTGCCAAAATGCTCGACCTGGGTTACCCGGGCGGCGGCATTATCGATCGTCTTGCCAAAAATGGCGATCCTGCTAAAATCAAATTTCCCCGATCCTACCTGGACAAGGCCACTTTCGATTTTAGCTTCAGTGGTATTAAAACGGCCGTCCATCGTTACATCGCCAATCACCCGGAACAATTTAAGGAACAAATTCCGGATATAACCGCCGGCTTTCAGGAAGCGGTTCTGGAAGTCCTCTCGTACAAAGCAATCAGGGCGGCTATGGACAAAGGCTGCGACCGTATTGCCCTGGTAGGCGGTGTAGCCGCCAACAGCCGACTTCGAGAAAAACTCACTTCCGATGCCGGGCGCAAAGGCATCCGCGTTCATATCCCTTCGTTACACCTGTGCGGCGATAACGCCGCCATGATTGCGGGCGTGGGATATCATTACTTAAAAGCCGGGATGGTAGCGGAATTGTGGGACGATGTTTTCTCGAGGTCAAAATGATTTTGGTGTTTGTGTATTGCACCTTTTGTTTTTTGAAGCACTGATATATTTTCTCTTTAATTTCATAATTCTCTCTACCGATTCGTTCCCCCTTGTTTTCGTTTCAGCTGAATCAGTTATTTCTTTTACGATCTGTTCAAAGGCGATTTCAATATTCGGTCCTTTGTGGCAGATAAGGGCGAGGTCGATATCAGCCGCCAGGATCTGCTGAATGGAGATTCGAATTTTATAATGCTTCGTGATGGCGCCCATATCCAGATCATCCGTCATGACCAGGCCGTTATACCCCATGCGCCGGCGTAAAATATCATCGGCAATATATATCGACATGCTGGCCGGCCATTGATCATCCAGTTCCGGATAAAATATATGAGACAGCATAATGCCGGATACGCCGTGTTGAATGCAGGCTTTAAAGGGGATCAGATCAAATCGCTCGATGGCAGCTAGATCATCCTTGAGCATCGGCAAATCCAGGTGCGAATCCAATACGGTCCGGCCAATACCGGGAAAATGCTTAGCTACCGCCATAATGCCGTTTTGCTGCAAATGCTCAATGACTTTTAGCCCTAGTCGCGAGACCCGGTCCGGATCGCCACCGAAGGCCCTTTTGGCCATGATGCTATTGGTATCTTTCGGCGCGATATCCATGACGGGCGCCATATTCATGTTGATACCAACTTGATTCAGCTCGGCGGCTGTTATTTCGGCAAAATATACGGCATCCGCTTCATGACGCATATGCGGGTTACCGGGAAATTGAGTAAAGGGCTTTTTAAGCCTTGTGACCTGTCCCCCTTCCTGATCAATGGCAATGAACAATGGCGGTTGCCCGCATCGTTCGGCGTATTCCTGAACCGCAAAACACAAGCCCTTGATCTGATCGGGTGTTTCAAGGTTTCCGGCAAAAAGGATAATTCCGCCTGCTTTGATTCGACCGATCAGAAATTTGAGATTTTCATCCAGACCGGTGCCGTCAAAGCCGACCATCAGTCTTTGTCCGGCAAGCTGTTCATTGGAAAAGGAGCTTGTGTTCATAGTCTTCATACCTGAATTTTGCAGGCAAATAATCCTCATTGAAATTAAGATCAAGTTACCGCAATTGACTTGGCGCGGTGATTGTTGCGCGAAAATTCCGGTATCTATTTTTTCAAAATATTATTTGGCTTAAATTTTCCAATTGCCATACGCTATTTAGGTCTTAAATACCAACCTATCACTGCCCCTGTTTGCGGGCAAGCGATTTTTTGAATCAACAGACACAGCGTTCTGCCCGTTAATCCCCATATATATTTATTCAGGTTTACCGATGCAAAGAGCTGCCAAGCAGATTTTTACGACGCTGTGTATTCGCTGTGTATTTTTAGTTGGAAAGCACGCTAGTCAAAGGATAATATTGCCCCGGGTTCTTCTGGGAATAACTCAGAGTTTCTTCGATTAATTCATCGACCTTTGACTTGGTAAGGGGTTTGGAGAACAGGTATCCTTGGCCGAATTGGCAATTCATGTCCAAAAGGATGGTGTACTGCTCAAGCGTTTCCACCCCCTCAGCCACGACAATCATGTCGAGACGGTGGGCCAGCGAGACAATAGCCTCGACAATGTTTCTATTTCCATCGGGGGTGTTTCGAATGCGTGATACGAAACTGCGATCCACCTTGAGGGTGTCGATGGGGAGTCGCTGCAAATAGCTCAACGATGAATACCCGGTACCAAAATCGTCTATGACGATTTGAAGGCCGTAATCTCGCATACGTTGAACCAGCAGCACCGTGTCTTCCACATCTTCCATTAAAGCGGTTTCAGTTATTTCCAGCTTCAAGTGATCAGGCGGCAAATCGATTTTATTCAACACTTCCTTAATGTCCTTAAGGAGGCTGGGCTGTAGAAAATGCCTGCTGGATATGTTAACGTTCATGGTCAGCTTTTGTATATGTTTGACGCGTTCGTGCCAGCTTATAAGATCATGGCAGGCTTCCTCAACCATCAGCCGGGTGATTGGAATGATCAGGCCGGTTTCTTCGGCGATTGAAATAAATGAATCCGGATGAATCAGACCCAACTGAGGATGATTCCAGCGTATCAGGGCTTCGAAGCCGACGATCGACCTCGATTTCAACGAAACAATCGGTTGGTAGTGGGTTACAAACTCTTTTTTGTGGATCGCTTTTCTTAAATCGGTTTCCCGCTGCAACAAATGTAAAGCTTTTTCATGCAGTTTTTTATCAAAAACCTTAAATTGAGCTCTGCCTTTTTCTTTGGCATGATACATGGCTGAGTCGGCATCACGAATTATGTCTTCGGGCAGACCGTAGTCCTGGGTGTTATCCACTACACCAAAGCTGGCGGGTGCATACACTTCTTCGCCATTTACCACAAACGGACGCTTGAGATCCTCCTGCAGCCTTTCGGCAACCATGCTGCCGTAATTGCCCTCTTCAATGTCCTCCAGCAGAATGGCAAACTCATCCCCGCCCAAACGTGCCAGGGTATCGATATCGCGCAGTGAACCTTGGATTCTATCGGCAAACGCTGTCAGCAGATTATCACCAACGATGTGCCCGAGACTATCGTTGACAAGTTTGAAGCGGTCGATGTCCAGATACAAAACCGCAAAATGATAATCTTGCCGCCGTTTTCCGCGTTTGATTGCCATGTTCAAATGTTCCATGAACAGGCTGCGATTGGGCAGATTGGTCAGGGTGTCATGGAAGGCTTGATGAGATATCTGGCGTTCGGCTTCTTTAAGTTCGGATATATCCGTCAGGGAGGCGACACTCCTATCTGTGCCGGGGATTGGAGCAATCGTGATCAGTATATCTTTCTGGTCGAGCTTTTTATCAATCAATTTACATTCAAGGTTTTTATCAATGCACAGAAACCCGTCACCATCGAGGATTGTACGGTGACTTTTTTCATCGAGAAAATCGACAAAGGATTTTTTAAATTCAATTTCCCCTCGACTGAATCCTGAAAAACTCACAAAAACCGAGTTGGCAAGTGAAATGGTCATGTCCTTTTCAATGATAAGGGTCGCTGCGCCGGAGTTTTCAAAAATAGTCCGATATTTAATCTCGGACTCCCGCAACTCTTTGGTTCGTTCGATCACCTTCAGCTCCAAAGTTTCGTTCGACTCGCTCAACGCCTGCCGGGACCGATTTATATTATTGATCAGCAACTGGGTAAATAAACTGATTATTAATATCAAAGCGATGGTCACAAAACTGCCCAGACTTTGGTTGGAAGCCATCGATTTTTCGAGGTAATAATAAAAAAGCGATGCACCGCTTCCGATGATAACCAGACTGATTCTATCCAGTAGTTTAGCCATCTTAGTTTTTAGCCATTTAATTTCTCTGAGAAATTCATGTGACGCGATTCATTGTTTGTGCCTTCGTAAGCTTAGTGACTGAGTGTTTATCTGAAATCCTTATCGGCTGTTCCAGGACCAAACTTGAATTATTTGGGATAAATACCCCGCCCTGAACAACAACAAAAAAATATGCACAGCCTAAAGCAAATGATCCGTCAGACCTTCAATCGAACCACATTCTTCAGTCTTCAAAGTACCATTTACAGCCCTGTATTTGCCATTTTATAGGGCGGATTAATTTAACCATTTGTCGATAATAAAAGAGCAGAGTCAATTTTGACTCTGCTCCTTTTGCCTGGAATGATCTTATTTTTCAGTTCCTAGGCACTGATCAGTTCGGTTGAGCCGTCACCCAGGTCAGGTGAGGAGTCGTCCGAGACCGTTAAAAACAGGGTATATTTAATATGCATACAATTTTTGTGCCAGTCTCATGAATTTTCCATAAACTATTTAATATCAGCCTCTTACAAATATTTCAGCGGATAACATCAGCGGGTATCTGACGAAAAATGTCAAGTTATCGACGCTCAAATTTGTCACAAACTATTAAACTTTGCGAGAATCGTAGCAGCGCCTTTCAAAGTATGTCGTGGTATTCACATCCCACACGGCTTCGTTTTGGTGAATCAGTTTCGGGGGGCCTTCCCAGGCGCCGCAAGCTTTTACAACCGTTTCGCCCAAAGTAAATTTGCGGCCACATGCCGCACATCCCTCGGCATTGAGAGTATTGAGTTTTTCAAGGTCAATAATGAAGGTTTGTCTCTTCTTTTCGATAGACGTCATAATCAGCTCCTAATTAATCCGCCCTGATAAAAGCATCCAGGGTTGTAAATTCCGTAAATTGAAACTAAGGGTGGTATATTTCAGAGTCAAGCGCTAGGCGGCAATCTAATCGGCGGATTTCTTATTTCCGGCCCAATTGATACTTTCGAACCGCGCGATTATGTTCCTTCAGATTAGTTGAAAAATGGTGAGTGGTGTCTTTTTTCGAAACAAAGTAAATATAGGCTGTTTTTTCCGGGAAGAGGGCTGCCTCCAAAGACGCACGCCCGGGATTGGCTATGGGGCCGACGGGAAGTCCTCTGATTTTATAGGTATTGTAAGGAGTGCGGGTTTTCAAGTGTTTGCGAGTCAGATTGCCGTCGAAATTTTTAATACCGTATATCACTGTCGGATCCGATTCCAAGCGCATTTTTTTTCTTAATCGGTTGTGAAAAACTGAAGAGATTCGTGGTCGTTCGAAGGGAGCTCCGGTTTCCTTTTCAATGATTGATGCCAGTGTAACAACCTGGTGCACTGAGAATCCGTTGCTCTTGGCACGATCTTTCCACTCGGGTTTAAAAATTGACCGAAATCGCTGCACCATGGTCGATATAATCTTTTCCACAGTGACATCTTTCGGGAAAAAATAGGTATCAGGAAACAAATACCCTTCTAATAAATCTGCCTCCAGGCCCAATTTGTGCGCCAGGGCGGCGTCTGAGGCCGCTTTGCGAAACTCGTCTTTGGTGCCAAATCCTGCCCGAGATACCAACTCAGCAATTTGGTAGGTATTATAGCCTTCCGGTACGGTCAGCTTATGAAGCTTGACCTCGCCTTTGACCATGATTTCCAGGATTTGTCGGGGTGTCATGGCTGCTGACAGCAAATATTCACCGGCTTTGAGGCGTTTATCATAGCCTTTAACACGTGCAATTATAACTAGTTTTAATGAATTTTTAATAATGTTTTTTTGGTAAAGCAAGTCGGCTGTGTTCTGTAAGGATTGGCCTTGACGCACATTAATGACGACTTGATGGGTATTGTTTGCTTGCGCCGGTACATCAGCATACATCCTGAGCTCAATATATATCCCTAAACCGGCGCAAACAATCAAGAAAATAGAAATGCCGATCAGCAGTAGTGCTTTTTTCAATATAAAAAATGCTCCCCTCGCGCAACGGCAATGAAAAAAAATGACTGGGTCTAGGATAAGCATAGTAAAAAATTCCGTAATTTGTCAAAGGGGTATTATAATTAATCCGCTTAATCCGCCCGGAAAACTAGCACATTCAGTCTTACAAATTATTCTTCGAAGACTGTCGGGTGTTGTTTGATCGAAGCTTCAGCCGGTTAATCACTTAATGCTGCGCATTCGTCTTGTCCATATGAAGCAGCCCCACTTTGGGGGGCGTTTTCCTTGACAATACTATAGTAAGCGAATAGGGTTAAAACTAATTGATCGTAAACAATATGAAAAATCATGATACTGTATTAAGAGGAATACTCAATGGGGAAACCTAAGTTAAAGCAGCATCATATTAACCGGGATTGGTGTAAAGGCTGCGGTATCTGCGTGGAATTTTGTCCGAAAAACGTCCTGGAGCTTGACAGCCGGGACAAGGTCACGGCGGTAAGGCCGCAGGACTGCATTTGTTGCAAGCTTTGTGAACTCCGATGCCCGGATTTAGCAATTGAAATAGAAATAGAAGAATAGGTTATCCAGATGGGCGACATAATAAAATTTGTGCAAGGCAACGAGGCCTGTGTTGAAGCCGCATTATACGCGGGACTGGACTTCTACGCTGGTTATCCGATTACCCCTTCCTCTGAGATTGCCGAGTTGTTGGCCTATCGGCTTCCAGCCGCAGGCGGCAAGTTTATTCAGATGGAAGATGAGATCGCATCATTGTGCGCCATTATCGGTGCCTCACTTACCGGGCGTAAAGTCATGACGGCCACCAGTGGGCCAGGCTTCTCATTGATGCAGGAAGCTCTCGGATATGCGGTTATGACGGAAATCCCGTGTGTGATTGTTAACGTTCAGCGTGGTGGTCCCTCTACCGGAATTCCGACCCATGGCAGCCAGGGTGACATTAACCAGGCACGCTGGGGAACTCACGGGGATCATGCGATCATTGCGATGACGGCTTCCAATCACCAGGATGTGTTTGCCGTAACGGTTGAAGCGTTCAATTTGGCTGAAACATATCGTACACCGGTCATATTATTGTTTGACGAGGTGGTGGCTCACATGCGCGAACGTCTGGTAATACCGGAATCCGGTATATTGCCTTTGGTGGAACGACTTAGAACTTCGGTCAAAGAAGGGGTTGACTATCATCCATATCTACCGCGCGAAGACGGTCGACTGCCCATGTCGGATTTTGGCGGAGTTCACCGTTACAATGTTACTGGATTGTTTCACGATATGTGGGGATTCCCCTCCAGCGAACCGAGAGCGGTCCACGGACTGTTGCGTCATTTGGTTGATAAAATTGAAAATCGAACCAATCTGATCGCGCGCTACAAAGAGTATTATCTCGAAGATGCTGAGCATTTGCTGATTTCTTACGGATCGGCGGCACGCTCGGCCCGGCATGTTGTCGAAAACCGGCGTATGCGCGGAGAGAAACTGGGACTACTCGAATTGCAGACGCTGTGGCCATTTCCCGAGGACATTGTGCGTGATAAATGCGCAAACGCGAAATCGGTTATTGTGGTAGAATTGAATATGGGACAGATGCTCCGAGAAGTAAAAATGGCTGTGGACGAACCTCAAAAGGTTTTTCTTGCCAATCGTATCGATAGTGTCTTCATCACACCGGAGGATATCTTGAACATATTGCGATTAATCCAGGGAAGGGGGGTTTGAAACATGGCGGTCAAGGATTATCTGAGGGAGCGATTTTTTCCACACCTGTGGTGTCCCGGATGCGGTCATGGCATGGTGCTTAACGGCCTGCTGCAAGCCGTCGAAAAACTGGGCATGAGCAAAAATGAGATCGTTATGGTATCCGGTATCGGTTGTTCGGCAAGAATTAGTGGATATGTCGATTTTCACACATTGCACACGATTCATGGTCGGGCATTGGCCTTTGCCACCGGAGTGAAAATGAGTCACCCGGAGTTAAATCTGGTCGTCCCCATGGGAGATGGCGATGCCCTGGCTATCGGCGGCAATCATTTTATACATGCTGCGCGCAGAAATATTGATATCACGGCCATTGTGATGAATAACAGAATTTACGGTATGACCGGGGGACAGTTTTCACCCCTCTCGGGTACGGGCATAAAGGCCACAACGGCACCTTTTGCCACTATCGATTACGCCTTTGATGTGGTAGAGTTGTCCAAAGCAGCCGGAGCGACTTTTGTGGCCCGCACTACCAGCTATCATGTTCAGCAAATAACCGATATTATTAAAAAAGCTATACTGCACGAGGGATTTTCGGTGGTGGAGATTTTAAGCCAGTGTCCGACTTATTTTGGACGTAAGAATAAAGCCGGTGATGCCGTGGATATGGTGAAATGGTTTAAGGATAATACCACGCCCATCGGGTCTAAAGCGAAACAGGAAAATCCAGAATTAATAGAGCGGGGCATCTTCGTACAGACTGAAAGACCGGAATACTGCAATGAATATGATAAGATCGTCGAAAAGGCGATGGAGGGCAGCTAACCATGGAACGATGCAGGATGGTATTTTCAGGCTCCGGCGGTCAGGGGGTAATTACAGCAACCATTATTCTTGCTGAAGCAGCGGTCTTGTATGAAAAACTGAATGCAGTGCAATCTCAATCATACGGCGCTGAGGCCCGGGGTGGTGCTACCAGATCCGATGTCATAATCTCCGACTCGACGATTGATTATCCAAAAGTGATTCAACCCAATCTGCTGGTTTGCCTCACCCAGGAGGCATATAACAAATTTTACCCCATTGTTCGTCCGGGGGGGCTGCTGGTTACCGATACCCGATACGTAAAAACCCATAAAAAAGTCGACGCCCAGCAAAGAGAGCTCCCCATGTTTCAAAACGTTATGGACAAGATCGGCAAGCCGATTGTATTTAATATTTGCATGCTGGGTGCCGTGATAGAAATGGTAGACTTGATTAATCCCGAGGCCATTATGAAGGTTCTTGAAAACCGGATTCCTGCCGACTTTCTGGATCTCAACCACCAAGCTCTGGATTTGGGTTTGGGGATTGGAAGGGAATTTAAACGTTAATTGAAGATTGAAAGTTGAACCCGGCTTGGTTGCCGTTCGACAAGCTCAGGGCCCGAGCACGTCGAGGGGAACTCGTCGCAGGCTGAGCCGCTGAACCTATGTCACCAAAGCCGGTTGGCGTGATCTTCGGGCAGACCCGCGACCTTTATTTTTTGAACAACCGCAGCAATGTCATAAGAGATGAATCTGACCTCGATGGTATCTGCTGAAGAATCCCAGATTACGTATTTCGCATCGTTGCTGGTATCTCGGGGTTGTCCGACACTGCCGATATTGATGATATACTTTTTATTTCCTTCGAGACTGGTTATTCCCTGGGGAAGATCAATGTATTCCATGATTTTTCCATCATAGCCGATCATCTCAAGGGTATGGGTGTGACCGATAAAACTGAGTCTTTGCGGGATTTCTTCAAAGATTTGTTTTTTACGGCTCTCGGATGCCTGGAACATGTAAATCAGGGGAGAGTCCGGCGGAAAGCCGTGAACGTAGCGGCAGTCATCCAGTGTGAGAAAAGTCTCAAGTTCCGTTACAAATTGAATAGATGATTCACTGAGCAGTTCACGGGTCATAATCAGTGATTTACGGGCCACCGGATTGAACCAGTTTAAATATTCTTCGTCTTTTACCGCCAGTTCATGGTTACCTTGAACGGATGGTATGTCCCGCTCCATAATTTTCTGAATAACCCGATCCGGCTCCGGACCATAGCCGATATTGTCTCCCAGACTAACAATCCGATCAACCTTTGATTTATCAATATCTGCCAATACCTCCTGGAAGGCATCGAAATTCCCGTGAATATCAGAAATTATAGCAACTTTCATTTCCTTAATCTTTCAAATCACAGTTCGCCAAGTATTATCTTAGTAGATTGAAATACCAATCGATCAAATGCGTTCCGAAGAAAATATAGGTTATACCGCCGATGGCTAAAAACGGCCCGAACGGCACAGCCAGTTTCATGCCTTTGCCTGATTGCAGCATGACCGCCAATCCTGAAAGGGTTCCGACCAGCGAAGATACAAAAATTGTAAATACGACCCCTTGCCAACCCACCAGAGCTCCCATCATCGCCAGTAATTTGATGTCGCCGCCACCCATGCCTTCCTTTTTGGTGATGAGGCTATAGACCCAGGCGACCAGAAACAAGCTGCCACCGCCAACAATGATACCCAGCAGGGCCGCTTTGTAAGTTACAGCGGGCAGAGCGAAACTGGCTGCAAAGCAGATGGGTATGCCTGGCAGGCTGATAAGATCGGGTATAATTCGGTGATCCATATCGATGAAGGTCACTACCAGCAAACAGGCAATAAATGCAAAATAAATTAACGCTTCGACGCTCAAACCGAATTTAAGAAAAGTTGCCAGGGCAAACAGGCCACCTAATAGTTCAACTGTGGGATAGCGCAACCCGATCTTCGTCCCACAATGACGGCAGCGGCCTTTGAGCCACAGGAAACTGAATACCGGAATATTGTCGTAAAAAGCAACTATATTGTCGCATTTCTGGCACTTGGAGCGGGGATGAGCGATTGATTGTGAAGCCGGTATTCGGTAGATACAGACGTTTAAAAAACTTCCAATGCAAAGACCAAATATGAAAATAAAAATTGCGATCAGATAAAGTGGCATTTACCTCCCCAACGGTTTCTGCTGTGTCAAATTGTAGCAGATTTTATGTTCAGAAAAGCCATTAACTACGCCGCCCGGCAAAATAGCGAAAACAGGTGTGGCTAAAGCATATTTATTCTTTAAAACCCGATGCAAATATTTTGAATCTGTTATTCTATTATTTTGGCATGTTTCACAAAAAAAACAAAGGGATATTGTCAAAAAAAAATATTGCATTATCTTTAGAGGTTCGACTTTCAACCCGTTTCTATTTGAAGCCGTGCGCTTCAGGTTGGGGGCTATGGCAGGGTTAAAGACTGTCAGTATATAAAGAACATTCGACAACCCTGGATGTGCTTTTTTCAGGGCGGATTTATTTAGGAGTGAAAATGGCTGAAGCCGATAGAGATGATTTGGTCAGTATAATTGAAGATGACAATGTTGATGCCGAAATCCCTGACATTCTGCCTTTGATGCCCGTGCGGGATATCGTCGTTTTTACGGATATGGTATTGCCGCTTTTCGTGGGACGTGAGAAATCGGTACGGGCGGTTCAGGAAGCTGTTGCGAAAGAGGGGTATTTGTTTTTAGCCACCCAGAAGGATCCGGCCATTGAAAACCCGAACGCCGAGGAAATATTTAGTACCGGCACCGTCAGTCGCGTTTTACGAATGCTGAAATTACCCGATGGCAACGTTAAAATTCTCGTTCAGGGGTTCGTCAAAGCCAAGATTACCCAGTATACTCGCAAACGATCACTGTACCGTGTGAAGTATGAAATGATTGAAGAAACGCCGGTGGAAGAAATCGATCTCGAAGTTGAAGCTTTAATGCGAAACGTCAGAGAACACTGTGAAAAAATTTTGGTTCTGCGCGGCGAAATGACCGGTGATGTTATCACCGTCCTGCAAAGTGTCGAAGAACCAGGCAAGCTTGCTGACCTGGTGGCATCGAATCTTAGACTCAAAATTGAGGATTCCCAGAAGCTGCTTGAAATTATCGATCCCGTCAAGCGTTTGAAAAATGTAAATGACCTTCTTGCCCATGAAGTCCAGCTGTCAACCATGCAAGCAAAAATTCAATCCGAAGTCAAAGATGAAATTTCCAAAAGCCAGCGCGATTACTTTCTACGGGAGCAGGTTAGGGCGATTCACCGGGAACTGGGCGAGCAGGATGAAAACCAGCAGGAATACGACGAGTACCAAAAGAGAATTAAGCAAGCCAAAATGCCGAAGGAAGCAGACAAGGAAGCAGCTAAACAATTAAAGCGCCTTGAGAAAATGCATCCTGATTCCGCGGAATCCACGGTTGTTTGAACTTACCTTGATTGGATGGTGGAGATGCCCTGGAGCAGGTCTTCTAAAGATGTGATCGATATATTAAAAGCCAAGACAGTACTGGACAAAGACCATTACGGCCTGGACAATGTAAAAAATCGCATTTTAGAATATTTAAGTGTCCGCAAACTGAATCCGAAGATGAAGGGTCCAATTCTTTGCTTTGTTGGACCTCCGGGAGTCGGCAAGACGTCATTGGGCCAATCGATTGCACGGGCAATGAAAAGGAAGTTTATCCGTATTTCATTAGGTGGTATGCGGGATGAAGCCGAGATCCGGGGGCATCGCCGCACCTATATCGGTGCCCTGCCGGGCCGCATTCTGCAGGGGCTGAAGCAAGGCGGCACTAATAATCCCGTTTTTATGATGGATGAAATTGATAAACTGGGCTCAGATTTCCGAGGAGACCCGTCATCAGCGCTGCTGGAAGCCCTGGATCCGGAACAGAACTCTGAATTTAGCGATCATTTTCTCAATTTACCTTTCGACCTGTCGAAAGTGATGTTTATTCTCACCGCTAATGCAATCGACAGCATTCCGTCAGCGCTGCTGGATCGAATGGAGCTTATCAACCTTTCCGGGTACACCGAGGAAGAGAAGATGATCATTGCATCCAAGCACCTTATTCCCCGCCAGATAAAGGAAAACGGCTTAAAATCCCGGTCGCTGTCTATCAGTGCGGGTGCATTGCGACAGGTTATTTCCGAGTATACATCGGAATCCGGTCTGAGAAACCTCGAGCGCGAGATTAGCAGCATTTGTCGCAAAATGGCACGTCAAATCGCTGAGGGCCGGAAAAAGACATTTAAGATCAGCAAGGGCAACTTGCATCAATTTTTGGGTGTTGCCAAATACATCCCTGAAATGGATCAGGAAAATAGCCAGGTCGGTCTGGCCACGGGGCTCGCCTGGACCCAGGTCGGCGGAGAAGTACTTTATGTTGAAGCATCTCTGATCGGTGGCAAAGGTGAATTGATTGTCACCGGACAACTCGGTGATGTGATGCAGGAATCTGCCCGGGCAGCTGTGACCTATACCCGGGCCAATCTAAAAACTCTCGGTATCAAAAAGAAGGATTTCGATAGTTTGGACATACATATTCACGTACCGGCCGGTGCAATTCCAAAAGACGGGCCATCGGCCGGTACCGCCATGGCGACGGCCCTGATCTCGGCATTGGCGGAACGACCCGTTCGCAACGACGTTGCCATGACCGGTGAGATTACGCTGCGGGGCAGGGTGCTGCCCATTGGGGGGTTGAAAGAAAAATCGTTGGGCGCACTGCGAGCCGGAATTCGAAAGATCATCATCCCCGAGAAAAATAAAAAAGATCTGACAGAGATACCGCCCATCGTAAGGCGTAAAATAAAATTTATCCCGGTGCAGCATATGGAACAGGTGCTGGAAAAATCAATTGTTGATTAGATGAAAATATTAGCTGTGGATACAGCCACTAAAAGTTGCAGTGTTGCGGTGATTGACGAGGATTCATTGCTGGCTGAATCGACCTCGGTTATCGACCAGACTCACTCCCGGCAGTTGCTGAATATCATCGATACCGTCCTTGGAGAGACGGGTTTGAAAATTACCCAACTGGATGGGTTTGCAGTTTCGATCGGCCCCGGGTCCTTTACCGGGTTGCGAATCGGAATCACCTCAGTCAAGGGGTTGGCCTTTTCCCTGAATAAACCGGTGGTTGGTGTATCGAGCCTTGAAACGCTTGCCTTTCAGTGCCTACAAAAACCTTATCTGATTTGCCCGGTCTTGGATGCCCGCAAGCAAGAGGTGTATTTTTGCCACTACCGCTGTAAAAATGGGAAATTGGAAAAAGAAAGCCCGGAGCGAGTCGCAGCAGCTGCCGAAGCTGTCCGGGGAATCCGAGAGCCCTGTGTATTTATCGGCAATGGCGCGATACTCTATCAAGATCTAATATCGACCGAACTGAGGGGTTTGGCTCATTTCGTTGCCGAAAACCAGCACACCATCCAGGCTGCAGCGGTTGCCCGGTTAAGCTTGCCCCGGTTTAAACGGCAGGAAACCGACAATGTTCATTTATTGGTACCGCATTATATTCGAAAATCAGATGCCGAGCTTAAAATTAGAATGGGTAATACCTTGAAATTCTAAGCTTATCCTTGACAATAATAAGTATAACTGTTAGACATAAAAATTTAACCTAATTCTGGTATTTCAGTTAACAATTATTTCAACTTTATATCCAACTAACTCTAATTAAATGGAAAAATTTACCAGGCGCGAGGCACCGAGCCCAACAGCGTTTCCTGTGGCCAGTGCCGGCTACCCGTTTATATTCGCTGCGGCATTCGCAACTGCGGTCCTGGCAATACTGGGTCTGACCACCCTGGCCCTGATAAGTCTGGTGACAACGTTTGCCATCTGCGGTTTTTTTAGAGACCCGGATCGTTTAATTCCTGATCAAGCGGGAGTTTTAGTGTCCCCGGCAGACGGGAAGGTTATTGCAGCCGGCGTCGTGGAAAATAGCCCTTACGATGCGGGGCCGGCGATGAAAATCAGCATTTTTATGTCGCTGTTCAATGTTCATGTCAACCGGGTGCCTTTCAATGGCCTGGTAAAAGAAATACGCTATTACCCGGGTAAGTTCTTTTCAGCGAACCTTGATAAAGCCTCTCTGGAAAACGAACACAATGCTGTCTTGATTGAGATGGAGAACGGAAAATCACTATGTGTGGTTCAAATAGCCGGACTGATTGCCAGAAGAATTATCTGTAAAATTCAAGCCGGGGATCGGGTGATTCGAGGACAACGGTTTGGGCTTATTTGTTTTGGTTCACGGCTCGATGTCTATCTACCGACGGAAATCAACCTCAAAGTGGCGGTGGGCGATAAAGTTCATGCGGGTGCCTCGATGCTGGGGAAGCTAGGTGATTGAATATTTTCGATTGAAGATTGAATAATTCAATAGAAAATTTTCAATATTCAATTTTACCGGCTTGCCCGGCTTCGATTTCAGACCAATAGATTCGCTGGTTTCAATAATTTAATAAGGGGGATTGAACAACATGCCTGGAAAAAAAATAAATGTTGCTGTGGCCGGCGCAACCGGAGCTGTCGGCAATCAGATGATCAGCTGCCTGGAGGAAGCCGATTTTCCGGTTCAGTCCATTAAGTTGCTGGCTTCCGCTCGTTCGGTGGGGCGAAAGCTGCGATTTAAGGGTGATTTGTTCGCAGTTGAAGAATTGAAAGAAAATTCGTTTAAAGGCATGGATATCGCCCTTTTTTCAGCCGGTGGCGGCACCAGTGAGAGATATGCTCCGCACGCGGCCAATGACGGTTGTGTGGTTGTGGACAATTCCAGCGCCTGGCGGATGGATCCGGATGTTCCACTGGTGGTCCCGGAGGTAAATCCGCATGCCATCGCGCAGTATACGAAAAAAGGAATAATTGCCAATCCCAATTGTTCAACCATTCAGCTGGTGGTTGCCCTGAATCCGATACACAAAAAATACGGAATCCAACGGGTTGTGGTATCTACCTATCAGGCGGTATCCGGCACCGGTAAAAAAGCCATTGACGAGCTCTTCGATCAGACGCGGGCCCTAATAAACTTTTTGAACTGTGAAAATAAGGTCTACCCGCACCGTATTGCCTTCAATTGTTTGCCCCACATTGATACCTTCATGCCAAACGGCTATACCAAAGAAGAGATCAAGATGGTCAATGAAACCCGCAAAATATTAGAAGATGACACCATTGGTGTGACAGCCACCACGGTGCGGGTTCCGGTTTTCCACAGTCATTCCGAATCCGTTAATGTGGAGACAAAAGATCCTATCTCGGCCCAGGAAGTTAGATCGCTTCTTGAAAATACTCCGGGGATTAAAGTGGTCGATGATCCGGAAAATAACCTTTACCCGCTTGCAACGGAAGCCGCCGGTCAAGATTTGACGCTGGTGGGCCGAATTCGAGATGACGACTCCATCGCCAATGGAATCAACATGTGGATTGTTGCCGACAATATTCGCAAGGGTGCGGCAACCAATGCGGTACAGATCGCGCGGGTTCTGGCAGACAACTATCTATAAGAATTTTCAATAATCATTTCTCCGCCTCAGGCGGATCCGGACAAGGAGTAACATCTTGGAAAGAATTCCGGTAACCAAAGAAGGCTATGAGGCTCTGAAAAAAGAGCTGGAAAACTTGAAAAGAGTTGAACGGCCTGAAAATATTAAAGCCATCGAGGAAGCCCGCGCCCATGGCGATCTCAGTGAAAATGCAGAGTTTGCAGCTGCCAAGGATCGTCAGGGGTTTATCGAAGGGCGTATCAGTGAGTTACAATACAAACTGGCCAATGCCGACATCATTGTGCCGGACAACCTGAGCAAAGATAAGGCTGTGTTCGGCAGTAAAGTATTGCTTGAAAATATCGATACAGGCGAAGACGTTGAATATCAGCTGGTCGGGCCTGATGAGTCCGATATTGAAAAAGGGCGTATTTCCGTATCCTCTCCTCTTGGCCAGGCCATCGTGGGGAAAAAGCCGGGAGACGAACTGACATTTCAGGTTCCCGGCGGTAAGCGGGTGTACGAATTGGTGGAAATTCTGTAGGTTAGCCGTTCCGAGGTTCAGGGTTCAAAGGTTCAGAGTCTCAGAGTTCAAAGGCAAAGCGTTAAACGAATAACAATTGCAAGGTTACGTTCAAGGCCAGACCTTTTGTCTTTCGTCCGGAAGGGAAAAATGCGATTGGTAGAAAAACTGATATGAGAATAGTGATGGAAAATATCCTTCAACCCTGAACCCTGAACCGTTGGACCTAGTACATGTAACTCCGGTCAATGAATAAACACTGACCCGTTGATCAATAAAATATAATATTACACTATACATGGAGGTTTTCTGTGGCACGTATTACGATTGAAGATTGTCTGAGAAAAGTAGATAATCGATTTAAGCTGGTTAACATGGTCGCCAGGCGGGTAAGACAGATTCGCGAAGGATCCGATTATTTGGTAAGCTCACCAAAAAACGAAGATATTGTGGTTTCATTAAGAGAGGTTGCTGCAGGAAAAGTCGCATCCACAGCGGTGGCTTCAGACGAAGAGTAAATTCTGATTTTTGCCATTTAAAGGTAATACATACAAAGCGTTGAACCGATCCATGGGCAAGGCTTTGCATCATTATCAGATGATATCTGACGGCGATCGGATCGTTGTCGGAGTTTCAGGCGGGGCGGACAGCCTGACTCTGATGCAGATGCTGTTGGAGCGCCTGACACGGATCCCGATCAAGTACGAACTCTTTGCTGTTTTTATCGATCCGGGATTTGAGGGCAGTTTCGCTGAACCACTCGAAATTTATTGTGAGAGAATGGGTTTTCCGCTAAGAGTGGAATACACTGACTACGGGCTCTTGGGGCATAGCCCGGATAACCGTGAAAATCCATGCTTCTTATGTTCCAGGCTTCGTCGTAAAAGGCTCTTTGAAATTGCCGAAGAACTCGGATGCAACAAATTGGCACTGGGCCATAACAAAGATGACATCATCGAGACATTGTTCATGAACATTTGCTATGCTGGTGAAATCAGCACGATGTTGCCGGTCCAGACTTTCTTTCAGGGAAAATTTACCCTGATCAGACCCCTGGCATTTGCTGATGAGGATTTGATCAGACGATTTGCAAGAAACCAGCGTTATCCGGATTTTATAAATCCCTGCCCGACCGCTGCAACATCAAAACGCCGCGAAATAAAGCTGATTCTGAAACAGCTTTATCGCAGCAATAAAAAAATCAAGGGAAATATTTTCCGGTCCATGAGTCATGCTAGACCGGAATACCTTTTGAAGTAAAAAATCCTATGAAAGATGTCCAGAGCCAACCCGATTACCGGAATATCCCGATCGATAAGGTCGGGATCAAAAATCTTCGCTATCCGATCACCGTTAAAGACCGCCGCGACGGTTTTCAGCATACCATTGCCGCGATCAATATGTATGTCGATCTACCCCACGGTAACAAGGGCACACATATGAGCCGTTTTGTTGAACTCCTGCATCTGCTGCGCCCGGATGTCTCCCTGGAGAAATTTTCAGCGATCCTCGAAAATATGAAACGGCACTTAAATGCGGCTTCGGCACACCTTGAGATGACCTTCCCCTATTTTATCGAAAAAAAAGCCCCGGTCAGCACGTCTCCTGGACTGATGGACTACACCTGCAGCATTATTGGCACCAGTGACCCCATGGGAAAAGTAGATCTGGTTTCAGAAGTTGTTGTACCCATTTCCTCGGTATGCCCGTGTTCGATGGAAATCAGCGACATCGGTGCCCACAACCAGCGCGGCGAAGTGCGACTGGCGACCCGGTTTAAAAAATTTATCTGGATGGAAGACATGATCGGACTGGTGGAAACATCGGCTTCCTGTGATGTTTTCTCTGTTTTAAAGCGGGTTGATGAAAAACGGGTTACGGAAAAAGCCTTCGGCAATCCCAAATTCGTCGAAGATATCGTGCGTGATGTGGCCAAAAAGCTAAACGACGATGATAACATTACCTGGTTTACCGTGAGTGCGGAAAATTTCGAATCCATCCACAATCACAGTGCTTACGCCAGCATAACTTCGGGGTAGAATGAATTGTCGATTGAGAAGAATTCCCTCCTTCGATATGCGACATTCATCAATCGTCATTCCCTAACATTAGTCCAAAGACTTCAAAAGCTTGCGCATGACCGGTTTGGTTGATTTGCCCGGTGTATTGATCATCACAACGTATCGATATGAGCCGCCATTGCTGCTTGCAATGTATCCGGCCCGGGTGTTGATGCCGTAAAGTGTGCCGGTTTTATAATACTCCCGTCCCTGCTGGCGCATCAATGCGCGATGGGGTTCAAATCGGGCGAGCACCCGCAGCATCTGGTCTGCCGAAACCCTGTTTTTTCTTGATATTCCGGATCCTTCCACAATTGTCATATCTTTGATTTGTAAATTATCGGCCGCAAAATTTACCAGCGCCGCAACGCCTTTTTCGAGGTTGCCGGGCTGGCCGAATTTCTTGATGCCGCATGAAATGAGCAATTGATTGGTGGTGAAATTGTTGGAATGTTCAAGCAGTTTGGCAATTATTTGGGGCAGGCTAAAACGTGACACATATCGGTAGATGAGTTTATCCGCTGATTTATCCACCCGACCCGGTTTCACGGCTCCGCGCAGCCGGACCCCATGGTGTGTCAAGAAATATCGGAAAAGTTGGCCGGCGTAAATCGTATTTTCCTTTTCGACATGGGAGAGCACTATTCTGCCGCCTTTTGGTTTTAACAATTTTATCTTGTTTTCTGCATAAGGCAGCAGTGGCGTCTGGGCTTCAGCGCTGGCATATCCGGATTGGGTGCGCTTAAAAAAAACCGTATTAAAATTCACACACAGGGCTCCGTTGGGTGCATCATAGGGTTGCGTTGATGAGCTGATTCCGGGAATTGTCAGCGGCCGGTTAAAATAAGAGTCGTCGACGACGATGTCATTAATGACGGTAGCGCTGCCGATAAGGCCTGCCAGTAAGCGTGAAATTGCATTGATAACTTCCGATATTAACAGGGGATCGCCGTAGCCTTTAATTTTTAAATTGGAATTTTGGTCTACGAAAAACTCAGTTGCATAACGATAGTCCGATCCCAAATAATGCAGCGCCCCAAGGGAGGTGAATATTTTGAGGATTGAGGCCGGTACCAGTTTTTGCTGCTCATTTTTAGCAATAATTATTCGCCCGGCGGGGTCGGCAACCAATAGAGAATCCCTGGGTCCAATGAGTGTTTTTATCTTCCCCCATTCGGCTGCACCGACGTTGGTGATGTTCCCCTCAAATATTAGTGGCATCACCATCAGCAGGGTAAATGTAGCCACCTGATGAAGGTATTTGTACCTGGGGTTATATATAGCAAAAAAAGGTATCACATTTAATATTTGCCGAATTTTGTTCCTGGCAATTCCGACTTCCGCATTCCAAATTCCGAATTCAACTTTGGCTCTCCAATATGAGGGTGACCGGGCCGTCGTTTACCAGAGCGACCTCCATTGTGGCTCTAAAACGACCGGTTTCAACTGAAATTCCAAGAATCCTAACCTGCTCAATAAAATGTTCATAAAGCGCTGCGGCCTTTGCCGGTTCGGCGGCGGCCACAAACGAAGGACGGCGTCCCTTGCGGCAGTCCCCCAGCAGAGTGAATTGGGATACCACCAGCATTTGACTGCCGGTGTCCAGCAGGGAGCGATTCATTTTACCATTCGCATCTTCAAAAATTCTCAAATTGGCAATTTTATTGGCCAGATAATCGGCATCCGAAGGACGGTCTCCGCTAGCTACTCCAAGCAGTACCAAAAGTCCTCGGCCAATTTGGCTGATGATCAGATCGTCGGTTTTTACCGAGCTATTCTTGACTCTTTGAATGACTGCACGCATTTCTGGATTGATAGGTTAAATAGTTGAATGGTCGAATAGCCAATTCGATGATTGGTATAACTTCTGAATCTTACGCACCTTTTAGAGAATAGCAAGTTTTATCAGTCAATAATTTCCAAATCTCAAGCACCAAATTGCAAATAAATCGCAAATTTCAATATTCAATGACCAAATCTTTGTAAATCCGCAAACGGATTATTAAAGGGGGTGTTTTTGCTTTTGCTGTTTTTAGACGGGGCTTTTGACTTTTTAGCTATTACTGACGGCTTGGCCTTATTGGGCTGTCGGACGGGAACCGTTTTCATCGACAGCGATATCCGATTGCGCTCCATATCGACGTCCAATACGGTGACCGCAACTTTTTGCTGCACCCGGACAACATCAGCGGGATTTTTGACAAATCGATCGGCAAGCTCACTGATATGCACCAGGCCGTCTTGATGAACGCCAATATCGACAAATGCGCCGAAGGCTGTGACATTGGTTACAATTCCCGGTATTTTCATGCCGGGGTTCAAATCGGATATTCTCCCAACATCACTGGCAAATTCAAATTTTTCAAAATCCTGACGCGGGTCACGCCCCGGCTTGGAGAGTTCCGAGAGTATGTCATTTAATGTCGGCGCACCGATCTGCACGCTGATATATTGATTGATATCAATTTTTTGCCTGAGTTCCATGTTTTGCATTAAATTCGCCACCGTGCAATCCAGATCTTTGGCCATGGCCATTACTACATGGTAGCTTTCGGGATGTACCGCGCTGCCATCCAGTGGGTTTTTGCCGTCTCTGATTCTCAGGAATCCGGCGGATTGTTCAAACGCTTTGGGGCCCAGCCTCGGGACTTTTGACAGTTGAGCTCGGGAAGCAAATGGTCCGTTTTGTTCACGGTAGGCAACGATATTCCTGGCCAGCCGGGGACCCAAGCCGGATACATAGGTCAACAGCTGGACACTGGCCTGATTTACCTCAACACCCACGCTGTTGACACAGCTGATGACAATATCATCCAGGGATTGTTTCAATGCCGCCTGATCGACATCGTGTTGGTATTGACCGACCCCGATGGATTTGGGATCGATTTTCACGAGTTCGGAGAGAGGATCCATTAGCCGTCTGGCGATGGAAATAGACCCTCGAACAGTCAAATCCAGATCGGGAAATTCCTGTCGTGCAGCCGCCGAGGCCGAATAGATTGACGCACCGCTTTCATTTACCATGACGATCTGTACCCGATTGCCCAGGCCGAGATTATTAACAAAAGCTACCGTTTCCCGACCGGCGGTACCATTGCCGACAGCGATGGCTTCAATTTTATAGCGGTCCACCAGGCTCCGTACCAGGCGGGCAGCTGCTGCGAGTTGTTTTTTTGAAGTGTGAGGATATATTGTATCATGATGCTCGAGTTTGCCTTGCGGATCTAAACAAACCAGTTTACATCCGGTACGATACCCGGGATCTATACCCATTACCCGTCTGGCGCCCAATGGTGGGGATAAAAGCAACTCGCGCAGGTTTCCGGAAAATACCTTGATGGCCTCTGTATCGGCCTGGTTTTTAGTGGCCAGTCGAATTTCAGTTTCCATCGACCGGGAAAGAAGCCTCTTGTAGCTGTCTTGGAGAGCCAATTTAACCTCAGCCGCATCTTCCTGATCACCGGTTACAAAGATATCTTCCAGGATCTTGAGGGCTTTATCCGCGGGCGGTGCGATGGATATATTCAGAAAATCCTCTTTTTCGCCGCGTCGCATTGCCAGAATTCGATGGGATGGAGCTGTTGCCGCCGCCTCCTGCCAGTCGAAATAATCCCTGAATTTTGCACCTTCCGCTTCTTTGCCGGAAGCCACCTGGCTTTTAATGACAGCGCGCGAGAAATACAGTTCTCGCAGTTCGGTCCGTGCCCGTTGATCTTCGTTGATGATTTCGGCGATGATGTCCCTGGCACCCGCCAGAGCGGCATCGATGTGATCAACTGCTTTTTCCGGATCCACAAATTCGGCGGCCGCCGCCTGGGGATTCGTGCCGTTTTGTTCAATAAGAATCAGGGCCAGAGGTTCGAGTCCCTTTTCGCGGGCAATCATTGCACGGGTTCGCCGTTTCGGTCGATACGGTAAGTAGAGATCTTCCAGTAGGGCAAGGGTTTGTGCCGCTAGAACGTCTTCTTTAAGCGCTTCTGTCAGGTGTCCGTGATCTTCTAAAGATTTTAAAATGGATTCTTTACGTAATCCCAACTCTGCAAGCTGCTGCAATCGGTCACGGATGGAAGTGATGATCACTTCATCCAGGCTGCCGGTTGCTTCTTTGCGATACCTGGCAATAAACGGGACGGTTGATCCTTCTGCCAGCAGATCTTGCACTGCCTTCACTTGAGAATCCTTCAAGTTCAGCTCGGAGGATATTAATTTAACATCGGAAAAGGACTCGGTCATTTTATAATCCTCTATAATTATTCGTTTGGAGGTATTAAATTACACCGCAAATAACGGTGATATTTTCTATTGAAAAATCGACCTGTTCATATAGGCGGGGCAGCGGCTAAAGTCAAGATAAAGAATTTATTATCTTGAAGAAAATATGGTTATGTTATATAAATTAAGGTAGATGTGTGTGGTGCATTAAAAGGACGGCCCAATGAAATTATCTAAGTTGTTAGGAAAGCGATTTTTGAAAAGCCGAAATCTTTATTACAAGCTCAATTTAATTTTTGGGCTCTTTTTTTTGTTTCCGATTGTCGGTTTTATTTTTTTCAGTATTAAATATAACATGCTGGAAGATGAACACCTGCCGTTTTTCTTTCTCGGGATACTCATTTTTTCATTTATTGGTTTTAATATACTGAAAAATCTTTTCGATAAAATTACCAGTATATCCGAAAAAATGTCAACCAATTATATCGCGGAATTATCGGACAACGAATCTGGGTCCGGCGCGGATGAGCTACACTCCATTGTCAATTCTTTTACTGCCATCGAGCGACAATTTAGTAATACTTTCAACCAGTTAGAAAAAAAAGCGACGGAGATTTCCATCCTCAAAGAGCTTTCGGAATTGTGTTATGTGACCTTTGATCCAGAGGAAATTCTGCATGTTACACTCGAACGGGCGCTGGTATTAACAAACTCGGATCTGGGTTCGATTTTAACTCTCGAAAACACCGATCCCAGGACATTTGTCGTCAAAGCGACCATGGGGCTGGGCAAATTTGTCAAATACGGCGATCAAATCGACTTTGAAACCAGTATTGCCAAGTACGCGGTCATCAACAAATCCCCCCTCGTGGTTGAAGATATTGAAAAGGATAAACGCTTTGGCCGGGCCAATAATGCCCACTACGGGACATCTTCATTTGTCTGCATGCCGATTAAGTCCAGCAAAGAGATTATCGGGGTTCTGACAATTTCATCCCTCAATAACAGCAGAGTATACAGGCACAGCGATATTGAAGTCCTGACCCCCCTTCTTAGTAATGCCGCCTTTACCTACGAAAATTTGCGTCTTTTAAAGGAAAACGAGCAGGGGGCTGCTTATACCAGGTTTATCGAGAAAATTTTCAAGCTTTTCAACTCAAGCTTCAGTGAAAGTGAACTCATCCACGCCCTGCTCAATGAAATTCACAGCGTGGTTCCATATGATTTCAGCGTTGCAATGACTATTAATAAAAGCAAGCCAGACTGTTTGAACGTCTCCGATTTTTTCAGCAACGGCCCCTGCCAGTTGGTCAAAGGCCGGTCATACCCTTATACCGGATCGATTGTTGAAACGGCTTTAAAACAAGAAACAACGCTTGTTGTAGAGTATGTCAGCGGCCCCTCCAGTAGCCTCGATCAAATCCTTTTTAAGGATCATGGTGTCAAATCCTGCTTGTTGGCCCCGCTAAAATTGGGAAGCCAAATCTACGGCATCCTGGTGTTGACGGGCAAACATCCTAATTTATTCAATGATGTCAAAGGGTTGATGGGATGGGTTGCCAACGGACTTTCTTTGGTCCTCGAACGCAACCGCCTTTCGGCAGCCGTTGTCAAGCGTAACCAGGAACTGGAGACTATCCGCCAGATCGGAAGTGCACTGGCCTCATCGACGTTTGATATCAGCAAAGTTTTAAAATACACCATGGACATGATCCGGGAAGTCATGAACGTGGAAGCCGGTTCGCTCCTGTTTCTGGAGGATAATGAACTGGAAATTGCAGTGGCCTTTAACATTAAAATTAAGGCAATGAAAAAGTTTCGTCTGAAGCTGGGGCAGGGGATTGCCGGTTATGTCGCCGCCAGGGGCGAGGCCATCATCGTCAATGATACCGAGAAATCATCTCACTTTTTTCCGGTGATCGATGAAAAATCGGGGTTTGCGACCCACTCTGCGCTTTGTGTACCGATGATTTCCCAGGGACGGGTGATCGGTGTTATCGAGGTATTGAACAAAATTAATGGTGAGTTCGGGATTGATGACAAAGATTTGCTGCAAGCCATCGCCACATCCGTCTGCATCGCACTTGAAAATGCTCGTCTATATAAAGAGACCTTGTCCATGGCCGAACACGAGCGAGATGTGCGGCATATGTTTCAGAAATTTGTTCCCAAAGAAGTTCTGGATAAAATCATCCATGGTTCCACCAACGGAAAGCCAATCATTGAGGAGATCAGGACGATCACCTTGTTGAACATTGACATTAGAGGTTTTTCAAAACTGGCCCTGCAAATTGGTCCCCAGAAAACGGTGGCGCTGCTCAACAGTTTTTTTTCTGTTATGGGTGGAATCGTTTTCAAACATTCCGGTATTGTCGATAAATATTTGGGAGACGGATTCCTGGCGCTTTTCGGGGCTCCGGTTGCCAGCACGGAAGATGCGGACAATGCCGTAGCGGCTGCCTTTGAAATGAAACATTCCCTGCCGGCCGTCAATAAATATCTGAAAAACAAATTGGGCGTTTCGCTGGACATGGGCATCAGTATTCATACCGGGGAAGTGGTCGTGGGTAACATCGGCTTTGAAAAAAAGATGGACTATACCGTTATCGGTGATTCCGTCAATACTGTCTTTCGGCTGCAGAACTTGACGAAATTATTTCCGAATGGGATCTTAATCGGTGAAAATACCCTGCGCGCGGTCCGTTCGCGATTGGAGGTTGCCGAGGTTGACACAACCGGCGGTGCCGCTAAAGAAATCAATAATATGAAAGTGTATGAACTGTTGGACCGTCGATTGGAAAAAGAGACGGTGGCCCTGGCTAGCTAGTTCTCTAATTAATCCGCCCTCAAAAATAGCACGTCTAGGATTGCAGATTGTTCTTTGAAAACTGAAGAAACTTGTTAGATTTAAGCGCCGGCGGCTGAATCAATTTAGGCTGCGCATATTCCTTTTTATTGAATTTTTATTTAATATCTGCCACTGGCAAAGATGTATCCTTGACAAAGGATGCTGATAAAATTAGGTTTGGGCAATTACGTTTTATTTGGTAAGTTTATCCGGTTGATGGAGGAGGACATGCTAACAGATAATACCGCTACTCTGAAAGGACAGTTTCTCCTGGCAATGCTAGGTCTGGTAGATCCGAATTTCCATCAGACCGTAACCTGTATTTGTGAGCATAACGACAGTGGTGCCATGGGGATTATCATCAACCGGGTGCATCATACCCTGACAGGCAAAGATATTTTTGAGGAGTTGACCATTGCGCATGCACCGGATGCTGAATCTATACCTGTCCATTTGGGCGGACCGGTCCATGTCGGTGAAATATTTGTATTGCACGGGCCTCCTTTCAATTGGGAAGCCAGCCTGATGATTACACCATCTCTGGCCATGAGCAATACCAGAGATATCCTGGAGGCTGTTGCCATGGCCAAAGGGCCAAAAACGTTTATTATATCATTGGGATGTGCCGGCTGGGGACCGGGGCAACTGGAGTTTGAAATAAAAGAGAATGCCTGGTTGAATCATCCGATTTTTGAGGAAAATATATTTGATATACCGATTGAAACGCGTTGGGATGAGGCGGTTAAGAAAATGGGGATCGATCCGATGTTGCTATCAAATGCCGCGGGTCACGCATAGAGGTATGAATTTTTAGGTTATCCCTTTGCTTTAGCTTTTGCTTTGGGTTTCTTTTTTTTCAGGCAGACTTTATCTTTTCTAACAAAGGCGCAAAGCTTCGGATTATAATACTCCTTGCAATTTAAAGGATTATATAGGGGACACTCAGGATTTTTTTCGGACATATATCTTTTATTTCCTTCCTAAAATCGATTTCTTTTCGGATGTAAAACCTTATAGCATTAAACCTTAACTTTTACAAGGCATTAAGTTTACTGAGTCGAAATGACAAGCTATGGATATTTACAGCTCGCTGAAAGATGAAGTCCTGCATATCAACCGTGATGTTACGATGTTGTTTTCTGCGGCCAAATCCATTCCCGGAATGGCGGATTACAGTTTTGGTGAATGGGAAACAGCCTGTGATCAACTGCCCCGGCAACTGGCTGAAGACATCATACGGGTGGCGATTGTCGGACCAATTAAATCCGGCAAAAGTACATTTTTGAATTCGATTTTCAAGGGTGAATTCGTCAAAAGAGGGGCAGGGGTTATTACTTCAATCGTGACCCGCGTGCGCAACGGTGAGCATCTGCGAGCCAAATTGTTCTTTAAATCCTGGGATGAGATCAACGCTGAGATGGAACAGGCCCTGGTATTGTTCCCATCGGAAAATTGGCGCTCTGAAAATAGCCGCTTTGATATCCGCCAGTCTAAAGACCGTCATGATTTAAAGCGAGCGCTTGGAGAATTAAGTGCGGATCAACTCATCACCCGATCCACGCGCAACATCAATAACGTGCTGCTGACCTCTTATCTTAGGGGCTATGAGGCCGTCACCCCCCTGTTAAGCGCTGAAAATGCGATCCAACTGTATGAAGATGATCGATTTGCAGATCACAAAGCCTTTGTCGGCAATGAGACGTTGGCCGTATATCTGAAGGATGTCTTACTTGAAATTAATTCCAGCGGCGTGCAATCCAATATTGAGATCGCAGATTGTCAGGGCAGTGATTCATCAAACCCCCTGCATCTTGCCATGATCCAGGATTACTTGCGTGTGACCCATCTGATGGTATACGTGATTAGCAGTCGGACCGGATTGCGACAGGCTGATATTCGATTTCTCTCAATGATCAAGAAAATGGGGATCCTGGAAAACATCGTGTTTGTCATCAATTGCGACTTCAGTGAACATGAATCCATCGACGATTTAAACGATCTGGTCGGTCGGGTCCGGGAAGAGCTGTCCATGCTAAAGCCCAATCCGGAGGTTTACACATTTTCCGCGCTTTATAATTTATTCAGGGCGAACAACAATTCCCTTTCAGATAAAGATCGACTCAGACTGGAACAGTGGCAAGGCGACGAGGCTTTTACCGACCAATCCAACCGCGAGATAGGTCGGTTTGAGTCTGTATTTTATGACAAATTGGCCCGCAAACGTTTTGCCTTGTCGTTGCAGAATCACATTGAGCGGCTATCGGTTATTGTCGCAGGTTATGGCGATTGGATTGGACTTAACCGAGATGTGCTGGCCAAAGATACCGACAGTGTGGCGGGGATACTAATCAAGATAAAAAAGCATCAAAAGAGGCTCAATAAAATAAAGTCGTCCATTAAGAAGACTTTATCCGGGGCCATACCGGAGATTAAAAACATCCTTCAACAGGAAGTTCATCGTTTTTTTGATACCCACTCGGGCAGTGTCAACAAAAATATCGTTAATTTCATCAACGGCTATGCGCTTGAGTCTAATAAGTATCAACACAATTTAGCTGATACCGATTTTTCTCAAATTCTCTATCTGCTGTTCCAGGATTTCAAGCAGTCCATTGATGCACATATCACCGAGGCAATTAATCCCGAATTGATCCGATTTGTCCAGTTGAACGAAAAACGGATCAAAGAATATTTCGAATCACTCATATTACCCTTCGATTCCATGTTGGAGGAGGCTTACGAAGAATTTAACGGATTGTCCGACCGATCCGAGTCGGTCGCTGTCGGAAGCGATCCTTCACGCATCCGACCGCCGGAGATGGAGGCCGTTATTAAAACCAGCGGTCTAAGACCCCCTGCTCTGGTAACTGCCACGCATTACTCAGCACGGATAAAAGCTGAGGCCATTATGCGTTTGGGGTATTACAAGGCCATGCGAAAATCGAAGACAATATTTAAAAAATCCACCGGAGACCAGGGGCAAGTAAAAATTAGAGCCATGGAAGACACATTGCGGCGCATGAAGCGCGAAACCGCTCGGTCGGTTGTTTTTCACCTCAAAGATTATCGGGAAAATCTGAAATTCAGATACTTTTTCAAGCTTGTGGAAGCAGCCTCCGAAAGTTTTTGCCAGACAGTGCTGGAGCGTTTTCAGGCTTATTTTTCTGACCTTTCAGCAACCATCGAACGGATCGGAACCAGTCAAAACGACAAAGAAAAAGCCAGACAAATTTTCGATGACATGGAACGGACATCACGGGAGCTTAGTGACAAAATCAACCGGATAAGACGGGAAATCGTGGAAGCTTCCTGACCCCCGAAACCTTACACCTCATACCTTGAGTCCTCATTCTTCCAGTTCCTTTAAATTATCTTTGGCAAACTGAATCGTATCATCCAGGGTCAGGGCCATCTGATAGTAACGGGTGGCTTTTTCCTTCTCGCCCATGTGTCGATAATTGGAGGCGATATTGGCATAATCGATGGCCGATGAAGGATCGAGGTCAATTACCTTTTGAAAATTGCTAATCGCCTCAGGGTGCTCTTTTAACTTAAAATGACAAAATCCCATCAGGTTGTAGATATCCGTCCTTTCCGGATCCAGTTTTTCGCCTTCTTTAAGAATCTCAAGGGCTTGACGATATTCTCCCATGTCTTTTAAAGCCACACCCAAATATGAGTATATGCTGGGTATGTCCTGTTCGGTAGGCTCCAGTGTCAACGCTTTGCTAAAATAGGACCGGGCAGTTTTCGGATCGTTGATCGACAGGTGACTGGCACCCAGGTAAAAGTGGACATAATATTTGTCCGGCAGCATCTTTTGAATGTTTTCAAGCGCTGCAATTGCCCTGGGTGCCGGTGTATTCTCAAAGATGTGTTTGGCCGAAAACATTCCCAGACTGGTGCCCAACGATCGTTCTCTGAAATGAGCACCGGGAACAATGGTGTAGAAGGCCGGTATCTTTAACTGATCATGCATGGTGTTAATTACCAGAACTTCCATGTCGTTTGCAGCCAGGGCGGAAAGACAACTAAGTACTTCGGTCTTTATATTATCATTAGACAAATCGGGCAGATCGGTTATATCAACTTCTTTGGCGGAATTGATGATATACTCGGCCTCCTCGATCCTGGAATATTTGGGCAGACCGCTGGCCACATAGTTAGCGCCGGTATTAAAATCACCTGCCAATTGTGCAACTTCGGTTAACGCTCGACTCAGGGCTTTTTGAGGATCGGGGGTGGTCCCAGCGGTCCAGACGATCTCACTCAACCGGGGAAAGGTTGCCGGATCATAGGCCATAGCACCCACCGTAGGTATGCCAGTGTCCAGCGAAAAATCTGATAGATAGAGGTTTATGCCCGCTTTCTTGTACTTTTCAAGCATTTCCAGCACCAGCGGGTCGGTTGCCGATTCCGGTCGAATTGCGGCGACCTGCAACCGATTATGGCTGACAATCGATGATGTGTGGCGTTCAATGATTTCACAAATTCCCTGACTCAGGGCTTCTTCCACGCAGTTGCCGGCCGATGGCCCGTTAAACTCATTGATAGAGAAAAACCAATCAAAGGGTATCAAAACTTCCTGTTCACGGGTTAAATTGTAGCCCCGGGTCCATTGTAACGGAAGATTTTCGAATATTTTGCGGGAGGCTGGCAAATCATCTGACTCATCATGCACGGATTGAGCGATCCGTTCAAAAGGGATGGCCTGATCTTTGACATTGATAAATTTGTCGGTAAAAAAGTTTTTTGAATTTTTGGCAAAACTAAAAAAACTGAACCTTTCCGCCAGTTCCATCACAGCGCTGGCTTCAGCCTGGTCAGGTGTGCCTCCTTTTCCCATTTGTTTTTTGGTACCAATGACCTCCACGGCATCCACACCGCAGGTGCTGAAATAAACCGGAATGTCCAGGCGACCGTTATCGATGCGGATGGTACGCTTTAAAATATCTAAATCAATTTTCTTTAATTTATCATGGAAACGCTTCACGGTTTCCTGTGGTGGATAAATTTTATCCTGATCCACTGTGAAGCATTTGTGGGCATCGCTTAATATTACTTTGGATTGCATTTGCGTTCTCCTGATCGTTTTTCAATTGACCCTTATTTTTTGATCTGATATGGAAGGGCATCCATTGATGTGGGGATGTAGCTCAGATGGGAGAGCGCGGCGTTCGCAACGCCGAGGTCAGGGGTTCGATCCCCCTCATCTCCACTCATCCACAAATCACATAAAGCTTCCAGGTTTCTGAAACAAGCGCCTATTATAGACCAAAACGCTAGGAAATTAAAGGGGCATCAGCTAATTTACCCGCCCCAAAAAATAGCACATTCGGAGTTGTGAAATGTTCTTTGAAAGCTGAAGGAAGTTTTGTAACCGTTATCATTATATTTGGTTCATTACAATTGATGGTTTAACCGAACCATCTCAGAGTAAGTACGTCATAGTGCTTCATTCTGACCGCCTTTCACGGGTGGTCCGTCTTTTGGGTGGACCGCCCATTTTTTATGCCTAAATTCATGAAATTTCATTGATTATTGCTGGATATGGCTTATATTTTTAGACAAATTCAATACAACCACTTACCACCAGACAGGATCCTTAAAATAATTATGGATAGAACCGGCGAAGTAAAACGCAAAACCAAGGAAACCAATGTGCGGATTTCTCTGAAGCTGGACGGTAAAGGCAAGGCGGATATAGCCAGCGGAATTCCGTTTCTCGATCATATGCTGACCCTCTTTGCCGTTCATGGTTTTTTTGACCTTTCAGTGAACGCCGAAGGGGATTTAGATGTTGATTTGCATCATACCGTTGAGGATGTAGGATTGGTGCTTGGCGACGCAATCGGCCAGGCCCTGGGTGAGCGCAAAGGAATTAGACGTTACGGCCATGCCGTCATCCCCATGGACGATGCACTGGCAGGTGTCACCGTTGATCTGTCGAATCGGCCCTTCCTGGTTTACAATACCCCCGAATCCATCGATTACGCGATTGCTCTCAATTCGTCTTTGGCCAAGGAATTTTTCAGAGCGCTTGTCAACCGGGGCGGCATGAATTTACACGTTAATGTTCCCTATGGCGAAAATGATCATCATGTGATTGAATCAATTTTTAAGGCGTTCGGCCGTGCGCTGGATCAGGCCGTTAGGATGGACGGGAGAACCTCCGGGGTTCCATCTTCTAAAGGAACTCTGTGAGCGATGTTAGATAGCTATGAATGTTTTACCTATAATTTTGGTAAAATTTTGATTCATTTAGACATGTTAGCTTACTTGGCATTTTCCCGAATAAATCATTTTGAATGGCAGAAAATATGATCATCATTCCGGCAGTCGACATAAAAAACGGTAAATGCGTCAGACTCGTCCAGGGGCGCAAGGAAGATGAAACGGTATTTTCGGATGACCCGGCGGCCATGGCTCAAAAGTGGGCCCGTGCAGGAGCTGAATTGATCCACGTGATTGATTTGGACGGTGCCTTTGAAAAAAGCCCTCAAAACCTCGATGCCATAAAAGGTATTCTAAAAACCATCGACATCCCGATTCAACTGGGCGGCGGAATTCGGGATGAACAAACGGCTCACATGTTTCTGAGTATGGGGGTCCAAAAAGTAATTATCGGGACCGCGGCGATTAAAAATCCTGCCTGGGTAGTGCGAACCGCCGACCAATATCCCGGTCGCGTTGTCGTCGGCATTGATGCCCGCAACGGTCTGGCTGCCATCGAAGGCTGGACTGAGAACACCCAAATCAAGGCGATTGAGTTGGCCAAACGCTTTGAAAATTGCGGTATTGCGGCTATCAATTTTACCGATATCCAGCGCGATGGAATGCAGACCGGGCCAAATATTGCTGAGACCCGAAAATTTGCTGAGGCAATCGACATACCGGTGGTCGCATCCGGCGGTGTTGCGACAATCAAAGATATTCAAAATCTTTTGCCGCTTGAAACTTGCGGCGTGATTGGGGTTATAACCGGCAAGGCTTTGTACAGCGGAACACTGGACTTTAAGGAATCCTTGGCGTTGGCACGATCCAACGGGGAACCCCTATGCCGGACTAGCCGGAATTGAATATTTGTGGAAATCGCTTTATTCCGTCATTATTGTGATAGGTCTTTTTAAAATTGATGTGCCGGAGGCGGACCTTAAATATTCAATATTAAATCGAAAATATTCAATCATTATCGAACGGGCAGGTGGCCGCAGCTCGCGTTGATCGAAAAAACTTCTTGACAAATCGATCACTTAGGATTAAATTTATCGTTTAAACTCGGTCTATATATTATCTCGGCCTAAACTAAACTATAATGGGATCTATATCGGAAAAACGCGAGATATTGGATAGTTGGAGTCGGAAAAAACGACTATTGGCAAAGTGTTATCCCATTGAGACCCTTCCGCTAACGTTTGTCTCACCTGTTCAATAGCAATGGAGGTTGCTGTTATTGGCGATTTTTATTCCTGAAGAAAAAATTTCAGAAATCAAGAATGCGGCCGATATTGTGGATGTTGTTTCAGAATCCGTGATCCTGAAAAAAGCTGGTAAAAACTACATTGGTCTTTGCCCGTTTCATTCCGAAAAAACTCCATCTTTTACGGTAAGCCCGGACAAACAGATATTTCATTGCTTTGGCTGCAGTACCGGTGGCAACATTTTCAGTTTCCTGATGAAACAGGAGGGGCTCTCTTTTCCGGCAGCGGCTAGACACCTCGCCAAACGTTACGGTGTCGATATTCCGGCTAGACCACTTTCGCCGGCGCAAAAAAAGAAAATCAGCGAAAGGGAAAGCGTGCTCGATATAAATCGTCGAGCCGGGGGATTTTATCACCAAGCTTTATTAAATAGTGCCGCGGGGCAGAAAGCGAGATCCTACCTGTCGAAGCGGGGCATATCTCAAAAGACAATTGTTGACTTCAAACTTGGATATGCCCACGATGGATGGGATCATCTGCTCAGATTTTTCTCAGATAAACGGATATCGCCCATGCTGCTCGAAAAGAGCGGCCTGATTCTACCCAGAAAAAATAAAAGTGGCCATTACGATCGGTTTCGCAATCGAGTTATTTTCCCGATATTTGATGTGAATATGCAGGTCATTGGGTTTGGTGGCCGCGTGCTGGATGACGCATTACCGAAATATTTAAACTCTCCGGAAACAGCGATATATAATAAGAGTCGATCGCTATACGGCATCCACCGGGCCAAAGACAAATGCAGGGCCACGGGTACGGTGTTTATAGTTGAAGGGTATCTGGACTTAATCGCACTTCATCAGCATGGTGTTGAAAACTCGGTGGCGACTCTCGGCACGGCCTTGACCGCCGATCATGTAAAGTTATTAACACGCTATGCACGGCGTATGATACTGGTTTATGACTCCGATGAGGCCGGTATTCGTTCGGCCCAGCGTTGTATAGAGACCTTCTGGAAAGAACATGTAGATTTTCGTAGAGAGGATGTATTCAGCGAGGATAAAGCAGATACCCATATACTGGTTTTACCGACCGGGCATGATCCGGATTCATACATTTTTGAGCACGGTCCGGAAGCGTTTATGGCGGCCGCCTCCGAATCACCGGGAATCATAACGTTTCTGATGGACTGTGCGGTGCGTAAACACGGCCTTACAACCGAAGGAAAAATACGGGTCATATCAGAATTGCAGGCACCGTTAGCTGTCATTAATGATCAGATCGCACAGGCGATATACATCCAGCAGCTTGCGGAACGACTTGGCATTGCGGAATCTGCTGTATTGGAGCGCATCCGAGCTGTGGCTACCCGGCAATCGCGCGCCCCGGTTTTTGCCGGTCAAAAGGGCGCTGCGGCCGGTGAATTTCCAAAAAGAGAAACAGCGACATCTAATTCCGGCCTGGCAGGACCACCTGGGGTCAATGCCGGAATTCGTTTCGAGAGACAGATTATTGCAATGATGCTGCAATTTCCTGAGATTTTACCTGAGATAAACAGGTTAAGCGTTTTAAAATACTTTGAAAATAGTGATCTTGAATCCGTCGGAAATATGGTCTTAAAATTCAATCCGACGACTGGCGATCAGGTTTCCGAGCTTATTTCAAGAATTGAGAACGAAGCCCAGCAAACGATAGTCGCCTCTTTAGCGATGGAGGATGAATCCTGGAATAAAAAGGGCTGTCTGAGACTGCTGGCCAAGTTTGTCGATACCAGGCAGAAACATCGCAGCGGAAGTCTGCTAGAGGAGCAGATCAAGGCTGCCGAGAAGAGCGATGATCATGCCCTGTTGTTAACGTTGCTAAATAAAAAACAAAAAATGGCCGAGCGCAGTGAAAAGCAAAAAATGGCCATTTTAAGTGAGAAATAAAGCCGGGGGATGTTCCTACCCCATAGGCAATCCTAACTGGTCGTAAACATTGAAATTTGTTACCCGGGTGCCGCTTTCTGTCAACAGCGATGGGTCACAGGGAATGCTACGATCTTTTAAAGGATTATTGTTTGCGGCTGATAAATTGAGGTGTCTGGGAGGCAAGATTTTATGGTCAAGAAATCTGCTGTAAAAAAAGAAAGCAGTAAAAAGACTGTATCGAAAGAATCCACCAAAAAAGGTACTGCCAAAAAGAAAACCGCCAAAAGGTCCACCGAGAAGGAAATTGCTAAAAAGAGCGCCGAAACACAAAAAAGCAAAAATAAGAAAACCCCGAAAGCGATTAAAACACTGCTGACCAGGGGCAAAAAGCAGGGTTATCTGACCTATGATGAAATAAATGAACTGCTGCCGGAGGACATGCTTTATCCCGAGCAAATTGACGAGACACTGATGTTGTTTTATGCCAATAATATCGAAATTATTGAAGCCAAACATCAGAAAAAAGTTGTCAAACTCAAAAAAGCAAAGGACAAAAAGATTGTCGCCAAAGGTGCCGCTTCATCCGATTTTGGAACGGTAACCGATCCGGTTAAAATGTATCTGCGCGAAATGGGCCTTGTCACCCTCCTTAGCCGGGAAGGAGAGGTTGAAATTGCTAAAAAAATAGAGGCCGGTGAGCAAGAGGTTCTTCGGGCGCTTCTGGAAAGCACGGCGGGGGTAGAGTCGATTATTGCGCTGGGTGGAGATATCGAAGATGGGGCATTGCGTCCCAAGTACGTCCTGAGAGATATCGATGAAGGCGATACCTATGCCGATGAAATCGTACAAACTGAGAAGTTTCTTGAAACCATTCGGGGCATTAAGGAATTCCACGAAGAGAATAAAGAGTTTCGGGAAAAGTTGTTTACGCAAAAACTGGACTCGGATAAACGGCGAAAAATTAAAAGAAGCATTGCCCGCCGCGCGAACAAAATATTTGAACTGCTCAAAGATTGGCGCCTCGAAGCCAGCGTTATTGATGATATCGAAAATAAAATCTGGCACCAAATCGGCTGGTTTGATGCGAAAATCAGAAAGACCGGCGACATCTCCGACGTACTCGATGTGTCACCCAAAGAGCTTGTTGACAATCTGATATCTAAAACCAAATTTGTAAAATGGGCCAGCCCTCGAAGCAAGATAACCAGAGATGAGTTGGGCATGCTTTATGGTGAGTTAAAAAAGAGCCAAGATGAAATAAAAGTCAAAGAAATCGAAATAAAAGCCAATATTCGCTCTTTGAAAAAGATTATGACGAATGTTGATGAAGGGCGGTTTAGAGCAAAGCTGGCCAAAAGTGAACTCACAAAAGCGAACCTGCGTCTGGTCGTCAGTATTGCCAAAAAGTATACCAATCGAGGCTTGCAGTTCCTGGATTTAATCCAGGAAGGTAATATCGGATTAATGAAAGCTGTTGATAAGTTCGAATATCGCCGCGGCTATAAGTTCAGCACCTATGCTACCTGGTGGATCAGGCAGGCCATCACCCGTGCAATCGCAGATCAGGCCCGGACCATCCGTATTCCGGTCCATATGATCGAAACGATTAATAAACTCATCCGAACTTCCCGCTACCTGGTACAGGAGCAGGGACGTGAACCAACCCCGGAGGAAATTGCTGAGAAAATGGAGATTCCTCTGGAAAAAGTTCGTAAGGTTCTTAAAATCGCCAGAGAACCGATATCGCTGGAGACTCCGATCGGCGAAGAGGAAGACAGCCATCTGGGAGATTTTATTGAAGATAAAAAGTTCATGCTCCCTTCCGATGCGGCCGTCAACATGAATCTTGCCGAGCAAACCCGTAAAGTTCTGGCAACACTGACGCCACGGGAAGAAAAGGTCTTGCGCATGCGCTTTGGTATCGGCGAAAAAGCGGACCATACCCTGGAAGAAGTTGGACAAGATTTTGCTGTTACCCGCGAGCGCATCCGTCAGATTGAGGCCAAAGCCTTGAGAAAGTTACGGCATCCAACACGAAGCCGGAAATTAAAAAACTTTATCGATACCTGATCCGGACCCGCTATAAATGAAAATTGAAAAATTAAGGAATTCTGTTTTTGAAACAAGTGATGTTGCATTTTTCATGATCGTGGCGGTAATAAAGTAGATAGAATCCTATAAGATTTCAATTTTCAATATGTTATATTTGATTGACAGGGGGTGTTCTAAAATATTAAATCTTCATTCGAAAATCCTTAATTATATGAAGATTGGTTCTGTTCCCCAAGGCGGATCTTGTGCCTGAAAATGCACAAGAATAAAGATTCTGCGCATAACGGGCCCATAGCTCAGCTGGCAGAGCCACCGGCTCATAACCGGTAGGTCCCTGGTTCGATCCCAGGTGGGCCCACTCCATTAATAGCAAATTCGATGCGCCTGACGGGCTGAAGGCCTAAAAGTTTGTAACTGGCACAAGCCCTTATGAAAATTTTTAACAAGCCACATGCTCCGGGCGTGGATATTTACTCTAAAAGGTGGCTGTGGGTGGCAATACGATTCGGCCATAATGATTCATGATAAGGGCGCGGGTATATGAGACCCGCGCTTTTTTAATACGGGCTGGGAAATGGTGAAATCGTGGATCCGACAGTATGCGACATAATTGATGTGCTTAACAGCATCGCACCGCCAGCTCTGGCGGAAGAGTGGGATAATGTCGGGTTGCAGGTGGGAGATCCGGGGCGACCGGTTAAAAACATCTGGGTTGCGCTGGATCCGACTTATCAAGTCGTGAACGCCGCCTGTCAACAGAATATCGACTTGCTTATCACCCATCATCCACTAATATTCAAACCCCTGCAATTTTTAGATTTTCGTACTCCTGAGGGATCCATAATAGATCTTGCTGCGCGGCATCACCTATCCATATTTACCGCCCATACCAATCTGGATAGCGCTCGGGGCGGGATCAACGATGTTCTTGCCGGCCGTATCGGACTTTACGATCTTAAGCCCCTGGCCCGGGCCAAAGAACCTCAACGGTTCAAGATCGTTATTCATGCCCCCCGGGAAGCTGAACAACAAATTACCCGGTTGCTTTTTCAACCGCCAACTGAAACCGGACAGCAGATTAAGGGCGCATCTTCTTTGATGCCGGTCAACGGAATTGTTGCCCATAGACCGACCGGTACAATTTTATACGAGGATCAAATTCGAATCGAGATTGAAGTTGTCACGGGCGATCTGGCACCCGTGACGAAAGCCCTGGCTGAATTTCAATCCGAAAATCAAATCCGGTATGATGTTGGTCCACTGATCGCTCCCGATCAGGGGACGGGTATCGGTCGGGTCGGTACCCTTGAATCTGCTGTGGATTTTAAATTCCTGGCCCGGAACATTAAGAAAAAGCTGAACCTTCGGCATTTGAAATTAGCAGGTGATCCTGAATTGCCGGTTAAGAAAGTTGCCGTTTGCAGCGGTAGCGGAGCTAGTTTGCTGGCTGATTTTTTTGCTTGCGGCGCCCAGGTTTTCGTCAGTGGTGATTTGCGCTATCATGATGCCAGGGATGTTGAAGCGTCCAATCTTGGGCTGATCGATATCGGTCATTTTGCTTCAGAGCATTTAATCGTTAGTGTGCTGACCGAACGGCTTAGCGACATATTCGCTGATTTAAAAAAAAATCTCAATGTTAAGGCCTGTGACATTGAAAAGGACCCCTTTACGGTATTATAAATAATGACTGCTGTCGCAAAAAAACAGATTGACACGCTGGTTAAGGTTCAGCAAATCGAAATTGAGGCCGCAAAACTCAACGCCTATTTGAAAAAGTTGCCAGCCCGGATCAGCAGCCTTGAGCAGCAGCTGGAGGAGTTTATCCAAAGCGTTGAGGATGATGAAGCCGCAATTGAAGGTTTTAACAAACAGTACCGTGCGCTTGAAGCCGATGTCCAATTGAACCTTAGCAAAATCCAAAAGAGTCAGGAAAAGCTGCGGTCGGTTAAAACCAACAAAGAATATCAGTCATCCCTTAAGGAAATAGACGACATACAAGCCGCCAACTCCAAATTGGAAGATGAGATGTTGGAGTTATTGGAGAAAATCGAAACGGCTGAAGCGGCTATCAAAGATCGGAGACAGCACTATGCAGAGATAGTTGATGAATCTAACCGGCAAAAGGAGTCCATTGAAAGAGACGCTGCACGACATGAAGAAAACCTAGTTGAGCTGGAGTCTCGGCGTGTTGCGATTGCCGCCCAGTTGGATGCCGGGTTGCTAAAACTATTTCGCCAGGTGAAAGCTAAACAGGGAGATCTGGTGGCCATTGTTGCCGTTCAGGATGCGGTTTGTCAGGGATGCAATATGAATATTCCGCCCCAGGTTTACAATGAACTCCAGCGATGCGACAGCTTGAAATATTGTCCCAGTTGTTTCAGAATCATTTACTGGCAAGATCAGGATGAACGGTCGGAGTAACCCAAACGATCGCTGGATCTCAGGCAGATCCGGAGGAAAGTCCGAACACCGCAGGGCAGGGTGCTTCATAACGTGAAGTCGTGGTAACACGAAGGAAAGTGCAACAGAAAGTATACCGCCCGGCGCCGAACCGTCCGGTTTGGTGCCAGGCAAGGGTGAAATGGTGCGGTAAGAGCGCACCAGTTCCCCGGGTGACCGGGGAAGCTTGGCAAACCCCACCCGGTGCAAGACCAAATAGGGAAGCGTTTGAGGGCGGCCCGCTCAAGCTTCCGGGTAGGTCGCAAGAGGTGTCGGGCAACCGGCATCCATAGATGAATGATCGTTGCCCGGCTCAGGGTAACCTGATCCGGGAACAGAATTCGGCTTACGGGTTGCTTCGGCCATTTTTTTTCTGGATAATTGATACTGGATGCTGGATACTGGATAAGAATGGCCTTCTCTATCTGTGTTCTGTCATCTGTAGTCTGTGCTCTGTCATCTGTCTTCTGAACCTCTGAACCCAGAACCGTGAAACTCTGAACCTCTATATCGGTTGCAATCTATGGAAAATTCACAAAACACCAGCGATAGCTCGTTTGACAAAAAAGTCCGTTTTTTCTCGCATGATTATCTGAAATGCTGCCTCTATTTATCCAGTGCGGAGGACCCCAAGAATACGTTCACCAAAATGCTTTACTCGAAACTGATTTCGACTTCCATGCTACTAGAGGATTTTCTGGATTATCATGGCGCCAAAAATAACAAGGACTGGTATTTTTATCGAGAACTATCGGCGGCCGTACGACATTTGAGCCTGGGGGCTAACTTTCAAAAACATTTATCCAATCGCCTTTTATTCTATGATCTTCCGGAATACAGCGATTTTCAAAAAGAAGGATATGTGACCCTCGATTTTCTGACCAAATCGCTGAGAAAGATGGCGCCCGTCATTGTTGAAGAGGCCCGGCTTCGCAACATACCGATTCCGCAAGACCATTTTCAGGCTGATGATTTTCCAAGCACAACCACCATCGATCTTCTTCACTATGATATTGATGATCAAGATAAAGATCTCCAAAAACGGAACATTGTTAAAATTGCCAGTGAATTCCTCAATATCACCAAGGATTTTGATCAACTTAAATTTTATGAGCCGTATGATGACGGGGAGCTTGTGACCATCGTACCCGATAAGGTCAACGAAGTGGAAATAAGGCGCTATGAAATGTTGCTGCACAACCTGCAGTCCTCTTTTGACACGAATGTCATCCATGGCGGGTTTCGTTTTGGCAACCGTAAATTAAAACAGTTGCGCGGCTTTTTTTCAGTTGTGTTCCATTTGCTGCAAATGGTCGGTCGATTGCTTCATTTTTATGAACGTCATCTGCACCAGGCCGGTTACAAAAACACCTACAAGATGGTCCAAGAGCGATTATCCTACTTGATCAATCCGTCAGTTCTTCTTGATCGAACCATTAATTACGGCTTATTCTATGCCTGTCATTTTCTGACAACCGGCCAGGAATTGTCCGGTGAAATTCTCAATGAAAACATCGAGCGTTCCAAAATCAAAGTCGGTATTCCGGAAAAACTTGGATTTCACGCCCGACCCAGTTTGCTGGTTGCCAAGATCGTGCAACACTACGGGGGGCAGGTGGAGTTGTGTGTTGGTGAGGACCGCTTTGATGCCAGCAGCGTGCTGGATATTCAGTGGGCGGGTGGTAAAATTCAAAAGGAGAACTTCAAGGAAGTGGTTTTCGAAGGTGATGCCAGAACGTTAAAAGACATTGAAACCCTGGCCGGAGTCAATTATGGCGAAGATACCATGGGCAAAGGCGTACCGCTGCCGGTGGAGTTGAGGTACTTAATGTAGACCTGATTCCGCGAAAACGAATCAGGCAACTGAAAGGTGTCATCATGGTTGCTGCCGTCATCGTCGCCGCCGGTAAAGGGATTCGGATGCAGGACCCGTTGCGCAAACAATATCTGCAGGTGGGGGGTCTTCCGATATTAACTCATACCTTAACCGTTTTTGCCACCTGTGATCTGGTCGGCCATATTTATCTGGTCATTCCGCAAGATGATATTGATTATTGCCGTGAAAACATACTCGACCGCATAAAACTCGTTGATCACGTCAGCCTGGTCGCCGGTGGTTCACGACGTCAGGAGTCTGTTTACAGAGGCTTGCAGCACATTGATCCGGGTTGCAGTATTGTCATTATCCATGACGGGGTGCGCCCTATTGTGCAGCATGATCAAATTGCCGCCTGTATAAACGGTGCCAGAAAATTTGGTTCCTGTATCCTGGGGATCCCGGCTTATGATACATTAAAACAGGTCGATAAATCCGGGAATATTGTTAACACAATTGCACGTGATGCAATCTGGCTGGCCCAAACGCCCCAGGCGTTTCGTTTTGATTTGATCAAAATGGCCCACGACCAGGCCCGGTTAGATGGCTATCAGGGCACCGATGATGCGTCGCTGGTCGAGAGATTGGGGGCGGCGGTAAAAATACTTCGCGGCAGCCGGAGCAATATTAAAATTACCAATAAAGAAGATCTTAAAATTGCCCGGGCGCTGCTTGAAAAGGGCGCAAAATGAAATTTTGGAAATCGGATTTGAGAAGCTTTAATTTTTATCCTTGCGACAGCATTGTAGCCAAATAAGTCAATTAGGCTCTTACATTATCAGTATGCTTACAATCTGAGTTGACACAGGGTGATCCCGGCCTTAAAGTATTTGACTGAATTATACGGGATGCGCTAAAAAAACAGCTATGGAATAACGCCATAGAACCTCAGCAGAAGGAGTTATTAAGATGCAAGATACAGTAGATACAGAGGCCCCCCAGAGTGATATGGCCAGTCAAGCTTACCTGAATCAGCTAAAAGCGACTTTTGAACAACTACCGAATGATATCCCGCTTTTGCTTTTTACAGCCAAGGGGCTTGAAGATCCTTTTACCCAGGCCAATCGGCAGGTTATCAGGGCCTTTAGAGAACTCAGCGACAGAATAACCATGCGGGAGTATGATTTGGACCATGAATTGGCCCAAAAATACAATATTACGAGTTCTCCGACCTTGCTGATCGCTCCGGAACGGTACTCCATTCGATGGCTCGGTGCACCCATGGGCGAGGAGGCACGCACACTGCTGGAAACGTTGATTCTGGTCGGGCTCGGCCAAAGCAACCTCAGTGACCAGTCTCTTAATGTTGTTAAAAAAATTGATTCTCCGAGAAACATTAAGGTTTTTGTCAGTCCGACCTGCCCCTATTGTCCGCAGGAGGCTGTCAATGCCGTGAAAGCGGCCATTGAGATGCCCGAGTCTGTTTCCCTGGAAATCATCGACATCCAGTCTGCGCCGGAGTTGGCCACCCAGTATGCCGCCCAAAGCGTGCCGCAGGCGTTCGCCAATGATGTTCTAATCGGACAGGGCGCCCAACCCGAAGAAGTTTTCATTTCGTCGCTGCAAAAATTGGAGCCCCAGACTGTTTTCATACCGGACAGCGATGCCGAAGTGGTGGAAACCGATCTGGTCATCATCGGCGGGGGTCCGGCTGGACTGACGGCCGGTATCTACGCTGTCCGCAGCGGATTGCGAACGGCTGTGGTTGAACGCGAAGCCCTCGGTGGTCAGGTCGCGACAACACCGATTGTTGAAAATTACCCGGGATTTACTTCAGTTGGCGGTAAAACACTGGTGGATATCATGGTGAGTCATGCCCTGCAGTACGTTCAGATTTTTCAGGGAGAAGCTGTGGTAGATGTGCAAACTGGAAATCCAATAACCGTGCTGACCAATCGTAGAAAATTTTTGACAAAATCCGTCCTCTTATCCACCGGTGCCATCCATCGTCATTTGGGTGTACCCGGTGAATCACGGCTTTCCGGAAGGGGAGTGAGTTACTGCAGTACCTGCGACGGGCCCCTTTTTAAAGGGAAAAAAGTGGTGATGGTGGGCGGTGGAAACAGCGCCGTAACCGAAGCTTTACATCTGTTTCACATGGGCGTTGATGTCACATTGATCCATCGCAGGGACAAATTAAGAGCTCAGGATTTTTTAGCCAAGCAACTCTCCGACAACAACATTCCAGTGCTCTGGGATACTGAAATAAAGGAAATCAGCGGGGAGCATCGAGTTGAGGAAATTCAGATCGTCAACAATAAATCAGGTGAAACATCCACCTTTAAAACCGACGGCGTGTTTGTCGCCATCGGATATACACCGGCCGTCGAACTCGCGGAAATGATGGGTTTGGAAATAAATGAAGACGGCTATATCAAACATGACGGCAAACATCGTACCAATGTGCCCGGTATTTATTCAGCCGGCGATGTTGAAGGCGGCTACAAGCAGATCGTAACCGCTTCCGGCCAGGGCGCTGAGGCTGCCATGACCATATTTGAAGACATGATTAATCCGTATTGGCTGCAATAGGCGCCCAGCGACGCCGTATCAACCTGTTTGGCTCCGGCTTGTCCGGGTTAGGGGAGAAGTCAGTTGTCAGTGATTTCTATACAACCGGCACCTAGCGCCTACCATTGGGAGGGGGATTCTCAAAGAGCTCAACGATACAATAAAAACGCAATTCTCAAGCACCAAATTACAAATGGTTCGACAAGCCGTTCGACAGGCTCACGGTCCTGTGGAAATTTCCTTCTATCGCTGGTTCCCGCTCCTTCCTAAACTTTACACAGCCTCTCCGCGGCTTTTTCCAGGGTCCCATCTTTTTTTTGCATGAATTCGGCAAAGGCGTGCTGCACGGGTGTGTTGGAAGCAAAGGTGAGATACTGGTGGATTTTTTGGACTTCTCTGGATAATTCGATTGGAGCCAAACAGTAGCCGATCTTCCAGCCGGTGGCATGATAGGTTTTACCGAAGGAACTGATTACAAAACTTCTCTCTGCCAGCTGTGGATAGCGGGTCATACGCTGGTGGGTGCAACCGTCGAATAATATATGCTCATACACTTCATCGCCCACCCGCACGACAGCCGTTATGGCTGCAAATAACGCCTCGGTCGCACCGGATGTAACTGTAATTTCCCTTGCAGGATCATATTTTGCACCATATAATTCCAACACTTTTGCGGCAATTTGGTCCCGCAGATGTTGCACGCCCTGCATCGGTGCGTACTGATTATAGCCCTGCTGCATGTAATTTGCGACCAGGGCCGTGAGTTCCTCAGGAACCGCGTAATCCGGAAAACCCTGGGATAAATTAATAGCCCCGTGCGCATCGGCAAGCTGAGTCATTTCTGAGAATATGGTAAGGCTGAGATTTGGCAGCTTTGATGTCAGTTTCATGTTAAGACCCTAACCCGCATCCGCTTGAGGTGGAAAACCAATGTGGCCTGTTTATATTTTCGAATCGGACAATACGGCAAACAGCGATAGGTGTCAAGCACTCCCATAAGAGGGAACCTTAAAATGGAAACTACTGAAAATCACCGTTTAAAGCCTCTGCTTGTTATTCTCTTTTTATTCTTTTATATCACTTCATGCCATGCCGCCGGTGCCATGCACGGGATTCATCTGGATCGCATTCAGCTGCCGCCGGGGTTCAGAATCCAGCTTTATGCGGCGGCGGTGCCGAATGCCAGATCATTGGCGATGAGTCCCAAAGGGGTCCTTTTTGTTGGAACCCGCCAGGCAGGCAAGATCTATGCGGTTTTGGATACCAATCATGATCATATCGCTGACGAGGTAATTACGATTGCTGAGGGATTGAATATGCCCAATGGTGTGGCCCTTCGCAATGGAGCCTTATATGTTGCAGAAGTGAATCGGATCTTGCGCTTTGATAATATTGAAAATTTATTGCGAAACCCTCCCAATCCGGTGGTGGTGAATGATACATTCCCCAAAGATCAGCATCACGGATGGAAGTATATTGCTTTTGGACCGGATGATCGGCTGTATATTCCGGTAGGGGCCCCGTGCAATGTGTGTAAAAAAAAAGATCAGCGATATGCATCGATTATGCGAATGAAACCGGATGGCAGCCAGTTGGAGATATACGCTCATGGTATTCGAAATACGGTCGGGTTTGACTGGCACCCGGCAACCGGTGATCTCTGGTTTACCAATAACGGTCGGGACTGGATGGGGGATGATTTACCGCCGGATACGCTTCATCATGCTCCGGTGGAAGGATTGAATTTCGGTTTTCCATACTGCCATGCAGGCGATGTGCCGGATCCTGAATACGGTAATGGTCTCAGTTGCCAAGAGTTTACCCCGCCGGCTATAAAACTGGGTCCCCATGTAGCGCCATTGGGAATGAAGTTTTATACCGGAATACAGTTTCCCGCTCGATATTATGAACGAATTTTTATTGCCGAGCATGGATCCTGGAATCGCAGTATTCCCATAGGCTATCGCATCACCCTGGTTAATCTGGAACAGAACAAGCCGACGAATTATGAGGTGTTTGCGGAAGGCTGGCTGCAGGGTGGTAAGGCCTGGGGCAGACCGGTGGATATCCTTGTGATGAATGACGGCGCGATGCTGGTATCCGATGATCGTGCCGGCGTGATCTATCGCATTGCGTATGGAGAGTAATTTGAAGTCGGAATGATTAGAAGTCGGCAGGCGGAATGAATTGATTTGGGAAGTTGGAATGCGGAAGAAAGAATGCTCGCAGCTCGTAGCTCAAAGCTCATAGTAGAAATAAGGAATAATCCTATTTGCTATCCGTTTTCAAATAGCAGATCCCAAAGAAGCACAGTCCTAATGGGTGCTTTCTTTTACCTTAAACGCAGCGCTCCTCAAGTCAAGCGCTCTTTTAAACGTTTATATTTCAGGAGGTTATACAAAACATTGCAAAATCCAACACCCGGGGCCGATGGCTCTTATCCCACCCAAGCGCGTGTTGCCGTTGGTGCCATCGTATTCAAAGACAGTCGGGTCCTGCTGGTTCGAAGGGGCAAGCCGCCGGCTGAGGACCTGTGGGCGATTCCAGGGGGTAGGATAGAGATCGGTGAAACCCTGCAGGAAGCTGCTGAACGAGAAATTCTGGAAGAAACCGGAATAGCCATTCGAGCCCTGGTACCGGTGTACACGTTCGACGTTATTGATCGGGATACACGGGGCCACATCCGTTATCATTATGTTATTGTCGATCTGACTGCTGATTATATCCGGGGGGAACCCCGGGCCGGGGATGATGCCTCCGCAGCGCGCTGGGTTTCCGCTAAGGAACTGGCGACCCTGAAAGTCAGTTCAAAAACCCGTCAGCTCTTGAAAACACATTTTGATTTTGGCGATTGATGTGGCGGTTAAGCGCTTAGGGGAGCGGATCAGGCTTTCTGGTGCCTTTGTGGCAATTTGTTTTCCGCCCGAGGCGGATCCAGGTTAGTAATGTATAAATAGTTCATATTAGTTTTTGTGTTTGGTGTTTTTATCAGTCCAATATATTTATCATGCTGGTGGGAAAAACCGCCCTTGCAAGAGATGTTGCCGTTTGTAAAATGAATATATATCATTAGCTTCAGAACATGAATTGGGCATTATCGCATCAGTGCAAAACAGTGGGGAGAATTGCAAACACCAGATCAATAAGCAACTGATCGCTTCGGCGCAACACCAATCAACTATTCCGGTTCAGGCTGCGGCTCTTCAAGCTCGGATGAGGTACCTTTAACTATATTTTTAACTGCTCGCAACATTTTTTCGCGATCAATCGGTTTTGTCAGCGTGCAATCAGCACCAAGTTTTTTAGCCCCTTTCAGATAACCGTCAGGCTTGTTAAGACCGCCTCCGGACATTGCGATGATTTTTACATCGGGGAACTCTTTTTGTAAATCGATAATCATTCCAATGCCGTCTTTATTCGGCATAATCAAATCGGTGATGATCAAGTCAGCCGGCTTCTGGCGGTAAGCTTTCATCCCCTCAATTCCATCAGGCGCTTCAACGACTTCGTAACCGTCGCGCTCAAGCATTAACCTGAGCATTGACCGGATTTGTTGTTCGTCATCTATGATGAGGATACGTTCCATAACCCGTGTTTCCTTTCTGCACTATATGATGAAGCTACAATTACACCCTTATATTTCCAGATTAGACGTTAAATCAAAATGATAGAATCCTATCCCATTTTGTTTACGATCAATTAGGGTTACATTAAATTAGATCATAACTTGGCCAGTCTTTCAACATTAAAAAAAAGGAGGCACATAAAATGACCGGAAAGCTCTTGAGATCGGCTAAATTCTTTATGCTGGGCATTTTTTATGCTTTTTTGTCTTTTTACCTTCAATTCGAATGCAAATATTAAAAAACAGAGATATCGGCTTTCTTTTTTGGGTGCATTCAAGGTGAACTTTTCTCAATTTTTGATAAAATATCAAATAATTACTTGACACTCGTGACGATTTTTGTTCAGATAGTGAACGCTTATAAATTGAACATGAGTGCGTATCAAAAATTGGCCATATCTGCATCTGGATGAGCTGCCGAAGTTTCGTAAGGTAACTGACCGGGCGGAGCTTTGTACAGCACTTCCGAATAAATTGGAAGTGCTATTCGTCGGAAAGTTCGTAAGTTCATAAGTTGATAGATTTTAGTCGCCTATCAGCTTACGAACTCACGGACTCATCAACTATAACCCAATATCTTACCGTACTCCTTATACCCTAATCCTTGCACTTCTTACTTAAACCCGACTCCTTTTACCCTATCCCCGATATCCTATACGTCACACCTACTACCGTATACCCGTTTTAATTCTATGGATTCCAAAGACATCCGCACCTTAAAAATACTTGAAAAAGTTGACAACGATAGGAGCCCCAGCCAAAGGGATTTAGCCGGGGAACTCAATATATCCCTCGGACTGGTGAACTCGTTCATCAAACGGCTGGTCAAAAAGGGTTTTGTTAAAATAACAACAATTCCTAAAAACAGAATCAAATATATCCTTACACCGCACGGTGCGGCAGAGAAATCACGCCTGACGTATTTATACATCCAGCATTCATATAATTTTTACAAACAAGCCCGCCAAAAACTGCGGAACCTGTACATCGCATTAGAAAATCAGGGTATCACCCGCATCGTTTTTTACGGCGCCGGTGACCTGGCAGAAATTGCTTATATATCTTTGCAGGAATCGGCTATTCAATTAATTGCGATTGTCGATGATGCGAAAATGGATACCAGGTTTATGAAATTCCTCGTGATGGATCCGGCTCATCTTGACACTATTTCCTACGATAAAATACTCGTTACAGCCATAAATTCAAGACGTGCCATTTTACAAAAAATCGCACAAAGCGGAATTCCCTCTGATTTAGTGATCGAAATAAATTAATTTATCCAATAAGATCTTATCCTCCTCCTCCTGACTGCTTATGACTTTAAGCATTAATTCGTCTAAAATGCGACTTTCTTTCTTGACTTCAAATACAAAATATGGTCAATGCAATTGTTTAAACTACAAGATATAGTGTGTTTATATGTATAACAATATTATATATTCGCAAATCGGATCTACTTTTGCGTAATCCACCGAGCGGAGCTGTCTTTACGGGTTGAATTATAGGATCACGCTAAAAACGAATATGATGCCCTTTTCTAACAAGTATAGTGCTGAAAACAATGACGACAAAATAATGTTGTTACACGCCACGAATTGAAAATAACCCGTATCAAAATCTAGAGGGAATGAAGGTATGACTCAATCAGAAAACCGTTTCTCAATTTGTCCGGCCGGCGAAAAGTTCCCCCTGCCCGTGGAAGATGATTACGCCGAAGAATTCAAAAAGATTCAAAAACTGGTTGATCGGCAGCGCCGAGAAGGCAGAGAAATCGTGGTTGTCATGGGAGTTGGGTTTGTCGGTTCGGTCATGGCCGGCGTGGTTGCCGATGCAATGGATCCGGATACCGGTGCATCAACCAAATTTGTGATCGGCATGCAGCGGCCATCGACGCGGTCTTTTTGGAAAATTCACTATTTGAACCGCGGCATTGCACCGGTGGAGGCCGAAGATCCGGAAGTTGCACCGTTAATTCGACGCTGTGTTAAAGAAAAAAAGACCCTGACGGCAACCTATACCTATGAGGTGCTTTCATTGGCGGATGTGGTGGTGGTGGATGTCCAATGCGACTACTTCAAAGAAACCTTCGGCAATGTCAGGCAGGGGTATGCAGACATTGCAGCACTGGAAGACAGCCTCAAAATTATCAGCGAAAAAATCAAACCGGAATGCCTGGTATTGATCGAAACCACCGTTCCGCCTGGCACGACGGAGTATATTGCCTACCCCATCGTCAAGAAGGCCTTCCAGAAGCGTGGTTTGATCGATGTTGAACCGCTTTTGGCGCACTCTTTTGAACGCGTGATGCCGGGTCGTGACTATGTGGCCTCGATCCGAGATTTTTGGCGGGTCTGCAGCGGGATTAACGCGCAAGCCCGTCAACGGGTGACGAGGTTTCTCAGTGAAATCCTGAATGTGGATGAATTTCCCCTAACCGTGCTGGATCGTCCGATTGAAAGTGAGACCTGTAAAATCATTGAAAACTCGTACCGTGCTTCAATTCTGGCATTCCTCGACGAATGGAGCGTCTTTTCGGAGCGCAACGGTGTGGATCTGCTAAAAGTGATTGAGGCGATCAAGATCCGGCCCACCCACTCGAACATCATTTTCCCGGGACCGGGTATTGGCGGGTATTGTTTGCCTAAAGACGGGGGTTTGGGAGTGTGGTCCTATCACACGTTAATGGGCTTTGAGGACGACATCTTTAAAATTACACCGCTTTCCATTGATATTAACGACAGCCGTGGACTGAGAGCCACGCAACTGGTTCGTGATGCCCTGCGCAACATGGGCAAAATCGTAGCCGCATGCAAGATCACGGTGCTGGGTGCTTCTTACCGCCAGGATGTCGGTGATACGCGCTATAGCGGATCAGAGGTTATTGTTCGTAAACTGACCGAAATGGGGGCAGATGTTGTGGCCCATGATCCTTATGTATCGCACTGGTGGGAGCTGGAAAAACAGGAAACGTATCCGTCTCCTGACCACTCGCTGGCCAGATTTTTCCGCAACCAGGAAAAGCTGAATGAACTGCAAATGATGAAAAGTATAGCCGAGGCGATCACCGGCGCAGATGCCCTGGTGTTTGCCGTACGGCACCGTGAATATCTAGACCTTAATCCCGATCAAATCGTTGAAATGGCCGGCAAGCCTCTGGCCGTCGTTGACTGCTTTGGAATTTTGGATGATGCTAACATCCGGCGTTACTTTGAACTCGGTTGCGAGGTCAAAGGCCTGGGACGCGGTCATGTTAAGCGGATAAAGGATGAGGTGAAGGAGAGTTCGTAAGCTCTTAAGTTCGTGAGTTGATAAGCAACAAAAAGCGTGAGTTCTTTAGCTCGTTAGTTTGTGAGCGACTAATCGGGGAAGATAAAACATCAGAAGGATGGTCATGATGGAAAAATATAATAATGAGATAATGTTTGCATTCTACTCACAGGTTAGAATCTCATGGACTACATAATTACGAGCTATATTGCTTATCAACTTACGAACTTACCAACTTAAGAGCTTATATCATGCAATTTGTCGATTTAGCTGCCCAGCAGAAACGAATCCGAAAAAAGATAGAGTCTAATATTTCAGCCATTTTGGACCACGGCAAGTATATTATGGGGCCGGAAATCAAACAACTCGAAGAACGCTTGACGGGTTATGTCGGGGTAAAAAATGCGATTGGGTGTGCTTCGGGCACCGATGCTTTGCTGATGGCGCTGATGGCTTATCAGGTTGGGCCCGGAGATGCCATCTTCACATCACCGTTTACCTTCATCGCAACTGCCGAAGTTATCAGCCTGCTTGGCGCAACGCCGGTATTTGTTGATATCGATCCCCAAACCTTCAATATTGATCCTGCCAAACTTGACCTCGCCGTCCGGGCAGTTAAAAATAATGATTCCAGCATTCATCCATTACCGATCATCCCTGACCACTTACCTGTCACGCCCAAAGGGGTGATACCCGTCGATCTATTTGGTCTCCCCGCTGATTATTCTCGAATCGAAGATATCGCCAAAACGCAAGACATATTTGTCATTGAAGATGCGGCTCAATCTTTTGGTGGAGAGCTAAAGGGAAAAAAAGCATGTGCTTTCGGCAATATCGCCTGCACCTCTTTTTTTCCAGCCAAACCGTTGGGATGCTACGGCGATGGCGGCATGTGTTTCACCGATGATGACAGCCTGACGGAAATAATGCAGTCAGTGAGAGTTCATGGCAAAGGCCATCACAAGTATGACAACATCCGCATCGGCGTAAACGGTCGTTTGGATACGCTACAGGCGGGCATCCTGCTGGCTAAATTCGACATTTTTCCGGAAGAAATAACACTCCGGCAGCAGGTTGCTGCTCGATATACAGAACTGCTTGGTTTCCATTCCGGACTCACCCGACCTGCCATTGCGCATGACTACCAAAGCGCCTGGGCTCAATACTCGATTCTCGCCCAAGATTCGGCACAACGCACGGCATTACAAAATAAGTTAAAAGCGGCGCAAATCCCGACCGCTATTTATTACCCCACGCCTTTGCATCTGCAGAGTGCATTCTCTTACCTCAATTATAAAAATGGGGATTTTCCGATCAGCGAAGATTGCGCCGGTCGTATTTTCAGCCTCCCCATGCATCCCTATCTATCGGAGGAAGATCAATTAAAAATAGTCAGGTCAATTGAAACCATGACCTAAAAAATTGTGCCATGAAATCTTTCTTTAAAGATAAAAGAGTGCTTGTCACCGGTGCCTGCGGTACCGTCGGCAAGGAACTGATTCAGCAATTGCTGGACAATTATCAAGCTTGCGAAGTGATCGGGATTGACAACAACGAAAGTGAACTTTTTTTTCTGGAGGATTTCTTTTCAAATTTCAATAATGTCAGCTTTTTTCTGGCGGATGTGCGGGACCGGGATAAGATTTCCCGCAAAATGAAGCATATGGACGTCGTATTTCACACCGCGGCGTTTAAACATGTGATTCTGTGCGAGCGATCCCCCTTCGAAGCCGTGCAAACGAACATTTTAGGTATTCAAAACATCATCAACGGTGCCATCGAAAACAACGTAGAACGCGTCATTTTTACCAGCTCGGACAAGGCCGTCAACCCGACCAATGTTATGGGCACCACCAAGCTGATGGGCGAGCGGTTAATGACCGCCGCCAATAGCAACAGCCGAGAAGGTGGTCCTATTTTTACTTCCACCCGCTTCGGTAATGTTCTTGGGTCCCGGGGCTCTGTAATTCCGATCTTTCGGGAGCAAATTCGCCGCGGTGGACCGGTAACCGTAACCGATCCGGCCATGACCCGTTTTATTATGAGCCTTGAAGAGGCTATTCAATTGGTAATCGAGTCTGTCGTCCATGCAGTTGGCGGTGAAGTTTTTATCACTAAAATGCCGGCCATTCGCATTAAAGACCTGGCCGAGGTTATGATCAGAGAATTGGCGCCGGGTGATGGTTTATCCCCTCAGGATATTAAAATTAATATCATTGGAAATAAGCCGGGTGAAAAAATGTATGAAGACACTCTTGTCCAAAAACGAGTTTAGAATGAGTCATATAATGAGTTGTAAAACGAGTCATTGAAAAAAATCCTCCTTGTATGTAGGGTGGTTGTTAATT
>CACVKW010000666.1 GCA_902749685.1 Olavius sp. associated proteobacterium Delta 1 | reverse complement strand
TAACAACCACCCTACATATAAGGAGGATTTTTTTCAATGACTCGTATTATTACTCACTTTATGACTCATTCTAAACCCGTTTTTGGACAAGAGTGACTTGCCATTTAACATCTATCTCACCCTCCAAATCCGGCGTGTTGAGCTTAAGCTCCGGGTCGACAGTATCGCTTTTGCTTTCTCCACTATCTAATTGAAATTCAACTTTCTCATTCATCAAGGAAGCCTTTTCGACGAATTCTTTTCCTTTACGAAGGTTAAATTTAACTTCGACCCTTGCTTTTTTCCACCAACATTTGTTTTCAGCCTCTACAAGCACCCAAAAATAATCCCTTTTTCGTTTGTAATATCTGTCTTTCAATGTTTGATTGAGAATAAATGGAATCTCTTGAAAAATAGTCACCTCGCAATCGATAGATGTGCACACATCTCCGATCAGCCCGACTGAATTGAGGAGACCGTTCATGGAATTAACGAACTTATCAATATTAATCACCAGGGCGGTCAAGGCAATAATTACGGCCGTAATAGTAGTCAGCCAGATGATAATTTTGGGTTTGCTTTTCTTTTTTTTCGATGTATCGTTAGAAGATGGATTTCTTCCTGGGTTCATCTGCTATCCCCCCGTGGATGAAGTCACCAAGTTTATCAGTATCCAATCGGTAAGAACATTGCGTACAAAATTTCGAGTAGATGTTGCGCGGGCTGTTTCGATCATAAATTCAATATCATTATTTGCGTCCATAGCCTTCCAAGATGCTATCCACAAATTGACAGTTTTTTCACCAATGTTGTGTGCCAAAATTGCATAAAAGGCATTATTGTCGTATTTTTTGAGCAATTTTTCCGAAAATAATAATTTGCCAAGTTTTAAATTATATTGGGGGTCCAGCAGGTATGCTTCCCAGGAATCGAAAGGACTGTTTGATAATAAATTGTATTCTTCATTCAACAAAAGGAACATTTTCCGCGTGAACTGAAATAGGCCCAGCGCACCTCTGTTCGATAATGCGGAGTCCACGAAATGGGTTTCCTGACGGACGACACCATAGAGCAATCCTGAAAAAATTTGAAGATTTCGGCTTTTTTTGATTGCAAAATCCTCCGTATAGATTTTCGGATATGCGATGTAAACATAATCCGGCTCTCTCATAATCTCTGGATTTTTGATCATAGACAGACCAATAGATACAGACCAATCGCCGGCGCCTTGACCTACCAGTGATGATATTCTAAGAAGATTTTTTGGATCAACCGACTTTTCTTCTTTTCCTTTTGCTGTAGCGGCCAGGAGGGCGTCTATTCGAAACGAAAGTAATAATGCGATACGAGGAAGCAAACCGCCATCAGCCAGAATTTTAGGAGAGATTTCCTGCATCCGTGATCCTGGGTTGCGCTTTCGCAACTCGTCTTTAGCAGACAAAACCTTGCGATAAAGATCTAAACTCTTTTCCAACCGCCCATGATAAGGGGTTTTATAGTTTGATTCAAATTTTCGCTTTGTATTGGATATCCCGGACGAAAGATGTTGCAAGGTTTTTTCTTCGGGCAGAACCCTTGAACAGGCAATATTTCTATTATGATTCGACACCGACTCTAAATTCGTTAAATGCATTTGTGCGCGGATACCATAATAATCGAAGCGATAATTCTCAATTAGCTCATTGAAATACTCCGCAGCTTTTTCAACGACATCGGATTCTTCTAAAAGTCGCGCTAACCAAAAGGTCGTGAGGGCGTAAAGCCGACCCGGCCGTGATCGTTGCCGTACCTTTTCAAACAGCAATTTGGCGTCGTTTAACTCTGTCGAGTTGTTACTTTGCCTCCACTTTGCATATTTGGTAAAGGCCAGTTGAATGCTGGCCGTCATTGCGACATCAATCTTTCCATCAAAATTCAGTGTTCTATTAAAATAGTCGATGGCCATCTCTATTTCATTGGACATTTGATATTCGCGGGCTATCTCCAGTAGTGAATCATCTGTCAAGTCTCCTCCGGCTAAATTGTCAATGATATATTGGAGATCTTGCAAAAATAATTTCCTGTTCCCCTGGCCCTTATATATCATTGCACGTTTAAAGCGCGCCTTCAGCTCAAGAGCAGGTTGTGGTTTGTCGTCAATTAGCTCTGTCAATGAAAGTAGCAAATCAGTATCATCATCGCCCCGATTTTTTTGTAAATCGGTTAACAGCATATAGGCTTGGTGAACATCATTCGGTTCACCTTCGTCGATCACCAATCGAAGCAGTCGATTTGCCTCCGGGAATTGCGCCTGGCCTATAAGATTTTTGGCGAGAAAAAGCGATATTTTTTCTTTTGTGGCCTTTCCGCTTTCAAATAAACTCTTGACTATGGGATCGATTGATGCATCCGGTTTATCAACAGCTGCAATACGAAAATAATTAAGAATTAAATCCTGCGCTAATTCGGGGTCCCCGTTTTTCCATGAAATTATAGCGAGATTTTCAAAAATTTCCTCCTGAACTTTTGGGAGGGCGGGTAAAATAGAATATTTGAACATTCGTTTGATCATAAGCTTTTTAAATAAGTCTTGAGTAGCACGAATCACGGAAGTAAATTCCTCATCGAAAGCATTTGATGACGGAGAAAGCAAGGTTACCCATCGCCACAGGGCAATTGCGGCCAGACCGCAACCTCCATAAGGGTCAGACATCGCCCACTCTGTAAGCTCACGATATAATTTCTTAGCTTTAGTTTCTTGATTGTTCAATAAAAACGCTTCGGCGATCAGGAAGATTTTTACGGGCCAAACGGGATCATTTTTATCCAATTCCTTGATGAATGCACCTTATTTTTCATCTCCGGCCTTTTTAGCTTTTGCAGGATCGGAACTGAGTTCAAGCAAGGTATAAAGTTCTTCTTTCAATGTTTGCGCACCAACAGATGTTGCACTAAGAAAGAAGGTAAACGTAACTACGATCAAGAAACCTTTCAATAAATAGGTGTAGCTTTTATCGCCCATCAAATGCTCCTTATGTTAATTAAAGATTTCGTCTGGTCATGGACATTTTTTTCAAATGAGAGAACAGTCCTAAGACCCCAACCTATAAAACACCTTCGAGTGAATTGTCAATTACAAACGTCTCCTGTCGCCCATTAAAGTGCTTATTCCGCTCGATTCCGGCCGGCGATTCCGGGGCAAGCCGGCCACCCATTCCGGACGATTCCGGCCACCCTCATTAATGGCATACAGCTGAAAGCGGTGCTGGTTAGATTCTCGTAATAGTTGAGTCCCTATCAAGAGTACAAACTCCCAGCCAGTGGAAACTCGGGGACGTTGTTGACCGAGTTGGCCTATTGGCTCACTCGTTTTATGATTTTTGATATTGCCCGGGCGAGGGAAGAGTTCGGGAATCTAAGGGACGTTCTCAATTTTTAAAATTTAGGAACATAAAAGTCGCGGTAGGGATGCCGGTCATTCGGCACCTCCCGCCAGGATCTGTCCGTGAGGAACTACCTCATACGGATCCTGCCTTATAATATTGAATGATTAAAAAATAGGCGTGCTCTAGGTATCTGGTTGCCGGGTCATTCACAGGTTGGCCACCATTCAGCGGCTTCAATTCTTGGTGGAATATGAACGTCGGGGCTCGGATCAGTCCAGGTTGATAAATTTATATCAGAAATAAAAATCTTCCGGGTCATCGGCAAACTCGTCATCGGCCGAATGCCAGAGTTCGTCTTTGAGTTGCTCATAGACGTTAAATACAATCGGGCATATGGAACAGTTCTCCACGACACCCCATAACCTGAAAACAAATTCCTTTTTATGCAGATGAGGAAATGATCTGCAATCTTTTGGACGGTGCGGTTAGACTGAACAAAGATTGTTTTTCAAAAACGTCCGGCAGCTCCAATTCGCATGGTGATTTTTCTCAGATAATTTTTTAATCTTATTTAAGTCGGTTTCGAGTTTCATGATTCTCCTGCATTTATTCGAAGTTCAATTTTTGCAATAGGATATACAGATATACTGAAACATAAAAACAGCTATTATTCATCATCGAAAAGCTTGAGTTGACGGTCATCGACATCTTTTTTCCTGGAATCACGGCTGGGCTTTTTCGCCCGATTACCTGAAAGTCGCTGTGGTTTTGGGACAGCCGATTGCGATGAAGATACAGACTGCGTATCTTTTTCATCCCATTGATCGTTTAGATTATCGAGAGCAGAGCCGGGAATTAAAAAGCCATCCTCGGTTTCGTATACACGAAACATGTCGAAAATTTCAGGGGAACTAAAATGCGGGTCACCATCAGTGTTCCGCAATTCAGGCGGCCGAATCAGGATGTAATAAATATCAAAATATAGCTGTCGGATTTCGAGATCATAGTCGTAAAGTGTGTCCGAGTTAATGGAATCGTAGGATTCCAGCAACCATTCCCTGAATCGGATCACCTCGGGCTTCATTTTCGGTGGTATCCGGATGGTTCCACAGCCGATCAGCATGGCAAGTGAGTCGATTTGGGCCACGCGCCCGAACAGGATATCTCCCTGTTGGGCATTTTCCGATCCTTTGTTCTCAACCACATTGCAGACCGTGCCACGCAAGAGGTCCCTCAGACGGTACCCTTTTCCTGGTCGGGTTTCCTGGATTTCATAAAAACTGAACGGCTGACGAGCCGTTGCATCGATGATCTGGGCCTCAAGGCGATTCAGACGGTTTGCCTTATGGGCTGCGTATAATTCTGCAATCGTTATATCTTCAGGCCCACCCAGTTCCAGATAGCCCGGATCTTCTTCATATTCCCAGTTAAATATAAACCAGGGATAAAAAAGAGTCTCGTGATCAGCCAGATCTTCAAATGAACTTCCCAGACGTCAAGCGCCAAGCTTGTATCATCATTCAATATAAATTTTTAATCCGGACCCATTATCAATTAAACTGAATTAAAAAGCAGAAAAGCATCCTATCGCACGGATGTCAAGTATCTATTGCTGCGTCTTAAAGCATGACAATATTCTTTTTTCCATTCGCAGGTACGGGACCATTTCCCCAGCAGGGAATTCAACCCAGGCATCATGCTTCGATTCCCGTCAGTTTGATATGTTGCGAAGTGCTGTTTGATGAGTGTATTAATATTTTTTTACCTGGCATTATGCATTTGAAATGCATAATATCGACCAAGGAGGTTGTGCATGAGCCAAACCTATCTTGAACGCGATGTGCGCACACTTCGCCAGGTCGGAGATTTGACTCAATTCCAGAACTTTCTCAGAGCGTTGGCTGCCCGGAGCGCCCAACTTTTGAACCTAACTGATCTCGCCCGAGACCTCGGGGCTGCCGTCTACACGGCCGGGGCGTGGCTCTCGATTCTCGAGGCTACATATCAGGTGACCGTGCTTCACCCCTATTTCGCCAATGTCGGAAAAAGGCTTGTCAAGACACCGAAAGTTTAGTTCACGGGCGTGGGCACGCTCTGCTACTTCGCAGGCCTAAAAGACCCCGCTCGCGCAGCGTCAGGTCCTATGGGAGGTGCAATCATGGAAACCGCAGTACTCTCTGAAATCATAAAGACATTAACCTATATAACTTCAGATAGTCGCTTTAACGAATACATTCCATCCAAGCCTTTGATCGGTTTGGGTTTTTTTTCGTGCTTTGAGTAGAATAAAAGTTTCCTGGAAGGCAGCAGTGCCGGCATTTGCCGGAGATAGGGTTAAAGTCTATCAGATGGCTGAAAGTGGTGTGCGGGTGGATTTTCCGCTGGAACATGTAACCCTGTCAACTTTAGACTCTTCTGGAGAAATCTTCCTGCAAACATGTAAGGAAACAAGAGCTAATACGACCACCACTTTAAATCGGGTTTGGCACACTATATTTTGTCATAGTTTTTCGTGAACCCTGAGCAAATGAGGTTTTGATCTCCCGGAGTGGTAATGAAGACCGGACCTGTTATGAGGTGGAAGAATGAAGTTCAAATATGCCATGGCAGTCGCCTGGGTCGTTGGCATGCCGTTTGCTCCCATTAACCTGGTGGTATTGGGCAACAGTGCCGGCAGCCTCGGAGTTGGATTCATTTTCCTGCTGTTTTTGGCGGGCGCCGCCTACATCCTTCATTCGCGCTGCTACGCGGATATCACCGCCTTTAGACCGGGTGCGGCTGGGGAATTCGATCGGATTGCGGACGCCTTGGGACCGCCAGCAGCCGTGATATTTTCAATTTTCCCCAGAGCTCTGCTGGCTGTATTTCTGGCGACCGCCACCCTGGCCGCCTCAGGATTTGTATTTAATGAAGTTTTTGCGCACCGCTTTCCCAATTTTGCGTTTGCTTTTTTAATGCTGGGTACCCTGCTGGCGATAAACCTTTTCAGCCGCAAACTTTCTGGCAATGTCCAAATTTTTCTAAGCGGTACAGCGGCGGCCGGATTATCGGTTCTTTCTATTGCCGGTATTTACGAATGGCTCACGGCAGGTGAAATCGTCAATACTGCAATCCGCATACCGCCCCTGAAGGGGTCGTTTTCAGTTTTATTGCTTTTCGTCGGTTTTGATCTATTGATCTTCTCTCAGAATCATTACCGCGATCAGGCTTCGCGTATGCGACGTCACCTGATCGCCGGTCTTATCATAGCCGGGAGCGTTTTCTGCTTGTGGGGGATTGCTTCCCTTTTAAATGTTCCGACGGCACGGCTTGCCAAAACAACCATACCTCATATTATAGCGGCTAAAAATATATTGGGCGAAACCGGCCGTATCATCATGGGCCTGGTGGTGATTTCCGGAACCGGTGCGGCAGTCAACGCGCTGTTGGTGGCAGTTGGCGAAATGATAGCCGGTGTGAGCCGGCAGGCCCCTTCGCCATTCTTTCTGCAGCGGGTTTTCAACCGTTCTTCAACCATAATGTTTCTGCTGGCACTGGTGAGCGCCGCCATGATGGCGCTTGGTGTCGCCGGTAGCGATGCGCTTGACACCTATATCCGGGGCAGCCTGATTCTCTGGCTGCTCAACTATGCCGCAATACACTTTACGTTGCTTTTGCCCGGCGCTCAACAGACGCCGAAGGCAAGCACGCGATTGTTCCGGTGGCAGAATCTGCCGCATGGCGCGATTCTCATGCTGATGCTCATTGGATCGGCGATTCTGATCGCAACCGATGACAACATCGGGTTGCTGGTCGGCTGCTTGATTTTCATCTTTATCTGTGTCGGGCTGCCGGTCTGGCTGGGTAGGCGAGTGCTGTCCCGGCGCCGCAGAATTTACCCTATAGTTGCATAAAATTTTGAAATCCAACTTAGCTGCTGCAATGAAGACCATTGAAAGTATAGACTGATCCTGGATTCTGGTTTCTGGATCCTG
>CACVKW010000665.1 GCA_902749685.1 Olavius sp. associated proteobacterium Delta 1 | reverse complement strand
CGAAGTCGTTCGCGTTTTATTGTTTAGCGACCACGCCGCCGTAAAGGGCGCCGCGACTCCGTCGATCTCAATAATAGGATCGCTGCCGTTGGTATGCTGAACAGCGATATGATGCACCCCATCTGATAACCCGCTGTTGGTTTCCCAAAGCCATTGGTTCTTTGGAGTGCCAGAGTACATATAAGTATAGACGACCAGCTTGTCAGTCGCCGGCTTAACGTAAATGCCGAAGAAATTGTTCTGGCTGTATGAGTTGGTATAGATGAATTT
>CACVKW010000664.1 GCA_902749685.1 Olavius sp. associated proteobacterium Delta 1 | reverse complement strand
ATGAAGACCATTGAAAGTATTGACTGATCCTGGATTCTGGTTGCTGGATACTGGATGTCGTTGAAATTCACCGATAGTGTCCTGAGAGATATCCAGCATCGAGTATCAAGCATCGAGTATCCAGCATCCAGCATCCAGCATCGAGTATCAAGCATCCAGCATCGAGTATCAAGCATCCAGCATCGAGTATCCAGCATCCAGCATCAGCCCGGAAAAAGCAACGATCTCAGACATAACGGCCAGGCTTGATGACAAGAATTTCTGCAATGTTAGGGTATAATAAGATGGATATCTCTGACAGCCCACCTTTTACTAAAAAGGATCCAGCTAGCATCGCCGGCAGTGATATTCCTGGGGATGTTTTCTCAAAATCAGTTTTTCACTGTGGCGTCTATGCCACCTGCAACTGACCGTGTCTTTCCAATATCCGGCGCAGCATGGTAAAAAGCCACCCCGATCAACCTTCCGCATATGGCAGCACCTCACCTACCCGCGGGCGTCCGGGCGATTATTGAACGCTTTTGTGAGTATCGCTTTTGGCCTAAAGTTTTTTGAGCATTCGCCGAGATCTAAAATAATCGTGGTTGATATTGGCCTGGCGGAAGCATCACCCATTGATGGGAGAGCCAAAACACTAGCCTGACAATTTTTGTCAGATAAAGGACAATATTTGTAATACGCCAATACGTGTCAGACCAGCTGGCTGGTACGAAAATTTAAAATGAAAATTTTAATAAACAATAACAGATAGTTAAATAAAATAACAAAAAAAATTGATATTTGGCACACCAATTGCTTTAACATCCAGTCAAACATAATATCAAACTCCAGTAAAATCACTCAACAATAACTATGAAATTAAAAGGGGGTGGGGAACGGAACAAGAAAGAGCAGATGAAGAACACCACTATTAATTATCAACCTAACCGAAGCATTCAGCATAACAAAATTAAAGCAGGGAGGTTTTAACATGTTACAGAAACTAAGAGGCAATTCACAAGGTTTTACACTTATCGAGCTGATGATCGTCATCGCAATTATCGGTATTCTGGCCGCCATCGCTATCCCGAACTTTATCGCCTATCGTGACAAGGCCTTTTGCTCCAGATCAGAATCCGATGCCCAAAATATCCTGGCGGCCCTGGCGAGCTATTTTTCAGAGCCCAACAACACCCAGATGCCCTCGGTCGCTGATCTCCAGCAGGCAGAACAACTTACGCTAAATGAAAACAATGTCGGCACGCTCACGGAATTGGCTGACGGTTCTTTTGAAGCTCAGGTATCTGATGGAAGTGGCCGCTGCCCGCGTGCCGATGGTGGTGAAGAATACTACTCTTACATGGGCACCACAACGATTGGTGAATGGAAATAATCCAATAATATTTTTTTTTCGAATAGTATTATATCATTAAAAAAATAAGGGGGATAATTCCCCCTTATTTTTATATTGTGGTTCGATTCCATGTATCCTCCCTTGCAGCGCCCTAATCATACCGGTGCCCTGAGAGCCCTGGTGTTTTTGTTTTTCCTGATCCTGCTCACCTATGGAAACACCTTTGATGCCGCCTGGCATCTGGATGACTTTCAGAATATCATTCAAAATCAACGCCTGCATAAAATCAAAGATCTAAATTTTTCAACTATTTGGGACAGCCTTCACTCACCGGTAAGCCAGCGGATTTTTCGTCCGGTGGCGATGCTCACCTTTGCCTTCAACTGGTATGTCGGGTCAGATCAGGTAATCGGTTACCATATTGTCAATCTGATCATCCATCTAGTAACGGCGTTTTTTCTTTATTTGACGATCATAAACCTTTTAAACGCCCCCAACCTCAAAGCGATCCATCAAAAAAGCGCCGGTTATATTGCGCTGTTAGCGGCTGTGCTTTGGGCGATTCATCCCATTCAAACCCAGGCGGTAACCTACATCGTCCAACGGATGGCCAGCATGGCCGCGATGTTTTATGTACTCGGCCTTTATTGCTACATAAAAGCCAGGCTGGATTCATCAAAAAAATTCAGGATCGTTTTATTCCTGGGCTGCGGCTTCAGCTTTCTACTAGGGATTGGATCAAAAGAAAATGCGGTCACGCTGCCGATTGCGCTGGGCCTGATTGAAGTTCTTTTTTTTCAGGACTTAAATGATCGGCGAATCCGCCGGATATGCTTTCGGGGACTAATAGCCGGCAGCATACTGATTTTTGTTGGCGGCGCACTCATATTTGTGAATAGCAACCCGTTGTCCGGTTTTTGGGAATCCGGTTTTCGTTATTTTTCACCCGTGCAACGGTTGATGACCCAACCCAGGGTTGTTGTATTTTACCTCAGCCAGATTTTTTATCCAATAATTTCGAGGTACTCCATTGAACATGACGTTGCTGTTTCAACTTCGCTTTTGGATCCCTGGAGCACGCTGCCCGGCATTGCGCTGGTGCTCATATTGATCGGAATCGGTTTATCTCAAATGCGAAAGAGACCGATTCTCAGTTTCGCAATTCTTTTTTTCTTCTTAAACCACGTGATCGAATCGAGTATCATCCCCCTGGAACTGGTCTTCGAGCACCGCAATTATTTGCCCTCGCTATTTCTGTTTTTGCCGGTTGCGGTTGCCATTAAATGGTTGTTGGACTACTATAAAAAGAGAAATCGATCTTTGGCCGGCATTTTGGTTGCATTTGTTACGATTTTGCTCATTCTTTTGGCAACCGGCACCTACACCCGCAATCAAGTTTGGCTATCAGATCTTATCCTGTGGGAGGATGCTGCCAAAAAAGCGCCGGGATCATGCCGTCCCCTCCATAATCTGGCCTGGGTGCACTACGAACGAATTGGTCAGTACGATGCGGCGCTAAATTTATACGACCAGGCGCTCAAGCGCCGAATGAACAACAAAGCGCAGCGGTCGCTGATCCTCAACAACATGGCAAACATATATTTTCAGCGCGGAGACTATCATAAAGCAGCTGAATTGTGGCAGGAAGCGGTTTTATCATTCCCAAGCTATGTGGCAACTAAATATCGACTGGCCCTGACCCGCAAAAATTTGGGTCAAACCGCCGAGGCGCTGATTCTATTAGATCAAATCTTGGCCAAGCGTCCCAATTACATTGACCCGTTAATGCTAAAAGGCGTCATATTGTTGAAGCAACAGCAATTTGATGAAGCACTTTCTTATTTCAGAAAATGCTTAAAGCTGAAGCCGCTGGGGAAAAAGGCCATATTCAATATCGGCATCGGGTATAACCTGCTCGGGCGATATGAACGCGCCGCATGGTTCTTTAGAACATTGCACCACCGTTATCCCAAAGACCGGATATTGCTGATGTGGCTGATTGAAACGAACTTAAAATCAAGTGACCAGGCTGACGCGGATCGTTATACCGCCAGACTGTTGCGTTTAATCCGAATCAATGAATTCAAATCATTAACGGCCACCCTCGCCGCGGTTGATCTCATGAGTCCACTGTCACGGCAGGTGGTGCTGGCCCATATTTCCAAAAGGCTGGCCGAGCGAACCAGGGAAATATCACTGCAATCCCTTTGACGACCACAAAGTTGGCCATGGCTTTAATCGACCAAAAAGATAAACCGCTGAAACCACTGCCCTACCCAATCTACTATTGGACCGTGGCGATGCTGGCGCTGGCCGGTCTAGCGAATTCAATCTATCTGGCAGTTTCTCATTATCGAGTTTATACGGATATCGGTTACAGAAGTTTTTGCGCCATTTCAAAAGCCATCAACTGTGACACGGTTTCACAAAGTCCCTATTCAATTATCTTTAACATACCGGTGCCGGTCTGGGGAGTTGTTGGCTACACTTTATTTTTACTCCTTCTAATATTTATTGCGGTCAAACCCCTTTATCGAGGACAGGCATGGTCATTGCTCGTTTTGATCGCACTGATCTGCAGTTGCATCAGTGCCGGCCTGGCCCTGATTTTAACGACCTTTATCCACAGCTACTGCATCATGTGCATTCTAAGCTACGGCATCAACTTCGCGCTGCTGTATTTTAGCGCGTTGACCCGCAAGCGCTTTGCGACGAGCGGTTTTATCAATGGGCTGCGACAAGATATTTATCTCTTGGTGCAAAAAAAAATGAGGGCTGCGGCCGTTTTTTTGCCTTTTCTGATCATCTTCGGTGTTGGAGTGGCTATTTTCCCGGCATATTGGAACATGACGTCCGGACCGGGTGCAGCCGACATTCCCCGGGGAATTACCAAAGACGGGCATCCCTGGATCGGCGCCGAGGACCCGGATCTGACCATCGCTGAATTTTCCGACTACCTGTGTTTTCAATGCAAAAAAATGCATTATTATCTGCGCCAGATTGTCGCCCAAAATCCCGCAAAAATCAGGCTCGTCCACTACCATTTTCCCATGGATCATGAAGTTAACTTCATTGTGAAAGAACCGTTCCACACCGGAGCCGGTAAAATGGCACTGGCGGCCATTTATGCCGCCGCACAGGGCAAGTTTTGGGAGATGAACGACCTCCTCTTTGATTTGGCCGGAAATGAGAAGGAAATAAGCCTCAAGAAACTGGCTGCCAGGACCGGTTTGGAGTCGGAAAGACTGGCCCGCGCCGTCAACAGCCAAAGCATGCGCCAGCGATTGAAGATTGACATTTGGACCGCCCTAAAACTCAGAATGGTCGGAACACCGAGTTTTCTGGTCAATGGTAAGGTTTACCAGGGTCAGCTGCCGCCAGCGGTCTTCAAAAATATTTTGGATTAATGAATCTGGCTAATTTCTGTTTTTGGCAAGATCAAAAAAATAACGGATACCTGAATTTTTATCAACCAGCTTCGCTTCGGATGAATTGCGGCCATACACGCTTATTCATGGTTGGTAGGAATATATGCAAAATTCAGGTGATAACTGGCTGACGGATGATATCTGCTAAACCGCACATCTGGAGAAACTTCTCCCGCAGGGCATTCCTTGAAAAAGCCTTGCTTGCGCTTATAGTCCTGCTGATCGGCTCAATTATTATCCTGTGCAGTGTGCCGCCGGTCAGTCGAGACGCACTTACCCATCACCTGGCGATTCCCAAGCTGTATCTCAACCACGGCGGGATGTATGAAATACCAGCAATCGTCTTTTCTTACTTTCCGCCGAACCTGGATCTCTTATATTTGGTCCCCCTCTATTTTGGCAATGATATTGTCCCCAAATTCATACATTTTGCCTTTGCGCTGTTGACGGCCTGGTTGATTTTCAGTTATTTGAAGGTACGCCTAGATAGGGTATATGCCCTTTCAGGCGGGCTCTTTTTTCTTTCGCTGCCGATAATCGTCAAGCTGTCTACGACTGTTTATGTGGATTTAGGGCTTGTTTTTTTTTCAACAGGCGCCTTGATTTATCTGCTCAAATGGGTGGAAAGCGATTTTAAAATTCATTTTTTGATTATATCGGCCGTTTCTTGCGGCCTTGCACTGGGAACCAAATACAACGGTTTGATTGTGCTGTTTATCTTAACTCTATTCGTCCCCTTCAATTATATCAGCCGCCAAAAAAGATCTGCTGGGACCCAGTCAGTTGCCCCGGGCACGTCTCTTAAAATTCAATTAAAAGCGATTGGTTGCGGAATTGTCTTCTGTCTTGTCGCGCTGATCATATTTTCGCCATGGATGATCAGAAACTATGTCTGGCAAGGCAACCCCATTTATCCGCTATATCATAATCTTTTCAGTATCCCCAGATCCGAATCAATCAGAATGCCGGCCGGGAACCAGAACCTGAAATCCGAAAAAGAATCTGAGCCGGCATCTGTACCAAAACCGACCCGCTGGAGTTCCCTGGCCATCAGAAGATTGCTTTATGGTGAATCCTGGTGGGAAATCGCCTTGATACCAGTCAGAATCTTTTTCCAGGGACAAGATGGCAACCCTAAGTATTTTGATGGTAAGCTCAATCCTTTTCTGTTTATCCTGCCAATTTTTGCTTTTGTTAAATTAAAAACTATCCCGACGAATTTGAGAACCGAACAGATGATTTTTGCATCCTTTGCGGTTCTATACCTTTTGTATGCCTCAGCCAACTATTCGGTGCGAATTCGTTATATTGCCCCGATTATTCCGCCCCTGATTATACTGGCCATGTATGGATTACACCGAATTAACTCGATGATCACGGGAAAATTCTCTGTCCCGGCCCGAAAAATCGCTGTGCTCAGTGTTTTGGCGGTGGCAGCATGGATGTTTGGTATGAATGGTGCATATCTGTTGCGGCAGTTTCAACACATTGATCCCTTGAGCTATCTTAGTGGCCGGTTAGACCGCGACGCTTATATCGAACGTTACCGTCCCGAATACGCCGCCCTAAGATATGCCAACGATAATTTGCCAAACCGCAGCAAGATATTGGCGATTTTTCTGGGAAACCGCCTCTATTACAGTGATCGGGAAATGATTTTTGGTGATCGTTTTTTTCAGAATTCAGTTAAACGGGCGACGAGACCCGCGGATATATTAGCTGAGCTTAAACAGAACGACATTAGCCACATCCTGATCCGCCATGATTTGTTTAATAGCTGGTCAAACCGGCAACTGGAAGACAATAACAAAAAAATATTAGCCCGCTTCATAGGCAGCCATATGCACCGCATTTTTTCTAAAGGCGGCTATGGACTCTATCGATTGTAATCCTATGGGAAGTCAAAATATCGACCCGGCACAATATCGCTATCAGCAAGAACGGATTATCCACTGGGATCAGGTCGCGCCAAAAAAGGCGAATCCAAAACGACCGGGCTTCTATTACCAACAACTTGTCGAACATTACTATAAATTCTTTATTCCTTCCGGAAAGCGAATCCTTGAGTTTGGGTGCGGCCACGGCGATCTACTATCTTCGCTGCAACCATCTGTCGGGGTTGGCGTCGATTTCTCCCACAAAATGATCCAATCTGCGAAAAAAAAACATCCCCGACTGACCTTTATCCAGGCCGATGTCCACGAAATTGAATTTAAAGAAAAATTTGATATCATCATACTCTCAGATTTAGTCAATGATTTATGGGACGTACAGAGGGTATTTGAAAAATTACGAAATATCTCTCATTCCGGAACCCGTTTGGTCCTGAACTTTTATAACAATTTGTGGCGACTGCCACTGGCGATTGTCAAAAAGTTAGGCTTGGGCGCGGAGGTTTTGGAGCAAAATTGGTTTGCGCCGGACGATATTTACAATCTTTTGAAACTTTCCGGTTTTGAGGTGGTTCAAAGCCGTTCGCTGGTTCTCCTGCCCCTGAAAGTCCCGTTTTTGTCCAGGCTTTTTAACTGCCACCTTGTGCATTTGCCGCCTTTCAGGTGGTTTGCTCTGACCAATATTGTAATTGCCCGGTCTGATCCTGCCCGGGACAAGGATCATTTGCGAAAAACACCGGCGGTCTCGATTATCATCCCGGCCCGCAATGAAGCCGGAAATATTGAAACGATCATCAAACGCGTACCTGAACTCGGCAGCCGAACCGAGCTTATATTTGTTGAAGGCCATTCAACTGATAATACCTATGAAACCATTCAGCATGTGATCGAACGTTATCCGGGGACAAAATGTAAACTGTTTCAGCAAAAGGGAAAAGGAAAAGGGGATGCCGTGCGGCTGGGATTTGGTGAGGCAAAAGGTGATATTCTTATGATTCTGGATGCGGATATGACCGTACCGCCGGAGGAATTAGCGCGTTTTTATAATGCGATTGTTGGGGAAAGAGGCGAGTTCATCAACGGTGTCCGCCTTGTATATCCCCTTGAAGATCAATCCATGCGATTTTTCAATATCCTCGGTAATAAGTTCTTCAGCTTGGCCTTCTCCTGGCTGTTGGGACAACCGGTCAAGGACACCCTCTGCGGCACCAAGGTCCTCTGGAAAAGGGACTATGAAATGATTACCAAAAATCGGGCATACTTTGGCGATTTCGATCCGTTCGGGGATTTCGATTTATTGTTCGGCGCAACAAAGCTAAATCTTAAGATAGCAGAGATGCCGGTTCGTTATCGCATGCGAACATATGGGAATACAAATATCGATCGTTGGCGTCACGGCTGGCTTCTGCTGAAAATGGTAATCTTCGCCGCCAAGCGCATCAAGTTTATATAACTTCAATGCTGAAAAAAAATATCTAAATCACTTACCGTTCATCCCCCGGCACGAAAAAAATGGCCTGGATTTACCAAAGACATCATTGCAGTGCCGGCAGACCATTAAAATGACAATCAATCAACTAAAAATACCGGCGTCTTTTCAAAAGGGATGGGTTTCCCTCTGGGGACCCACACTTGTTGTGTTTCTGATTTTCTTTATTTTTTTTTGCTACTTCTTTTCAAAAATCCCATTGTTGCATGATGGCGATTCCTACTATCATCTTGCAGTGGCGCGGCTCTATGTCCAGCAGGGATTCGTCGACCAACTCGACTGGGCCCGTTTCAGCGCGATGCATTCCGGTTTCGGAGACAAAGAATTGCTTTTCCATGCGCTGCTGATGCCGTTTGTTCGCTGGTTGCCTTCCGAGTTGGGCGGTAAACTGGCCTTAGCCCTGCTGAATGCCTTGACTGCAGCTGTTCTCGCTAATTTAAGCATACGGAGTATCGGAAAATGGGGCGTCTTCGTTCCGGTTTGGCTTTTCGGGACATCGGCTGCCTTTACCCTGCGAATGAGCCGTCTGCGACCGGAAATTCTTTCCCTGTTAATTATGATGGCCGCCACCTGGGTTGCTTCACAAAAGAAATATCGCTGGGTGATGATTCTGGCAGCACTATACGCGCTGAGTTACACAGCCGTTCACGTGCTTGTCGGGCTGAGCATTGGATGGTTCGTCGTAATTTGGTGGATTGAAAGGCGCTGGGAATGGCGCTTGCCGGTATATGTAACCATCGGTGCCGTCATCGGCTTAGCCGTTCATCCGCACTTTCCGTCAAATTTGAACATTTGGCTGATTCAAAACATCGATTTCTTTCTCCTGAAAAACCACCTCGACGTGGGCAACGAGATCCAGCCATCTTCCATCACCACGATCCTATCACTAAATTTGGGCTGGCTTCTCGGTTTAGTTATATTTTGGCGGTCGGCAACCAAAAATCATGCCCGTTCCAAAACAACTGGAACTGAATTGCTTTTCCTAGTTAATGCCCTGGCGTTTTCTTTGCTCTACCTTCTCATGCAGCGATTTTCCATTTATTGCGTACCGTTTGTCACAATAGCACTATTATATCACATGAATTACCGCAATTTGGAAATAGGTCGCTGGACCTATCTCCCATGGCGCGGCAAACTCCCTTTTGTCGCCACCTTTGGTCTTTGCCTGTGTACCAGTATCCTGAGCGCATGGTATGTCTATGTCAATTTGTCCGATCATTCCGTATTTGACATCAACCATCGCAAGGATTGGCAGGCATTGGGGCAAATCATTCCTCAAGGTGCTAAAGTTGCTGCGCCATGGGATGCAACCGAACTTTATGTTTGGGCGGCGCCGCAAGCCCGCTACCTCAATTTGCTGGATCCGGTATTTATGGCTGTTCCCTATGGGTCAGCTTACTTAATCCTGAAAAATATCTGGAACGGCGATGAACCGGACGTTCCATACACCGTCAAGGCGCATTTAGACAGTGACTACATCGTTTTTCCCTACAAAAGGCATACCCAGCTCTATCGACGATTGTTGCATGACCCGCGGGCGAAACTCCTATATCGGGGACACAGCGCCCTTTTCCGCCTCATGCCCGACAAAAATAATAAGTTCATGGTCAATTGGCAAATTATTCCCGACAACGGGAAATGGCCGCCGGAAGAGGGTGACATAAATAAAAAGGAGATATATTTCCCACAGCAGGTGGATCCAATCGGGCAGGGCTACGAAAGGTATGTCAACGCAACCCGCAGCGATTCCAACACAGGATGTATAAATTTGGCACGTGTAGAAGAGGTGGAAGAACCGGTTAATGTTGAGTATGAGATTTCATCATATGGTCCATCCAGCATCTGGCACAATGAAAAATTGATTATCAAAAATCTTTTCCCGGCCAAGGCCACGTTAGGGCAGGGGGTTCGATTAAGCCTTGAACTCGAAAGTGGGCGACACATATTTTCCATCCGAACCTGTCCCGATAAAAGGCAAAACGGGTTTTACTTTTTGGAAAGAAGTCGCTCGCTCTTGAACTGAACTTTCGATATTCTTGAGAATCAATGCATAGTCTGTTATAATTTTTGTTTGCGTGCAAAATTCAGGTATAAACTAGAATTTTTATGGAAAAGTTGAAAGCGATTTCGCTAAATGCCCGGCATATCCTAATGGCCTTTTTTTTGATCTTTGGAGTGAATTATTCTTTCAATTTGGTACATCAGCCTGTGATTGACTGGGATGAAGAGGTTTATTTGCATTTGAGTAAACAAATGACCTGGACCCTGGAACGCTACACAACACAAAATTCTCATATTGACCGGGAATTACCCCAGGCCTACTATCGGTCTCCTGTTTTTCACCATCCACCCCTGGTGCCAATGGGGATAAAATTATTGAGTTTCGCCGGGCCCTTAATCGGTGCCAAAATTTTAAATTTGATATTATGGGGCACCTCTTTTCTTTTGGTCTACGCCATAGCTTGCAAGTTTACCGATTTAAAAGGGTCAATATTGGCTCTGGTATTGTGGGTAATATGTCCCATTGTGAATCTCGAAACCAGACTGGTTCATTTGGATATTCCGGCGACCGTTCTAATTCTCTGCGGGATTTGGTTTTTTCTAAAATACCAGGAGCAACTTTCCCGACCTAGTTATTTGGTTGGTTCAGGGGCCGCCTTCGCCTTGGCCATGTTGACCAAACATACCGGACCACTTCTGGTGTCTCTACCAGCCTTATTGTTTGTTGCCAACCGGCAACAACTTAAGGATTGGAAGGCCTGGGCAATTTATGGTGCAATGCTATCGTTCGGGTTTTCCTGGTGGCTTTATATGTATGCGCGATTCGGCAGTCTTATCCCGCCAGGTTTCGGGGGCGACAACATCAACCACCATGTGACTCCTTATCTCAAGAGTATTTCCAAAAGGCAATGGTATGACCTATGGATCTATTTTCTGGCCATCTGTCCACTTTTCCTGTTTTACCTGGGAGGCGTCTCAAAGACGCTTTATGATTGTATTGGAAGACGGCGAACGTTACCAGCCATTTCAGACAGGACTCGATCTTTGATTGCAGTCAATGCCGGCATCTGGGCTTTCGTTTTGGTAATTAGTCTCATAAATTCACAAACCAATGGCTATTGGGTATTTCGACATATTATGCCTGTTTTTCCAATTATCTATATATCACTCGGGGTGATTTGCAGCAGAATTCTGGACCGCGACCATGCAACAATAAACTCGCTTTTAATTGCATTTGTGCTCCTAACGCTGGTAACCATGATTTCATCGACAGCTATAACGGGACTTGAAAATCGCAATGTGAAGCCGATCCCCGTTTCATTGTATTGGTTGAAAATGGGACACCTCTTTCATTAATTTTAAATCAGTTATTCCAATCATTCGCTGCGAGCCCGAGGAGGTAAATTGAATCCGACTTTGCGTGTGAACCCGACGACATGACTAAGTCCAGGTTTGTTATGATTTCAGTTGTCATCCCGGCATATAACGAAACCGGAAATATTAATCCGATTGCCCAAAGAGTTTCAAAAGTATTGGAAAACTTAGGACCGTATGAGATTATATTTGTCGATGACGGGAGCATGGACGGGACGCTTGGGGAGATTAAAGAACTCAATGCAAAAAACAAAAAGATAAAATTTATATCCTTTTCGCGGAATTTTGGTCACCAAAAGGCATTAAAAGCCGGATTGGACCACGCCCGAGGCGATTGTGTTATCAGCATGGATGCAGATTTGCAGCATCCTCCCGAACTGTTGACAAAGTTGATTGAAGAATGGCGCAAGGGTTATGATGTGGTCTACACCGTCAGGGTAGATTCAGCAGATACGGCCTTTATTAAAAAGTTAGGTTCCCGACTATTTTATAAAATCATTAATTTACTATCCAATGTTAACATCCCCTTGGGCGCTGCAGATTTCAGATTACTCGATAAAAAGGTCGTCGATGAGGTTAAAAAATTTCAAGAAAATTGGCTTTTTATCAGGGGGATTGTTGCCTGGATCGGTTTCAACCAGACCAGCGTCGAATATGTGGTAAACAGCAGGACCCAGGGCCGTACAAAATATTCAGCTTCCCGCATGCTCGCGCTTGCAATCGATGGAATTACGTCATTCAGTATTTTGCCGCTGAGGATTTCAATTATTTTGGGGCTGACCTTTTCCTTAGGCTCTTTTTTTTATTCCATTTATGCGATTTATGCAAAGGTGTTCAGCAAAGCAGTGATTCGGGGTTGGACATCTATATTGCTTTCGGTTCTATTCCTCGGAGGCATTCAGTTAATAAGCCTGGGTGTGATTGGCGAATATTTGGGTAAAATGTTCATCGAAATCAAAAACAGACCGGCCTACATTATAAAAGAGAAAGATTTGTAGCCACACTTTCATTTGGGTCAAAAACAATTTATAACGCTTGCCGGTATTCAGAATGTAAAATCATGCTCGCATTCGATAAAAAAACACAATACATATCGATTTGTATATTAACCGGTATCATCGGCCTATTTTACTTTTTAACCATGCGCGACGGCCATAATTGGGGTGGCGATTTTAGTATGTATATACAGCACGCCAAGAATATTTCAGAGGGCAAACCATATGGTGACACCGGGTATATATTTAATCCATCCCATCCATTTCTTGGTCCTAAAACATATCCACCAGTTTTTCCTTTTCTTTTGGTGCCTGTTTATCTGGTTTCAGGACTAGATCTTCAAGCTATGAAATTAATTCCAATCGTCTTATTTTTATTTTCGTTGTTTACAATCTATCTAAACTTTAAGGATAAATTGTCATTTTATTCATTGTGTTTAATAATTGGCGCCCTAGGATTCAATTATTTTTTCTGGGACTTTAAAGACAATATTTTGTCGGACTTACCTTTCCTTTTTTTTAGCTACACATTTTTTTACCTGGCTGAGAAAACATATAATGCGCAAAAAAGTTTAAAAAGAGTAACGATATTATGCCTGTTTACAGGGTTTTTTTTGTACCTATCCTATGGAACAAGGACTATTGGTTTCGTATTATTGCCTTCGGTCTTGCTGTATGATTTTTTTCAGCATAAGAAATTTTCGATTAAAGGTATTTTAATAGTTTCATTTTTTATTATATTTTTATTATTTCAAAATCTATTATTGCAGAATGAAGGCTCCTATTTTGATCTATTTTATTTTGATCATCGGATTATCATTGCTGTCCAAAATAATTTGAAAATCAAATACTGCCTTTAATAAAAACAGGCAGTTATAAACGGGAAATTAGTGATTTAGAAATCAGGTTGT
>CACVKW010000663.1 GCA_902749685.1 Olavius sp. associated proteobacterium Delta 1 | reverse complement strand
TAACAACCACCCTACATATAAGGAGGATTTTTTTCAATGACTCGTATTATTACTCACTTTATGACTCATTCTAAACCCGTTTTTGGACAAGAGTGATTTAT
>CACVKW010000662.1 GCA_902749685.1 Olavius sp. associated proteobacterium Delta 1 | reverse complement strand
GTACAACCTGATTTCTAAATCACTAATTTCCCGTTTATAACTGCCTGTTTTTATTAAAGGCAGTATTTGATTTTCAAATTATTTTGGACAGCAATGAATCCTTTTGTGATTGTAATTTTAGCTCCATATGGTTTTGTTTATGGGCTATTTATAAGTATTTTTGGCTCTTGGTATGCTAAAAAAAGCATATCCGGTACCATTAAAAACATTAAGGCCGTATTTGCATTTTGCGCATCAGGCCTATTTTTCGGAGTGGTTTCAGCCTTTGGTGTAATCCCTGGTGCTTATTTAATGGGCTTCAATCGACCGTATGATTTAAAATATGCAGTAAAGATGGCAGCTATGGCGGCATTGATTTCTGGCCCCTTTTGTTCTTTGCTTATTTTTTTTATTTGGCGAATGAAGAGTAAAATTTTGGCAACCGGGGTCGAACAAAAGGATGGACCTGACAGGAAAAGCTAGGCGGTTTACGTAAAATCATGTGGTTCTCAGAGTATGGTGGCCTGCAGGTCATCCCCAACCGTTGGGCTTCAAAACGTGAAGACGATAATAACATATATAATCATATTGCTTACGGCAACCACGACATTTGCCCTCGATATCGATCCATTTAAGGGGCCAAAACCAATAGCCGTTTTGATACAAACTGATCCATGGTTGATGGTCATAGGCTCTGACATGCCTAAGATTACTATTTATGAAGACGGTCAAGTAATCAGTCTAAAACAGAATGAGGGCAAAAGCCCCCAATATGTTCATACACAGCTGTCGGAACTAGAATTAAATGAAGTAAAAAAAAGGTTGTTATCATTCGGTAATTACACGGGAATCAAGCGAGATTACGACCTTGCGCCAAATGTTTTCGACTTGCCTGAAACTAAAATTTTTCTAAACTTAAATGATACTAAACTGGTAACAATTGTTTACGGATTAATGTCGCCAGGAACCAGACTCCGTGCATATAGTACGTTCCGAGGCCAAGAAAAACCGGACGAGCTTCCTGCTTCCATTAAAAATCTTCACAACTATCTTTCCAATCTCAAGTTTGGTAAATCCGAGGAATGGACGCCAAAATTCGTAGAAGTCATAATTTGGTCCTATGAGTATGCACCGGACGAATCTATTCACTGGCCTAAAGATTGGCCTGGGCTTGATTCACCCAACACTCTTAAAAGAAATGATGCCTACTCTATTTTTTTCCCAGGGAATAAAATGGAACAGCTTCGTGAATTTCTAATGACCCGTAAACCAAAGGGAGCAGTTGAAATTGGGGGTAAAAAGTGGGCTGTCTCTGGACGGTACACATTCCCAAGCGAGCCAACATGGAGAAATGTGTTTCGGCCTACAGATGAAAATAGAAACTAAAAGCCCAACAAAACGGATGAACCAGACGGGAAAAACTATGCGGTTTTACGTAAAGGCCGTGCTAGTTTGAAAGATCTCAGGCCCGCTGGTTATCCGCAACCGTTCGACAAATAATGAATATATCAGTCAAATCAAATAAAAAGCGGAGTAATAAGTGCCATAATATACTAATAATTATAGTGCTACAGTTTCTTTTAATTAATTGTGATAAAAATACTGAACAAAATTCACCTGAGTTCTGGTACGAGAAAGGCTATTCTCTGGATGAATTAGGCCACTATGAAGAAGCTATATTGGCTTACGATGAAGCGATTGAATTAAAACCTAATTATCTTTATGCTTGGTTAAACAAAGGTGTTGATTTGTATAATTTAGGCCGACATAAAGAAGCTATTGAAGCATATAATAACTTACATTTCGCACTTGTAAAAAGAAATTTCAGGAATTATGCGAGTTATGCTAATTATTGCTCTAACTTGCTTATATTACAACGAATAAAAAAAT
>CACVKW010000661.1 GCA_902749685.1 Olavius sp. associated proteobacterium Delta 1 | reverse complement strand
CCCAATGTACAGCCCCGTTCCCGGTTCAAAACGAACCTCCACTCCCGGGTCAATGGTCAACGTGGCAACACTGCCCATAAAATCAGAATGACGCACGGTAATATCGCCGGTAATGATATAAGGGCTTTTGGCCAGTGTCCAGGTCGTATTACTCGAAATCGTTCCACTGACATAGGTTACCGGAAGGGAGTCTGCCAATACCGTGGTGACATCTTTTTTTTCACCATCCGATAAATTGACCGCCGTCACCGCAAAATAGTAAGTAACATCGTTGGATAATCCACCGATGCTGGCGAAAGTGCCATAAGCCGTTGCTGTTCTTGTCATCCCTTCAACAGACGTGAATGGACTCTGACTCATATAGACAGCATAATATTTTACAAGCTCCGGTGATGATACGCTGCTCCAGTTCAAGACTACACTACCATAGCTTGAAGCGGCGGTGAGATTTGCCGGATTATCAAGCAGGGTAACTCCGGTGGTTGAGACAGGCATACTCTCATTGCCGTCAATATCAATAGCCGTAGCCATAAACTCGTAACCGGAAGCGGGGTTCAGACCGGTTGCTTCATATGAATTCTGAGTTGAATCAACCGTTACACCGGTTAAGCCGCCGTCAAAATACACCCTGTAATTGGCTAGATCTCCGGCGGAATTCGCAGAATGATCCCAGGTAAAGGTGAGAACCGTTTCAGTGCAGTCCACCTGAATGTTAGTAACGGGTTCCGGCGGTTCGATGTCTGTGGGAATACCGGAGGCCGGCGATGTGGTGACTTCTGTAATCGCGTTTCCATTATGGTCTACGGCGACAACGGCAAAGAAATAGGTTTCGCCTTTGATGAGCCCGTCAGCAGTATAGCTGAATTGTCCGGCACTAACCGTAGCGAATTCGGTTGCAGGAATAGCGCTAAAATCGGATGTCTCCACGTATATACGGTAATAGGAAACATCACCGGCTGCATCCTCGTCATATCCGGACCAGTCGAGAGCAACCGTGGTGCCGTCACCATTCGAATCTACGCTAAGAGTGTTTACCTCATCAGGTGGTGTAAGGTCTGATGAATAGTTGTAGATGATTAAATCATCAAATGAGGAGTAGTAGGTGGCTTTTCTCCAGGCCGAGGCTCTGGCCGCCTTGGAATATCGCAGCTCGTCCATATAGCCGTCATGGT
>CACVKW010000660.1 GCA_902749685.1 Olavius sp. associated proteobacterium Delta 1 | reverse complement strand
GGTACAACCTGATTTCTAAATCACTAATTTCCCGTTTATAACTGCCTGTTTTTATTAAAGGCAGTATTTGATTTTCAAATTATTTTGGACAGCAATGACT
>CACVKW010000659.1 GCA_902749685.1 Olavius sp. associated proteobacterium Delta 1 | reverse complement strand
TCCAGCATCAAGTATCAAGCATCCAGCATCTGCCCGGAAAAAGCAACGATCTCAGACATAACGGCCAGGCTAGATGACAAGAATTTATGCAATGTTAGGATTTATTCCATGGGGTCTACCCATGCTAAAATCAAAAAGCATCCATCTACTGCTTTCAGTTATATTCCTTATCTTTACTACTGCCTCTAGAACTGCCGGCGCTAATAGATATCAGGAAAATTCCAGACGAGATAGTGCCGCAAATGAAAATTTGGGGTCGGAATCTTTTAAACATATTATTCTCACCTTGCAGGAAGATCCCAGATACACACAGGCTGTGACCTGGCGAACGGATGTAAGGCTCAATCAGGCAATAGCCGAAATTGCCTTATCTTATCCTTCACCCGATTTCGGCAAATCAGCTAAAAAATATCAGGCTAAAACCTCCAGGCTGAAAACCGATAAAGGCCTGAAGTATTATCATTCGGTCAACTTTAAGAATCTGCTCGCGGATACCGTCTATGCTTACCGTGTCGGCAATGGAAAAGTGTGGAGCGAATGGTTCCAATTCCGCACTGCCAGTGAAAAGCTCAAAGATTTTTCTTTTATTTACCTAGGCGATGCCCAGCACGACGTGTATTCCCTCTGGTCACGCACAATACGCGCGGCCGTCATTGAAGCGCCCAGGGCCCGCTTCATAATTCATGCCGGTGATATGGTTGATCGTCCCAATTCAGACCGTCAATGGGATGAATGGTTCAGAGCGGGCGGTTGGATTCTGGCAATGATACCTAATGTCCCGGTAGCCGGAAATCATGAATATAGCAAACAGGGACTGGGGAGGTTCACCCTTTCAAAATATTGGAAATCCCAGTTTGCCTTGCCTAAGCTGGATCACGAAGATTTGGATAAAACAGTTTACAATATTGATTTTCAAGGAGTGCGAGTCATCGTGCTCAATTCGAATCTGGCAATCAAGGATCAGGCAAAATGGATGGAAAATGTGCTTTCAAATAATTCCAATCGTTGGACCATAATAGCAGCTCATCATCCTATCTATTCATCTGCCAAAAGGCGCAGGAACAAGCCATTGAATAATTACTGGAAACCGGTATTTGAAAAATACAAGGTGGATCTGGTGCTTCAGGGGCATGATCATGTTTATGCGCGCGGCCGGGGGCCCTGCCCCGAGGGAGGCAACTGCCGGGGGCCGATATACGTTACCTCAGTCAGCGGTCCGGGCATGTATAAGCTCGATGGCAGAAATTGGATGGACCGCGCAGCAGAAAATATGCAGCTGTTTCAAGTCATTTCAGTATCAGAAAATACTCTGAGCTACCAATCGATTACTGTTACCGGCGAAGTATATGATGCTTTTGAAATAGTTAAAGATTAGAATATTAAATTTTCATTCTTATCTTTTTATGAATCAAACTTAAATTAAATAGATGGAACACCATAATTTTAGACACTTTAGACATTTCAGACAGTTGTTGGAGAACTCTTGCAGTTAATCAGCAGCAAATTAGCCATTTCAAATTGATCAATTCCGGCTAGTCCGGGTTAGGACATATATCATGCAAACAAAATTATTTATAAATGGAGAATTCATTTCCGGTGACGGTCCGGGCGAGGAAATACTCGACCCGGCAACCGGTAATACTATAGCCTCTGTTTCCGAGGCATCACCGGATCAGATAAATCAAGCCGTCCAGTCGGCATCGGCTGCATTTGCATCATGGTCAGTCACGACTCCCGGAGACCGGTCTGGAATGCTGCTCAAACTTGCCGATCTCGCACAAGTGGTTTCCGTGACGCGCTTCAATGATACCGATGAAGCCATCATGTGGGCCAACGATTCCGACTATGGACTCGCTTCATCCGCGTGGACCCGGGATATCGGCCGGGCCATGCAAGTCGCAAGCCGCCTCCAGTATGGCTGCACCTGGATCAACACCCACTTCACGCTTGCCACCGAAATGCCCCACGGGGGCATGAAGCAATCCGGCTATGGAAAAGACATGTCCATGTATGGGCTGGAGGATTACACAACCGTGCGGCATGTAACGGTCAAACTGGATTGAGCGGCCCGGTCACTACATCATGACTTTGTCCCGGATTGATCATCGGTTTGGATCCAAGACAATTGTGATATTGAATCCATACCAATTATTTCACAGCTGCGATGGCTTTTATTTGATGTATATCTGATAAAACTCGGTGCCATGAGGTCCCGTCTAAACGCTTAAGCCAAAGCTCACCATTAGACAAAACCGCAAACAGATCATTGTCTAATTGAACAAATCGCTCAACCATATGCCTCGACCAGGGTGCAGACAGCATGCCATCTGAAGCAAGATGCCAGGTCTGCCCCCCATCGTAGGATTCCTCGATTCGTCCGTTCCTTGATACACCATCAGCTGGTCCTGCAATTATATGTTGGGCATTGGACGGGTCAATCCATATGGCACGTATATAACACCTGTATATGTTTCTCCAACTTCGGCCTCCATCAGCCGAACGATAGAGTCCTCCACCTGTAGCGGCGGTGACAAGATCAGCGGAAGTCCGGTGGACTGTGATTGAATGGACATCGGGATGAATCATTGTTCCTAGCTTACGATTAATGTCCGGGTTGCCATCACTGCCTTCAGCCAAATTCCATGTTTTACCACTATCATCAGAAATTAGAACACCACCAACTTCAACGGCCGCGTAGATCCGACCGCGATACTTATCAGGTTTCGCGACGGCAAATCCACGCACACAACCAGCCTTTGGCGAGTATGGCAGAAACCAGCCGTTTGTGTCACGTAATGTACCAATTTCCGGTTTGCTGCTCCAGGTTTTCCCGCCATCACTTGACACAAAAATGCCGGCGGGTTCAGTACCAATCAGAAAGGTCATAGGTGTGTAGGATGAACTGACAATCCATCGTGCATGTCGAATTGAAAGCCGGTCATTGCTCTCATGCCAAGATTGACCGTTATCAGAAGAGCGCCAGATGCCATTAGTGGTGCCAGCTATGATTACTCCCTCGGATACGGCAATGCTTGTTAAAGCTCTTTCCCTTAGGGTATGCCTGACAATTTCCCAGTCTCCGTTGGTTTGTGTAACGATGAATAATCCTATTGCCGTGGCGATGTATAAGATGGCGGCCATTTGTATATCTCCAGTATGATGTGAGTTATGGAATTGTTTTACTAATGCAAAAAATTTCAGCTTCTTAGAATTGCACCATCGTTATCCACACTGCTTAGAATTATGAATCCGAAATAACCATTTGTAAAGGACATTGAGATAGAGATGGTTCACAGTATACGAACACTGCTTTACCATTAATGCTTCTCACAATGCGGAATCTTGCATCTGATATGGTAGATTTACGTGTTCAATGGTCTTAGGGCCATCCTCGACTTTCGATTATTAAGGATTATATTTATTGTTCATTTTATGTAAATATATCAGTGCTTATAAAGTAGCAATGATCTCGGGGGTGAATGAAATATGCCATCAGAGCCCAAAACAACGCTTCTGATTATACGTCACGGAGAGACGGTGTGGAATGCAGAACACCGTTTCCAGGGGCATGGTGATAGTCCGTTGACGGAAATCGGACGCAACCAGGTTGCAGCGATCGGTCGCCGCTTAAAAGCAATTAATTTTGACACTCTGATCAGCAGCGATCTGGGGCGCACACAGGAGACAGCATCGATAATTACTGATATTACGGGTCACGATGTTGAGCTAGACCGTCGTCTCAGAGAAAGAAACTACGGCGTTTTCGAGGGTTTGACGGTTCCTCAAATAAGAGAAAAGCATTCCGAGGTGTACGATCAATTTAACACTGATGACCCGGAGTACATCCTGCCTGGAGGTGAAAGCCACCGCCAGCATTTCCGGCGCAATGTTGCATTTTTTGAAGAATTGCTAACCGAAAGATTCGGCACTAAAGTTGCTGTCGTGGCTCATGGAGGCGTTCTGGACAGTATTTTCCGTTACGTTGCCGGCCTGCCGCTGGAACAGCCGCGCTGCTTCATTACGACCAATGCCAGTCTGACCATCGTCTGCCACGGCAATTTCTACGGCACCACCCGCTGGGTGGTCGAAACGTGGTGCGATGCAGGGCATCTAAAAGGCATCGGCCAGAATTTCGGTTTGGGATAACTTTTAAAAGGCTACAAGTGTCGCATCCCAGAAATATTATTTAGAATATTTCTTACCACCATGGCGTGCTCCCCATCTGTCATTTTTTTGCAACCGCACAGGCGTCAACTTAACAAGAGAGATTGTCGTAGGGCGGGCCACCGTGCCCGCCGTTTATGGTCGGCACGGTGGCCAACCCGACATTATGACAATACCTGAATCTTGCATGAAAATTAATGGGAAGAGTGCCTTGCATATGCCTCCAAGCTTCCCAGGTGGAATTCTTACGCATGGCTTTTTGAGCGGATCGTTTCAAGAATTCGAAAGCCTTTTGAATTTTTTCTTAACCTTTTGCCGCAACAGGACCTAAAGATTTAATTGGCTAAAAATTTGGGTGTGTAAGTTCTAAACAAATTGCATCAGAAGGATTATTTCAAGAGGAGATTCTATTTGTATGCCCTCATCTTGCGCCAACCTTCATCACTAAAGCGCTTTTCGCGACTTAATCCCCATTCTTTCATCGCTTCATAGTATGCCAGAATATCGGTCTTTGCGAGCTTTTGGATTTGATCGCGTTCCTGGTTTCTGCGTTGGGTGTCATCCGGGGTGATGCCAACCCAGGTGGCATAGCCATCATCGAAGACCTTTTCTGCCGTAAGCTCTTGTGGTGATATGCCCATGGACCCGGCATACTGCCGAACGACATCCAAGTTCATCTCCAGCACCCAATCGTTATCCCAGACCCTGCTGGCGTGTTTGCTGTCGACGGTCTGGCTGCACCGGGGGCAATAGACCTCTTCGATGGCAGTTTCATTCAGAACCATTTTGCCGAAAAAGATTTCAGCCTCATTTTGATTACAGGTACAGGCGATTTTGTAACTCTGGCACATGGTATATCTCCTTTTTGAAGATCTTTATAAGTATTGGGAAGTGGAGCTTACCATGTATCCTAATTTTATATGAACCTAAACGCATTGACTTAGGTCAAGAGTCCATCGACTTTTATTATGACCAGGGTAATATCGTCTTCGGTTTTTTGACCCAGCGTAAATTGGTTGAGTTCATCGTAAACAGCGCTGAGGATATCGCCTGCTTCTGCCTCGGCGTTTTGTCGGATGACATTGCGCAGTCGCTCTTTGCCGAACATTTCACCGTCTCGGTTGACAGCCTCCCAGATGCCGTCCGTCCCGACTGCAATAATCTGACCGTTTGTCAGGCCGTTGCGATGATTCTCCTCATAATCAAAACCTTCGTTTACCCCAAGGGCCAGACCGCTGCCCTTCAGTTCTTCAAAATCGTCCCGCACCGGATCATAAACAAGGGCCGGGTCATGGCCGGCGCGCACCCAGTCAAGGCGTTTATTCTCCGGATCAATGGTCAGATAAAACAGGGTCATAAATCGGCCCGTCTCTAGTACATCCTGGGTTAAGTGACGATTCATGGCCGTGATAATCTCGGAAATCGTTCCGGGTTGCGACGCGCGCATCCTCAAAAAGGCGCGGGCGGTGGTCATCAACAGGGCTGAATCCACTCCGTGACCGGAAATGTCACCTACGACAACACTGAACGGTCCTTTCGTCGAATCCCGCCGCCAGAGGAAATCGAAATAATCGCCCCCGATCTCATCACAGGAAACATTGCGGCCGGCAATATCAAGACCCTGGACCCGCGGTTTATCCTGGGGCAGCAGGCTTTTTTGAACTTCACCGGCCAGCGCCAGGGCTTTTTTGTTTTCGGTCATATCCGTTATAAACGCCATGTTGCCGATCACATTGCCCTGATCATCCCGCAGGGTGTTGCCATGAACCAGGATCGGAACATGACGGCCGTCTTTGGCCACACTGCTGCCTTCAAACTCCCGGTACTCCTGGGCCAGGATACTTTCCCGGTTGCTCAGCATATATTGGCTGAATTCATCGGTGGCCAGATCAAGGGGCGTCTTGCCGATCAATTCTTCGCGTGTATACCCGAGCATCCTGCAATACGCATCATTGACACTGACAATCACCAGATCTTCGTCCATCAGAATAAACCCTTCGGCGGCGGTTTCAACAATCCGGCGAAATTTCTCTTCACTTTTGCGCAGTGCGTCTTCGGCCAGCTTGCGCTCGGTGATGTCTACCAGAATACCCTGATTATGTGTTTTGATCCCGGCGGCATCCCGTACAACCGAGGTCTGGTCTTCAACCCACCGCACCTCGCCGGATTTTGTCAAATGGCGATACACCTGGGTATATTCTTCCACATCTTCTGCGGCATATTTTCTAATTTCTTGGCCGATCCTTTCAATATCGTCGGGATGTACGACATCTTTAAAATGTATCTTCTCGCTTAAAAACTCTTCCGCCGTATATCCTAATTGCCGGACATTTTCGGATACGTATTCCAACCGGGCGTTATCACCGGCCAGCCGCCGAAAAAGAATCACCGGGCTCCGATCCACAATCACCTGCGCCATGCGCAGGGCCGTTTCGGTTTGATCGCGTTCGGTACACTTTTTATTATACTCCTCGGTGCGGGCGTCGTAGCTGTGTTTAAATTCATCGCATGATTTTTGAACATTTGCCAGGCGGCGCCGCAATTCATCGGCTTCGGCAGCTTTTCGTCTAAGAAAACCTAGCTCTTGCACCAGCTCATCTTTAGACTTATCTAAATCTGATTTCATGTTACGATTTCCTAACCCGGACAAGCCGGAATCGAAAAGGTCTCACGTAAAAATACGCCAAGACGCTAAGATTTAGTTAATGCTTTACCTTTGCGCGCTTTGCGGCTTTGCGAGAAAATTAATCGTCAAAAATGCCGGCCGTACTTGTTTAGGCTTTAATCATTTTTGGCATAATATGCGTGGCCGTACCCAGAAAAATCTCAGCCGCCTCACCTTCGGTCTCGGAAAGGGTGGGATGCGGATGAACGCTTAAGGCCATATCTTCTGCCAGAGCCCCCATTTCAACAGCCAGAACGCCTTCCGAGATCAGCCCCTCGGTATCCCGGCCGGCAATACCGACGCCAAGAATACGTCCGGAATCCGGATCAACCAGAATTTTGGTCAATCCCTCCGGAGCTCCCATGGTGGTTGCCCGGCCTGAAAACTTCCATGGAAAGCGCTGCACGTTTACGGGACGACCTTCGCGGCGGGCCTCTTCCTCGGTTAAACCGCACCAGGCAATTTGGGGATCAGTATAAACAACAGCGGGTATGGCCTGCACATCGAAAGCCGATGGTTCACCGGCGATAACCTCGGCGGCTATTTTACCTTCGCGCGTGGCTTTGTGAGCCAGCATCATGCCGCCGGCGATGTCACCAACGGCCAAAATTTTTTCATCGGATGTTCGCATCTGTTCATCGACAATTACAAAACCTTTATCGTCCAGTTTAACTTTGGTATTTTCGAGGCCGATGCCCTGTGAGGCCGGACTGCGCCCGATGGCAACCAGCACCCGATCAAACGTTTGTTGCGGGTTGTCGACATCACCTTCCAGCGTGACGTCTACACCGTTATCGTTTTCAGCAAGGGACACCACTTTGGTTTTTAAATGGATGTGCTCAAATATTGCCTTGAGCTTTTTATTTAATGGCTGCACCAGATCCTGATCAACCCCCGGCAACAGCCTGTCCATGAATTCCACCAGGGTGACCCGGGAACCCAGCGCGGCATAAACTGTCCCCAATTCCAGACCGACGTATCCACCACCTAAAACCAGCAGCTTATCAGGGATATCGGCCAGGGCCAGTGCGCCGGTGGAACTCATTATTTTGCTGCCCGCTTTAAATTCCGTGGAAGGAAACGGAATTGGCCGCGATCCCGTGGCAAGAACAGCATGGCGAAATTTAATACGACTGACTTCGGAATCGAATAAGCGCACGGTATCGGAGCCTTCAAATTCGGCCCGGCCGTTGATAAGCTGCACGCCTCTGCGGTCACTGAGGCTGACCAGTCCATTGGCCATCTTATCGATCACCCTGGCTTTCCAGTCGCGCAAGCCCGCCAAGTCAATTTGCGGTTTACCAAAGGAAATCCCCATTGATGCCGCTTTATCAGCATCATAGATGAGTTCCGCCAGGTACAGAAATGTTTTGGATGGAATACACCCCTTAAACAAACACACACCACCGGGACGCTGGGCCGTATCGACCATGGTCACCTCCATTCCCATGTCTGCTGCCCTAAATGCAGCGGCATATCCTCCCGGTCCGCTACCAATCACCAGGAGTTCCGTCTCCTGCATCAGCTCACCCATTACCATAATACTCAATTCTCCTTTGGGAACTATCTTAAAACATCCATCTTTTGCCCGATGGCTGCGTTGTTCGTCATCGAAAAATGCTCACGTACTAGCCGTACGCTGCGCTATTTCTCCTCCTCTAGCCCTGCCCTCGGACAAGACCTGGAGTTTTGCACTACTCGATATTCTTTTTATATCCTAATCCAGAAAGCCCAAGTATAAACTTAATTAACAAAATTCTTGTAATTTGAATTACCAGTCTTAAATAACCAAGGGGTCGGGGAGTTTTAGATCGCACCCCTTGGTTCGAGCGGAGTGGATAATCGCCGCCGGAAGCGGATGCTGTCTGAGACCGTTAGGGATCGTTATGAATGAACAGGTTACAACGACGGTATCTATTAATCCATTTATCCCGGAAGAAAACACAATATCCTGTTATAATGTTATTTTCTGTTCATTCATTACGAACCCTTATGGTCGAGTTCATGCGGTTTCGGTGGTGATTATTCACGGAGAGGATCGGTTTTGAAAAACTCCCCGACCCTTCACCTCAAGCAACCAGTAACAAGCATCCAGTCACACCATACTCATGAGCAGTTCATCCGGATCCTCGAGCGTTTCAACAAGGATCTTGAGGAATTGAATCGAGTCCGCCCCATCCAGCACCCGGTGATCAATGCAAAGCACAATCGGCATCATCAGGCGCGGAACGATAATATAATCGCCTTTTTCCTGCTCCCTGACAACCGGCTGCATGCGTGCCTGTCCCATTCCCAGAATGGCAACCTCCGGGTGATTGATAATCGGCGCGAAAAACCCGCCGCCCATAGCCCCGGCATTGGTAATGGTAAACGTGCCGCCCTGCATTTCTTCGACAGTTGTTTTGCGTTGCCGGGTCCGCTGTACCAGATCGGTTAATTCAAGCGCCAATTCCTTGATACTCTTGCGATCCACATCTTTGACGACCGGCACAATCAAGCCGTTATCGGTATTTACGGCGACGCCGACGTTGTAATAATGTTTGATGATAATTTCGTTATTTTTGGTATCTAAAGCCGCATTAAAATTAGGATAGGTTTTCAGCGCGGTGGCAACTGCTTTTATGGCAAACACGGTGATGGTTAATTTTCCGCCAACACCTTCTATCTCTGCTTTGTGTTTCTGCCGAAATGCCTCCAGCCGGGTAATGTCGACAACATCCTGGCTGTTAACGTGGGGAATTTGTGACCAGGCTAAAGACATTTGTCTGGCTGTCGCCCGGCGGATGGAGCGAAACGGAACCCGCTCTACTTCACCCCATTTGCTGAAATCAGGCAGTGGCGGAACAGCAATATCTCCCGGTTGAACCGGCACAGCAGCATCCGATGCCGCAGCAGGAACTTCTTCGACAATTTTGCCGGCCGCTGCAAAGCCCCGCACATCCTCGGCGGTCACCAAACCGGCCGGACCGCTGGGTGTCACCGAATGCAATTCGACTCCCAGCTTGCGGGCCAGCCGTCGGGTGGCCGGTGAGGCCGGTACCGGCCCGTCTTTGTGCGTCGCAGACACCTGCGCGGCAGCGGCGACTGCTTCCGGTGCAGCTGCCGGTTTAGCCGCCGGTTTTACCTCATCAACGGTTTGAACGTCTTCGCCATTGGAGAAAGTCATCATCACGTCACCGACGTTGACAACATCTCCCGGTTTGACATATATCTCTTGAACACGGCCGTTAAACGGTGACGGAATCTCAACCGCCGCTTTATCTGTTTCGACCTCTAAGATAATATCTCCCTCTTTTACTTCCTGTCCGACCTCAACCGGGACTGCAAGAACTTCACCTTCATGGATGCCTTCTCCGAGATCAGGCAGCTTAAATGACCTGGACATTGTACCCCCTTAATTAAGATTTAATGTTTCCTTTTGCTTTGCAAATAAGCTATTATTTCCCGGGTGGAGCCAAAGGAATGAATATTGAATATTGAAGATTGAAGATTCAAGGAATTCAGTCCGCTTTGAAATTCAATACGCAATCTTAAAATGAAGACGGAGTGCAAGGTCATCCTCAAATATTCGATATTCAATTATCAGTATTTATTTTTTAAGCACCTTTCTGGCAGACCTAAGGATCCGTTGCGCATTCGGTATGTAGGCGTTTTCCCGGCTAAACAAGGGCGTGATGACATCAAAGCCGGTCACTCGCTCGATGGGAACTTCCAGATAGTAAAAAGCCTTTTCCATCAAACGGGTGATGATTTCAGCCCCCGGTCCAAAGCTGCGGGGTGCTTCGTGAATAACCATGGCCCGGCCTGTTTTCAGCACGGACTGAACAACGGTTTCATCGTCCAGGGGGGAAATGGTCAGGATATCAATCACTTCAGCTTCCACCCGTTCTTTGTCTTTTAGCACGGAAGCGGCTTCCAGGGTCGGACGCATCATGGCGCCATACGATATCATGGTCAAATCTTGGCCCTCCCGCACAATCGTCGACCTGCCGATGGGCATCGTTTCCTCTTGATCGGGGACTTCTTCGCGATAGGCCCGGTAGAGCGCTTTGGATTCGTAAAAAATCACCGGATCCGGATCCCGTATGGCACTGACCAGCAGCGCCCGGGCGTTGCGAGGCCCGGACGGGATCACCATTTTCAAACCCGGAGTATGGGCCCAGTATGCTTCGCGGCTTTCGGAATGATGCTCAAGGGCCCGCACGCCGCCGCCATATGGGGTCCGCAGAACCATGGGCACGTGATATCGCCCCTGGGATCGCCAACGCAATCTGGCAGCGTGATTTTCCATCTGGTGAAAGGTCTGATAGCTGAATCCCGAGAATTGAATTTCACAGACCGGCTTGAGGCCATAGGCGGCCATGCCGATTGACATGCCAGCTATAGCGGATTCCGCCAGGGGCGTGTCCAGCACCCGCTCTTCCCCAAATTGAGTAATTAGCCCGTCGGTTGCGCGAAAAACACCACCATCCACCCCGACGTCTTCGCCCAGTATGATGACACCGTCATCTTTCTCCATTTCCTGCCGCAAAGCCAGGTTGAGGGCCTGAACCATCGTCATTTTAGCCATTATTACCCTCCTCTCTCATCCCAGCTATTTCCCTGGCAAATTCCTCCTTTTGTTCCAATAGAAATGGCGCCATTTCAGCATATGCGTATTCAAACATATGCATTGGATCACCCATTTTTTTCATTTGTTTTTCGGCATTATCAACGGCCGCCTGAACCTCATCCAGAACAGCGGATTCAATAGCGTCAATAGTTTCGCCTGAGAGCAGTCCTTTATCCAGCAGATATTTCTGAAGCCGCGTAATGGGATCCCGCTTTTTCCATTGCTCCACTTCCTTTTCGGTACGATATCGCCTGGGATCGTCGGCCGTCGTGTGCACAGCCATCCGGTAGGTAACACACTCAATCAACGTGGGACCGCCACCGGATCTGGCCCTATCGAGGGCCTCTTTGGCAGCTGTATAGGTCGCCAGAATATCGTTGCCGTCAACCTGAATGCCCGGAATGCCATAGGCCAACGCTTTTTGAGCGATGGTCTTTGACCTTGTTTGTTTCGTACGCGGTATGGAAATGGCCCACTGATTGTTCTGACAGATAAAGATTGCCGGGACCTGGAAAACTCCGGCAAAATTAAGGCCTTCGTGAAAATCCCCCTGGGATGTGCCGCCATCTCCAAAGTAGGCCATCGCCACCCGATCTGTTTTGCGATATTGCGCAGCCCAGGCCAAGCCGACCGCATGCAAAATTTGAGACCCGACCGGGATGGAAACCGGCAGATCATTTCTGTCCGGCGGTATGTAAGCACCTTCAGCGAAACCGTTATAGTATGTTATGACACTTTCGAGGGAACGGCCGCGCCAGATTTCAGCGGCAGTTTCGCGAAAGGCCGGCACAAACCAGTCTGAGAGCTCAAGCACGGCGGCAGTTCCTAAATGGGCTGCCTCCTGGCCGTTGATGGGAGGAAACGTTCCGATCCGTCCCTGCCTTTGCAAGTTCAGCATTCTCTCATCGAATTTTCGGCCCAATACCATCGTCCGATAAAGCTTGAGGAGAATTTCTTCGGAAATATCCGGTTCCAGATCAGTATCCAGTTCGCCGTTGTGATCTAAGATGGAGAGGTATTCTACTTTATCGGCGATATTAATTTCTTTTCTCGGCATATAATTGCTCCTTTATACACGGCGCCACAATGAATTGGGTCTTTGCCCTTTGAATAACTGATACCTGAATTTTCTACAGCAAACTTCGCTTCGGATAAATTACGGATATACACTCGTATTCATTGTTGCTAAGAATACGTGCAAAATTCAGGTCGACACTGCCGCGTCCAGTAAAAATATGTTAGAAGCAATATGTTACCAACTTTTTATTTAGTCAAGGTTGGAAAGTATTAACCATCAAATATATATATTCAAAAACAATGATCATTTCGGCCGGATTGGATGGGGTATCTTTCTTGTCTCTGCGGCAACCCGCCAGAGGCTGTCAAGCCCTCAGGGGCGGGCAAGTCTTGCAGAGAATGAGAAAAGATCAAGAGATCAGGAATTAAAGAAAAGCGAGGTAGGCACTTGCGCCATAAAGGTAAAAAAGATTCCCACGTACGATGAAGGAATCTCAAGGAGATTCTATCGTAGGGAATACCAGGCTGACTGGATCTATTCTACAATTTCGAGAACAACCCGTCTTCGTTCTTTGGCTGACGCTGCACCGATAATGGTTCGCAAAGATCTTGCCGTGCGGCCTTGCTTGCCGATAATTTTACCAAGATCCTCTTTGGCCACTTTCAGCTCCAGCACGGTTGCCTGGTTTCCTTCTATAGCTGTCACCATGACCTCTTCGGGTTTGTCTACCAGTGCACGGGCGATACGTTCGATCAGATCCTTCATTGTCATTCTCCTTCATTACCCGTTAAACGCGAGATAAAGATAGGTGTCAGAGCTCCGAAATCCAGCATAACCATCTGATAATATACGATACTTATAAACGCAGCTCAACCACCAGGTTCACTGCGGCCCTGCTGGAAAATAAAGAACAATGAGAATGATACAACTGTCAGTATTGGTGACGGATATTGTTAATTCAAGATTGATTGTCTTTCTTTTTAAATAGATCTTGCAAGATTGTAAATAGGGTAAACAATGTATTTTATATTGAGAAATGCAGTATCTCGCGGTCGATTTGGAGTCTCGGAAGCAATATTTTTGCATTCTGTGATGATTATTTTTTAATGACGGCCATAACGAATTCATCCGATCGGAATTATGGAGTTCATATATGATCATCCTTGTTTTCCTTTTTATCTGCTATACATTCTAACTGATTTTCGACCAAAAATTCAAAACTTTTGTGTCTTTGTATTTTAAATAAAAAAATTTAAGTAATTAATCCGCCCTGGGGAAATGTCAAAATGATTTCGTTGGGTTTCAATGGCCCAATAGGGTTATCTAAGCTGGGTCTCTTATTTTTCAGGGCGGAGTAATTAGGGGGCAGGAATCGACGATGGATTTTGCGATACCGGCAGCGATAGCTGAAGACCTCGCTCGCTTTAAGGATTTTATCAAAGCATATATAATACCGAGCCTGCCGTCCTGGAACAGGCAACGGGGATTACCGCCGGCCTTTTTTCACCATATGGGTGAGGGCGGCTGGTTTAGTCTCAATTTTAAAGACGGGCGTCTCACCAGGGAATCGGCTTTAAAGGAGGTTCTAGTTGCTGAAGCGCTGGCTGCTGTTTCACCGGGAGTAGCCATTGCCGCCCTGGCGCATATTGATTTGGGTTTGATGGGGATGTTCCTTTTCGGCTCACAGGATCATCATCGAACCTACGGACCCGATGCTGTGCGCGGTAAAACGGTAATGTGTCTGGGAAACACTGAAAATATAGCAGGCAGCGATGTTGCCGGCATTTCAATGACCGCAGAAAAAATCGACGGCGGATGGGTGCTGAACGGGACCAAAGCCTATGTTACCAACGGATATATTGCCGATCTTGGCGTGATTACCGCGGTATCAGATCCTGACGCTGCCAGGAATAGTCGTTTATCCATGTACCTGGTCGATTTAAACACCGAAGGGGTTAGCCGGAAAAAGTTGAACAAACAGGTATGGATTCCATCTGATTTGACACGCTTGAAACTTGACAATGTCTTCGTGCCGGATGACCACCTGCTGGGTATCCGGGGACGGGGTCTGCAGCAAGTTTTAGAGATCTTTACCAACAGCAGGGTGCCGATTTCAGCCCTAACGCTGGGAGGCGCTGTCGGGGCCTTTAACCTGGCCGTCAACCATATGCAAAAACGTAAAATTTTTGGAAAAAAAATTATAAACTATCAGGCCAAAGCATTTGAGATATCTGATTATTACGCCAAAATTGAATCAGCCCGACTCATGCTCTGGAAAGCCTGTTGGGATTTCGATCAGGCCGATGATTTTCGCCAGGCTGCATCTATGGCAAAATACCTGGCAGTTGAAATCGCCCGGCAGGTAACGGTCTGGGCAGCCGATATTTTTGGCGCCGCCTCGGTCGTTCATGAACACCCCATCCACAAATACCCCATGGACACCTGGGGGGCATCACTGGGCGAAGGCACCCAGGATGTTCAGAAACTGATTATATTTCGGGAGTTTATGAAGCGATGGCGGGTTAACGCGGATCGCCTACCACATCAGACAAAAAGTCGCCTTGTGCCGGATCCTTAAATAATAATGATAAGTATCTAATATCATAAATTTTTTTAGGGTTTTCAATCGTTATCATAGCAGTTGCGGTGCCAGTTTTAGTTATGTTGTGAACACCCTGGATCTACTTTTCTGGTTTTTATAAAGGAATGTATTTTCTTTGCTTATAATTCT
>CACVKW010000658.1 GCA_902749685.1 Olavius sp. associated proteobacterium Delta 1 | reverse complement strand
GGGGACGTCCTTTAGTTATTTAGTTTAATAATTAATGAGTCTGTGATAAAGTCGAATTATGCCCAGAAAATCAAGGATAGATGCGCCGGGAGCATTGCATCACATAATTGCTCGGGGTCTTGACCGTCAGCGGATATTTGAAGATGATGCAGACCGGCACAATTTTCTAAGCCGGCTGGGAAAAATCTTAAAAGAGACCGATACGCGCTGTTATGCCTGGGCCCAGATACCGATATGGGTAAATGTAAAAACAAATGGCAAGATGTTAATAGTATATTGCAATTATATGCCGATAAAGTTCCAGCGGCTCGCCGCGGCGATAGAGGCTTTGTCGAAAAGGGCATTGAAATTGGCAGGCGTCATGATCTCACCGGTGGCGGGTTGGTGCGCAGCAGCGGTGGATGGTCCAGTCTCCGGGCGATGCGAAGGGCGAAGGTATTTCAAAAAGCCGACGAGCGTATATTAGGTGACGGCGATTTTGTTGAACAGGTGCTATCATCTGCACATGAGCGTTTAAATCGTAAATATGCGTTGCAGGCCGCTGGCTATGATATTGACAAGGTGGTAGAAAAAGTTGCTGCTGTATTGAACATAAAGCCGTCTGAGGTCTGGGCGCCGGGC
>CACVKW010000657.1 GCA_902749685.1 Olavius sp. associated proteobacterium Delta 1 | reverse complement strand
TACATAAAAAAGTATGCGACTTACTTGAAGTACCGAGTTCGGCATACAAAAATTTACATGACCAATGGTGGTTGTTTGAAGGTACCTAACTGATATTTTTACAAATATTGCTTGAATGAAAATTAAAATATTTTAAACATACGAAATGTAAG
>CACVKW010000656.1 GCA_902749685.1 Olavius sp. associated proteobacterium Delta 1 | reverse complement strand
TGGATGCTTGATACTCGATGCTGGATATCTAACAGGACACTATCGGTGAATTTCAACGACATCCAGGATCCAGAAACCAGAATCCAGGATCAGTCAATATTTTCAATGGTCTTCATTGCAGCAGCGAAGTTGGATTTCAAAATTTTATGCAACTATAGGGTAAAGTGCGCGATCCAAACTTAGGGGATTACACACATATTACGAGACTGGCTTACCGGGACTATCAGAACTCTAGTTGCCCAAGCAGACCAATTCAAGGGGCGGACAGTTATCCTGGGCGGGTATATCCTGGAAACCAGGAACCTGGAATCAGAAACAGTTATTAAAGTATTACAGGTACCCTTACTGGTATTGGCGATAATGGAATTCGGAAGTTGGAAGAATCGGCATGAGGCAGAGAGCATAGTGCGGGGAATAAAAGGAGCGAAGGTGGGCTGAGAGACAAAGGCATAAGGTAATGGTTTAAGGTGTATGGTTTATGGTATAGGGGAATGATGATAATCCAATTTAAATAAAAGTTGGCGCTTATCCGGAAAGTTCAAGTTACCAAAAAAAACCCTTTTGGGAGCGGCTTCCAGCCGCGAAATTAAATGATCGCGGCTGGAAGCCGCTCCCACAACCAATACAACTTGTTCTTTCCAGATAACCGGATAAAAGTTAACTATCCATAACCATGCACCTTAAACCTTATACCCTATACCCTAAATCGGTTTTTATCTTTCTTTCACCTGCCAATCAACTCAACCAACCCAATCAGTATTATGAAGCGGCATCCTTCAGGGCCTGGGTTTCGCCATGCCATGAACACTGGTCGCAGAAAATCTCGGTGTCATCACAAAGCTCGGGACAGCTGTCTTGATCCACATCCGCACTGAATTCGACATTGCCGTCGCGCCAGGCAAATTCGTAGGTCTCGTATTCATCATCGGGGTCTTTGATATAAAAACTGACACATCCACAAAGCGGGCATTTCATTTTAATTGCTCCTAAATTTTTTAATGATAGAATTCCTCTCCGCCTCCGGCGGATCAATCTTCACTCTTCAATTTATTAGAGGATATGCTTGGCAATGATCTCCTTCATGATCTCGGTGGTTCCACCGCCGATCGACAACACTCGATTGTCACGATACAGCCGCTCCACCGGATAACCACGCATGAATCCATATCCGCCGAAAATCTGCACCGCATCATAGGTTACTTTGTCACTGATGCTGCAGGCAAAGTTTTTAGCCATGGAAATCTCCTTGATCTGGCTCAGTCCGGCATCGATTTTGGCGGCCACGCGATAGGTAAACTCCCGGCTGACTTCGACCAGGGTCGCCATGTCCACGATCTTGTGCCGCATGACCTGAAATCGGGCTATTGGTTTGCCGAAGGCTTCACGCTGTTTGGCATATTTAATTGCTTCCTCCATAGCGATCTGTGATGTCATATTGGCCATCACTGCCAGCTGAAGCCGTTCGCTCTGAAAATTCTCCATGATAGCGTAAAACCCCTCATTCTCCTGCCCGATGAGATTGGCAGTCGGAACCCGGCAATTGTCAAAAAAAATCTGTCCGGTATCAGAGGACCACCAGCCGGTTTTTTTTAATTTCCCGGACACGGAATAACCCGGGGTATTCGATTCAATGACCAGCAGACTGATACCATGAGTTCCCGAGCCGCCGGTCCGCACGGCACAGGTGATCTGATCAGCGCGGCAGCCGCTGGTGATAAAGGTTTTACTGCCGTTGACAACATACTCGTCTGCCTGCCGCTCGGCTGTGGTTTGCAGGCCGGCCACATCCGAGCCCCCTTCGGGTTCGGTAATTGCCAGCGCTGCAATTTTCTCCCCCTTAATCACCGGTTTGACAAAACGCTCTTTTTGTTCATCTGTCCCGCGGCTAATAATCGGCGGCAGTGCAATATGCAGTGACCCCAGACCGGCGGCGACGCCCCCTGATCCGCACCGCATAATTTCTTCCCCGGCAACAATTTGAAAAAAAATATCACCCGGTGTTCCGCCCCAGTCTTCGGGGTAGCCGATCCCCAGGAGTCCGACATCCCCGGCTTTTTTGTATAATTCGCGCGGAAACTCCCCCGCCTCTTCCCACTCATCGACGTAGGGAACAATTTCTTTATCGACGAATTCTTTGGCTGCCCGGCGAACCATATCATGGGCACGTCCAAAGTACTCCTGCAAGTTGGATTTGGAAGTAAATTCAAAGTTCATGCTAACGCTTTCTATATTGAAAATATAAAGTAGTTTTCACCGCAAAGGCGCTGAGGGCGCAGAGAGGGGTGTTTCTTTTTGCTTTCCGTTGAAATTTTTGAATATTTTTAGATATTTTGCAATTACTAGATCAAACAAGATTCTGTCAAGATGTTTTATGATGCCCTTCTTGACAAAATGCGGTCCCTATGGTCTTGATAGTACCTGAATTTTGCACGAGTCGGAGGCTTTCATATGCAAGGCACTTAAGGGTGAGGCTATAGTGCTTTATGCCGTACCCTTAATAACGCAGCAGATGAAAGCCTCCGGCACGCCCGCAGGGTGAAAATTAATGAGATAAAATCGACCAGCATCCTTTTTACTTATCTGGCATTTGGCTCTAATTCTCAATTTTTCACAAGCTGCTGCTATATTAAACTTTTCTAAAACTCTCATTAATTTTCATGCAATATTTAGGTAGTGATCATGGAGAGTAATCTGATCTGGCTGGCGATTATTGTGCTGATTTCCTATACCACCCAGGCTATGTCGGGCTTTGGCAGCACGATCCTGGCCCTGACCCTGGGCGTCCATTTGTATCCGATTGATGTATTGCTGCCGGTCCTGGTACCCCTTGATATGCTCGTAAACCTGTACATAGTGATCCGTCATTCCCGCCATGTAAGCCGTCCGCATTTATTCCGATCCATATTGCCGGCCATGGGAATCGGTGTGCTGGCGGGAATCATCGCCTTCCAGCACATCGAGGGTGATTTGCTTAAAAAGCTCTTTGGTATACTGGTTATCCTCCTCGCCACGCGGGAGCTTTATCGGCAGTTGCAAAAGCGAAACGACCAAATCGCGCTTTCAAATTTAACGGCCAAAGCCTATGTCGTTGGGGCAGGCATTGTGCATGGCATCTATGCATCCGGCGGCCCCCTGCTGATATATGCCGTCAGCAGGTTGAATCTGCCAAAGTCGGTATTTAGAAGTACGCTGGGAGCCGTCTGGCTCATCTTCAGTGTCATCCTGACCGCCTCCTATTTAATTGCCGGTAAATTTACCGCGCATTCGATTCGATTGATTTTAGTACTGCTGCCGATGATCCTGATCGGCATTCTGCTTGGTGAATGGCTGCATCATCGAATCGATGAGAAGCGTTTTAGAATATTTGTCTTTACCGTTTTATTTTTCGCCGGATTATCAATTTGTATCGGCTGACGCTAATCCTTGACAAAATCCCTATAATCGTGGTTAATTCTTGGCCAAAAACCGGGGCACGGCTGGCCGGGCGAGTGTTAAACGGCTCTTAGTCTGATTGGAGCAGGCGTGTTGGAGTGCCGGAGTATTGGATTTTTCCCCATCACTCCTGTACTCTGATATACCATTTCTCCGAGGTTGCCCGAATCCAGTAACACGTGGCCCGTAACACGTAACCCGAAACCCGTATCTCGCAACTCAAACAAGGAGCGAACCATGAATGATGTCGTAATTGCCTCGGCCTGCAGAACCGCTGTTGGAGCCTTCGGCGGATCCCTGCGTGACAGCCACGCTGCCACCCTTGCCGGTGTGACGATGAAAGCTGCCGTAGATAGAGCCGGTATTGATCCGTCGATCATCGATGATGTCCGCTACGGGTGCTGCATGGAGCCGGTCGATGCGCTCAACGTAGCCCGTATTGCTGCCCTGCTGGCCGGCATCCCGGAATCTGCAACTGCTGTCACCATTAACCGGGTGTGCATTTCCGGAATGGAAGCGGTTATTTCCGGTATGGCGATGATCCAGGCGGGTATGGCCGATGTAATTCTGGCCGGCGGTGTAGAGCACATGTCCGGTGTCCCCTATTCCGTGGCAGCGGCCCGCTGGGGATGTCGCCTGCAGGACCACGAATTTGTCGATAATATTATCAGGGGCCTGCATTGCGGCTCCCACGTCATACCGCATCCGGAAGACGGCCCGGTCGATGCTGAAAAGGCACCGTTGAGCTATTTCAAAGGAAAGCCCTATATCATGGGGCATACCGCGGAATTTGTTGCCCAGCATCTGGATATCAGCCGCGAAGAAATGGATGCGGTGGCCTTGAGGAGCCATAACAACGTCGAAAGAGCCACCAACGACGGCTCCTTTAAAGATGAAATTATTCCCATGGAACTTCCTCAAAGAAAGGGTGATCCCGTTATATTCGACAAGGATGAGCATTTCAGGCCGGGTATGACCATTGAAAAGCTTCAGAAACTGCCGCCGGCCTTTGTGCCGAAAACAGGTAAAGTCACGGCCGGCAATTCAAGCGGAATTAACGATGGATCAGCCGGACTGGTGATCATGTCTGCCGAAAAAGCAAAGGAATTGAATGTCCAGCCCATCGCCCGCCTAAAGGCAGTTGGGAGAGGTGGATGTCACCCGTCCGTTATGGGGTTATCCCCGGTTCCGGCGGTCAGCCAGCTGCTGTCAAAAAGCGGCTTGACATTGGCGGATTTCGAACTGATCGAGGTCAATGAGGCCTTTGCCGCCCAATACATCGGCTGCGAAAAAGAGCTTGGCCTGAAGCGGGAAATCACCAATGTCAATGGATCGGGTATCGGCCTGGGGCACCCCGTCGGAGCCACCGGCGCCCGGCTGATCGTCACCTTGCTGCATGCGATGAAAAAGAGAGGCAACACCCTGGGACTGGCAACATTGTGCGGCGGCGGCGGGGTTTCGATGGCCTGTGCTTTGGAGATGATTTAGACACATAACGGGACGCAGGTTCTGAGCCAGGTAATCGGCTCAGCATAGTAAATGACGGCCAAAGCAGTTATTCGTTATCTGTTAATAGTTATTTGAAATAAAAAGTCTTTGTGAAATTACCAATAAATAATAGCCATTAACTAATAACTCTCGACACGACGCATCGCTGTGTTAGCAAACAGCTATGTCGAGACATAAGGAGATTGAAAATGAAAAGAACCATCTTGGGCTGCCTGTGTTTGTCGTTGTTGATCCTGTTTCCATTTAATCTGCTGGCCGCCGACTATGTGGCTGAAGCCGACAAACTCTTCGATCAGGGCGGCCTGGCAAATTTTGAACAAGCCATTGAGCTCTATAAAAAAGCCCTGGCCGCAAACCCCGACAACTATGAAGCGAACTGGAAATGTGCCCGGGCCCACCGTGAATATGGTGATACCGCTAAAACCGAAAAAGCTGACGGGTGGAAAAAAATCTGCGCCAAATACGGCAAAGAGGGCATGAATTACGCCCAAAAGGCCACCGAGATCGAGCCTGAAAAACCGGATGGATACTACTATTACGGCTTGAATGTCGGCATATACTCTGACGGTGTCAGCATTTTTACGGCCCTGTCGGAAGGGTTAAAAGACAAAACCCAGAAGAGTTTTGAAAAAACCTACACCCTCGACAAAATGTACAAGGATGCCGGACCGATGATTGCACTCGGCCGTTTCTGGCAAGTCCTGCCCTGGCCAATGCGGGATCGAAAAAAATCTTTGAAATATTACCGGGAATACCAGGGCACCGAGTACTTTGCCGACAACATCGAAGTTCATGTCTACCTTGGTGAACTGCTGGTTCAAATCGGCGGCAAAGAAAATAAAGCCGAAGCAAAAGGCTATCTGGAGAAAGCCGCAAAATCTGATGATGCGTTTTACAAAGTAAGGGCCGGGGAACTTTTGAAAAAAATATGAATACCGCTCAGCTTTTTGATCCGGATCGCCGCAGTAAAGCGCCACTTGTGTTTGTTGTTTGCCTGGCTGTTCTGATGGGTGCCACGCTATTGGCATCTCTGACTCAAAAAAGCTTCGGGAAGGTGCTCGTCTCCAATGTATCCTACCTCAATTACAATGGTATCCGGATTCGGGCCAAACTCCTCAAACCGCTGAGTGCTGTTCAAACCGACCCGGCACCCGGCGTCGTTTATATTCATGGCTATCAGAACAACCGCGAAACCGGCGATGCGTACTGCATCGAGCTGGCCCGACGCGGTATTGTGGTGCTCGAAATCGATGCCGTCGGGCGGGGCAACTCCGGCATTCCCGGCCCATTGGATGATCCGGATTTCGATCCGACCTATGGCGGGCAAACTTCCTTAGAATACCTGAGATCCCTGCCTTTCGTCGATACCGACCGAATCGGCCTGATGGGCCACAGCCTGGGTGCCGAACTGGTTTACAACATCGCCCTAAAAGACCCGGCCATCAAGGCCCTGGTTATTTCCGGTTTTGCCTACCGGGATGATGCCTCGACCCAAATTCCAAAAAACATGCTCATGATATTCGGCAAATACGATGAATTTCGCAAACGCATGACCGCCACCCAGGACTTTGAAAAAGAATGGATGGCCACTGAAAGAACCCGCCAGGTTTTTCCGGCCGCAAATCCTGAACTCGGCCGGATATACGGCAACTTTGAAAACGATACCGCCCGCAGGGTGTATATGCCGCGAATCACCCATCTGAAGACCGCTCACAGCGGCGCCGCCATCGCGCAAGCGCTGGAATGGATGAAAGCGGCCCTCAAGCCTTCGCAACCAGACTGGATTCCAGCGGATCAACAAATCTGGCCGATCAAGGAATGGTCAACCCTCATTGCCATGGTGTCCGGCCTGGCCTGCCTGCTGCCCCTGGGATTGATGCTGCTGAGAACCTCCATTTTTCAATCGCTTCGCCACCCCGTATCAGGCACTTACGCGTGTACCGGCAGACCCTATATCAGGTCGGTCATCCTCAACGGCGTGCTCATGGCGCTTTATTTCCCGATCATATTTATTCTCTTCGGGGTGCATGTATATCTGATTCACATCGACAAGGCGTTTCCGTTAATGATGACCAACGGCATCGTCTGGTGGTTTCTGTGGACAAATATTATCGGTTTTATCTTTTTCAGAAGGTGGTTTAAAAAACAACACCTGGCTGCGGGATTGACGCTGTCTGAACTGGGACTTTCATATCAGGAAGATCGTTTTGCCATGAATGCCGGCCAAATTGTCAAAACGGTGGGGCTTGCGGCTATCCTGTTTTTCTTTGCCTATATCGTTGAGCATACGCTGGAAAGTATCTTCCTGGTCGATTATCGCTTTATCTTTCCCTTTGCCAGCGACCTGACGGCCTACCGGGTGAAACTCTGGTTCACTTACTTCCCATTGCTTCTGGTTGGTTTTTTGTTGATGGGAATCTTTCTCCACGGTCAACTGCGCCGACCGCAGCAATCAACCTGGTGGCTGACGTTTATCACCGGGTCAGCGCAAAACATACTGGTAATCGTGACACCGCTGCTGGTTCTCCTTGTATTTCAGTACGTGCCATTGTTTGCGATCGGCACGATCCCCCTGGTCGGCCCCGGTGGCGTGTTCATCGCCTTTACCCATAATCTCTTTCACATAATCGGCGTGCTCATCATCATATTGCCGATCTCAACCTGGTTCTATCAGATAACGGGCAAGATCTACCTGGGCGCCGTGCTCAACGCCGCCCTGGTCACCTGGATGTTTGTATCATCCCAGGTGATTGCGCCGATACCGATTTAGACAGAAGATATCTCTTAAAAACGAAGATTGGCGATAGCAGTTACATGCTATTTACGGTTTGAGAATATACGTTTACAGTATCCTAACTTTTGGAGGTCGGCTAATTGATGGCATAGGTTGGATTTAGTTTAAAATGTAGCTGAACCGCAGATGAAAATAGGGTACCTAATTTCCAAAAAATTGAATTTTCGAGGAGGCACAAATCCAGCCAAAAGGCAGGCGGCTTTTGAAGGCTCCAACTGTTGTTAGGCTGTCATTAAGCAGTACAGACAGAATTTTTCCTTTTCGTTATTGGTGCTAGTAATTTTGTTCTAAAGTGTTTTATTGATTTTACTAATGTAAGCTACCTCTCTTCCAGGTGTGTTCATTTCTGCTTCCATCATTTCGACATTATCTTTGAGAATGTTAAATGCTAACTTGACGGTTTCGCTCCACTTAAATGTTGCTAGAGTTTCCAAAAGTTCTGCTCCCGTAACAATTATAGTTTCAAGAATTCCACTATTATATTTTAATTGATGAAGTTTTAAGTGCTGTTCATATTCGTTCAATAGATATTCAAATTTTTCCTCAATTTCTTTTCCGCTATATTGTGATCTAGAAATATCAATCATCCAATTTCGCAATGCTAAGAATTTTGTCATAGAATCAGAATCTTTCTTAAAATCAATAAGTCTCTCCCATGTAACTGATTCGTCAATAGTTGGTATTTTTTTTAGGATCACTCTCAAAACTTCTTCATTTCTACTACCAACAAGTCCGTGAAGATTGTACGTTTCCATTATTGGATAGAATTCATCATCAGATATCTGTGAACGCAAAATAGCTTCCAATCTATTCAATACTTCCCCACCGAACTCCAATGCTGCAATTTGTTGGTTTAATCCCTTAATATAAGAATCAATAGTGCGTGCGCTTTTCATAGCTTCAAATTTTTCGTGACTAATTTCCCTCAAGAATTTTTTTAATACCCATCCAAAAGCATGGTTAAAGTCTTCCATTCCTTTTTGGGGTAGTTGTTCAGTTAAATATTCCCAATCATTAGACCACTTTTCCTTATCTGTTTCTATCAGAATTTCATTCTTTTGTAAGAATTCAATTTCGGTTAGACGACTTTTAATTATTATCTTATCATTTTCACTAGTGATACCTTTGGATATAAGACTATTTGCAAGACTGGTAATAGCAGGATTATACGATATTTTGTCAAAATAGAGAAAATCCTTTTTTATATCATCCATTCCCAAGATGTACCTGGAACTCAAATTCTTGATTCCAATCCTCTTATTCATTCCTATTTTCACTCCTTTCGAGATAGCCCCAACCTGTTGAACATATTGAGTAGGCCTAATAAATTGTGTGGTTTCATATAAGACTCTGTTTAGCTGATTTTGGTTTACCTGTTACGCTGTAGGTGCATCGACGATCAAGCAAATACATATTTCCGAATCCTATACTTGCTTATTTTTGATATTTTAATGTTGGAATTTAGGCGGATCAGTATAAAACCACATTTGACACCTTAAAGTTTGTCTATTGGCCTTTCATCGGCGGTTTGCAATAAAAGCCCCTACATATTGTTTTATCGATAATATATGCAAAATCGCTAAACTACAGATACGTAGATGGAACCACAACTCTGGGCGATCTGCAGATCGTCCCCTGCGGCCACGATAGCGGCTATTTGTTTATACATTGTAAATCTTGTTCAGTACAAAATCCTGGGCCTTTGAAAACACCGTTTCAAACTCCTTGGAATTATCAAAGTATCGAATTCCGTAATTCTTGCAATCATTTTTTTTGCGTTTTACTTACTTCAATAAAATGCGATAAATGCTCAATTAATTTGGTGTCTGATACTTTATTCGTCCAGCATTGAGGGTAACTTTTTCCATAAGTCCTTAGCTGGCTTAATTTTTCTTCTGGCTCAACATTTGGGTACCCAAAGTAAATACAAATATAATGTGGCTTGTTGAGTCTTTCTGACACTTCTTTAGGATTGAGAAAGGTAGATTCAAAAACTCTGATATCGTTGAATTCATGTCCAATGTTTTTGATTATACGGATAAGCATGTCTTGAAAATCATCTATTAACCCGTATATCTCATCTGGATTATCCCGATTTGGGAAGGATGATGGGTATGCCTTGCGTACGCAACCACATACCATATCCAAATGCACTACAGAACATTTGATTGAATTATAAACTGCATGTGCTAAAAGACTTTTTCCACCTCTGGGAACACCACCTATTACCACGGTTGCCATGATTCTATTGTGTCATCGGATAGCTGATTTTAAGTAAGTAGAAATTTTTCCACGTTATTGGAACTCACTGAAATTGCAGAATAAATTTTCAAACCTTAAATGGTGTAACTTCTGATCATGCCAGAAACCCTTTCACCGACCCGACAATTTCATTCAACTGATCCGGCTCATACCATTGAATCTGCCGATCAGCGCCAAACCAGGTGAACTGGCGTTTGGCGAATCGTCTGGTGTCACGCTTGAGGGTTCGAAGGCACTCATCCCACGGCAATTTTTCTGCCAGAAATTCAACCACATGGCGATAGCCGATGGACTGCATTGATTTCAATCCGGCCGCATAACCCATTTCCTGGAGCTTGGTTACCTCTGCTACAAATCCGCCCTTGATCATCAGGTCGACCCGCTGGTCTATTCGATGATATAGTTGCTGACGATCCATCTGCAGACCGATCTTTAGCGCACCATAAGGATTGTCCACAAACCCGTGTTCCTGATGCAGCTCTGAAATCGCCTTGCCGGTGGATTCAATGGTCTCTAATGCTCTTATGATACGATACAAATCATTGGGATGTATACGCCCGGCGGCAGCCGGATCCATTTTTTTCAGGCGCTCGAATAAAAAGCCGCTGCCGATTTCTTCTGCTGCCAGCTTCAAGCGGTTTCTGATTTGAGGATCAACCGGTTTGGCTTGAAAGAGACCGTGCAGCAGCGCTTTGATATAAAGCCCGGTGCCGCCGACGATAAAAGGTATCCGGCCGCGCTTGACAATTTCGGCGACCCGCTGCCGGGCCTGTTTTGAAAACTGCACGGCATCATAATCTTCATCCGGATCCACAATGTCGATCATATGATGAGCTGTGCGTGCCAACTCCGTCGGGGTGGGCTTGGCGGTACCGATGTCCATGTACCGGTATATCTGCATGGAATCCGCACTGATGATTTCACCGCCAAGTTTCTCAGCAAGCTCAATGCCGACCGATGTCTTGCCGATTCCGGTCGCGCCGCAGATGACGATGATTTTCGGTTTTGGGGATGAAGAGTTCATTTTTGAGATATTAAAAAGGACATTTTTCCTTTTAAACGAATAACGAATAACAAATAACTAATAACCATCTACATTAAGGTTCTAAGTTGAATAGTGTCTAAAGTCCCCTAATCACTCCTCGACCACCAGCCCCCGTACATGGCACTGCCCACAGATAACCGGTCCGTTCTTGTTTTCTTTGTGACAGCCTTTACAATTGGCATGAAAGGCTTTCATCAGGGCCGGCTTTTTGCCGGATCGCTCCAACTCGTGACATCCCGAGCATTGTTGGTCCTCGGATGATTCATCTTCAACCAGCTTGCCGTTTTCATCATATACGTGATGGCAGTCATAACACGCTTCAATCTCGGCCAACGCGTTGTGCTCATCGTGCCGAAAAACGGCCGGTGGTCGGCGCGGTTTTACGAATGCATCATTGCTGACAAACTGCATGTCTTCCTGGGAATGCGCAGAAAATAGAAAAATAAAACTTGCCGCTGACAAAGCAAAAATCAGAAGGATCATTTTTTTCATCCAATAATTCTCCTAACACAGGTTAGCCGAAACCACACAGGTTGAATCAACAAATTTCGTCTGAAAGGTTGCTGCTCGGGTTCTCCGACAAATGCCTAAGAGACATCTAGTTTTGATTGCCTTCGTGTCTGGTGGCTGAACATACACAATCCAATCAAGCACAACCTTATACAGGATCAACTACGCTAACGCAACCCGGTCCGGATATTTTCAATCATATCAAACTGCTGTGATATGTGAGGTATCTGCAGTATTTTATCGGAACATAAAGCGATTTTAGGATTGCCGGACCTGTATATCCAATCCCATCTACCGTTATAAATTTATTATATCATTTGATATCAAATATTTATCGGTTGAAATAAACCATTTATTATGGGCGGGAAATCGACCTTAATCGGAACGATTTTTATTGACAATAGTTAATCAAACTTATAAAAGAGATACCTTTTGCTAGATTTTAAGAAATGATTTAAATTATAGATTTTGTAAATTCAGTTTTCAGGAGAATAGGAATATGCCAAATGAAGTTGTTGGTTCGGTGATGGTTGTCGGCGGCGGGATTGCCGGAATGCAGGCCGCCCTGGATCTGGCCGACTCCGGTTACTACGTGTACCTGGTTGAAAAGGGTTCTTCGATTGGCGGGGTGATGTCCCAGCTGGACAAGACGTTCCCCACGAATGACTGTGCCATGTGAATTATCTCACCCAAACTGGTCGAGGTCGGCCGGCATTTAAACATAGAGCTGAGAACATTAAGCGAAGTCAAAGAGATCAAGGGCGAAGCAGGAAACTTTCAAGTCGAACTCGTCCAGAATCCCAGATATGTGGATGAATCCTTATGTATTGCCTGTGGTGTTTGTGCTGAGAAATGCCCGAAAAAAGTTGTCGATACCTATAATATGGGGCTTGTCAAACGCAAATCGGCATTTGTCGAATATGCCCAGGCTGTTCCGTTGAAATATTGTATTGACGGCGATAGTTGCATTTATATTCAAAAAGGCAAGTGCGGTGCCTGTAAAAAGCTGTGCCCGACGGGTGCGATTGATTATGACCAAAAAACACAAATCAATACCATCAGTGTCGGATCCGTGGTTCTGGCGCCGGGCTTTACCCCATTTGACCCTGCTAAATTCGACAACTACCAGTATGCCAAACTCCCCAATGTGATTACCTCCATGGAGTTTGAGCGGATTCTGTCTGCCTCAGGCCCGACCACGGGGCATATCACACGGCAATCCAAAGACAAACGGGAGCCAAAAAAGATAGCCTGGTTCCAGTGTGTCGGCTCGCGGGACATGAATAAATGCGACAACTCCTATTGTTCCTCGGTCTGCTGCATGTATGCCATTAAAGAGGCGGTGATTGCCAAAGAGCACCAGGGCCACGATCTGGACTGCGCCGTATTCTATATGGACATGCGGACCCACGGCAAGGAATTTGAAAGATTTTACGACAGCGCCCGGGAAAAGCACGGCGTGCGCTTTATCAGGAGTAAAGTCCATTCCGTAACACCGGTTGGCGATACGGATGACCTTGAGATTCGCTACATCACCGATGACGGCCAACTTAAAATCGAAGTCTTTGACATGATCGTGCTGTCCGTTGGGCTTGAAACCTCGCCCGAAATTGTGGATCTGGCCGAACGCCTGAAGATTGAGATGACACCAGGCAAATTCTGTCAAACCCAGACCTTTGCTCCGGTTGATACGTCCAGAAAAGGCGTTTTTGTCTGCGGCGCATTTCAGGGGCCGAAGGATATTCCCCAATCGGTCGTTGACTCCAGTGCCGCAGCTACCGCCGCCGGAGAAATTTTAACCCAGGCGCGCAACAGCCTCACCAAGACACCGGAAGTGGTCCCGGAGACCAATGTCTCCAATGAGCGCCCGAGAATCGGTGTATTTGTCTGTCGCTGCGGCATCAATATCGCCGGTGTCGTCGATGTACCGTCCGTGGCCGAATACGCAGCAACGCTGCCCTACGTGGAATACGCAACGGACAACCTGTACTCCTGTTCCCAGGACACCCAGGAAACCATCAGCCAGATCGTTAAGGAAAAAAATCTAAATCGGGTCGTGGTTGCGGCCTGCACTCCAAAAACCCATGAGCCGTTGTTCCAAGAAACATTGATCAATGCCGGCTTGAACAAGTATCTGTTTGAAATGGCCAATATCCGCAACCATAATTCCTGGGTCCACAAAAACAATCCGGAGCTGGCGACCACCAAGGCAATGGATCTGGTTCGGATGGCCGTATCAAAAGTTGCCCTGCTGGAACCACTCAAAGAAGCCGAGCTGCAAATCGAACAGTCCGCCATGATCGTCGGTGGCGGCATATCCGGCATGGCGGCTGCCAGAAGCCTCGCCAGACAGGGATATGAGACCCATATCATTGAAAAAAATTCACAACTCGGCGGCCAGGCTCAAAATCTGTATCGCACAGCCAAGGGTGAGGATATCCAGGACAAACTGTCAAATCTGATTGCTGAGATTGAAGACCATGAAAAGATCCATGTTCATCTGGATACGCAAATAACCGATGTGGACGGGTTTGTCGGCAATTTCGAAACCACGCTGTCATCCAATGGCAATGAGGAATTGCTCGAACACGGTGTTGCCATCATGGCCACCGGCGCCTCCCCGCTTCAGCCGAATGAATACCGTTACGGCCAGGATTCCAGAATCATCACAGCCCTGGAACTCGATCGCAAATTCAAGGATAAAGATGCTGCCCTGAAACAAATCGACACCGCGGTCTTTATCCAGTGCGTCGGCTCGCGTGAACCCGAACGGATGTATTGTTCAAGGGTTTGCTGCACCCATTCCGTGGATAACGCCCTGACCCTGAAACAGTTGAATCCGGACATGAACGTGTTTGTGCTGTACCGCGATCTCAGAACCTATGGTGAACGCGAGTATCTTTACCGGGAAGCCCGTGAAGCGGGGGTTATTTTCATACGCTATACCCTTGACAATAAGCCGCTGGTCGACATAAAAGACGGCAAGGTCCTGGTAAATGTCGTGGATCATGTCATCGGCCGTCCGGTGGAAATTGAGACCGACCTGCTGACGCTGGCCTCAGCGATTATCCCCAACCGGGATGATACACTGGCCAATTTTTTCAAGGTTCCGGTGAACAATGATGGTTTTTTCATCGAGCGCCATGCCAAACTCGGACCGTCGGAGTTTGCCACTGACGGGGTGTTTCTATGCGGCCTGGCACACTATCCCAAGCCCATCGATGAATCCATTGCCCAGGGTCAGGCGGCTGCCTCCCGGGCCGTAACATTACTGGCCCGTGAAACCATATTTACCAGCGGCACGATTGCTGCGACAGATCCGTCTGTTTGCAGCCAGTGTGGTGTTTGCGTGTCGGTCTGTCCCTATTCGGCGCCCTCGTTTACGGAAGAAGGCCCCTGGGCCGGCAGAGCTCAAATCAATGCGGTTTTGTGCAAGGGTTGCGGTTTGTGCGTGGCCTCCTGCCGCTCCGGCGCCATCCACCTGAAAGGCTTTGACAATGATCAGATCTTTTCACAGATCTTTTCTTTGAGGGAAGCAGTGTAGCGGGATGCGGGGTGCGCGTTTCGGGATGCGGGGTGCGCGGTGCGGGGTGCTAGAAGCGGGTTGCAGGGTAACGGGTTCTTGGGTAAAGAAGAAAGACCATGAGAAGCTACAAAGACCTGGAGATTTATCAATTATCATATGATTTAGCAGTTAAAGTACATAAGTTCACCCTGAGACTTCCTCAATATGAACAGTATGAGGAAGGAAGGCAGGTTAGAAAATCATCGAAAGGTATTGCCTCCTGTATTGTTGAAGGGTACGGTCGCAGGAAATATAAAGCAGATTTTATGAAATTTTTGACTTGCTCACATGCCTCATGTGATGAAACCATTGTGCATTTGAATTTCTTGAAAGATATACATGAATTAGACATAGGAGAACTAAATTACATTCTCGAAAAATACGATGAATTAGGGAGAAAAATTAATAAATATATTCAATACGTTGAAAAAGAATGGAAATAAGCGGGATAACAAGTGAAGTTACAATCGCAATGCCTAACCCGGGATACGCGACCCGCACCGCGCAACACGTAACACGTAACCCGAAACTCGCGACCCGCAACACGACACTAAGGAGATCATTTTTATGTCTGATTGGGAACCAAAAATTGTGGCTTTTTTGTGCAACTGGTGCAGCTATGGCGCCGCCGATCTTGCCGGCGTCGGGCGGATGGAATACCCGCCCAATATTCGGGTGATCCGGATCCCCTGCACCGGGCGGATGAGTCCCAAATTCTTTCTTGCCGCCCTGCGTGAAGGGGCAGACGGCGTCTGGGTCTCCGGGTGACATCCCGGAGAATGCCATTACCTGGAAGGTAATTACTATGCCCGTCGCAAGTTTGCTCTGTTTCAAAATTTGATGGAACATATGGGAACCGAACCCGGCCGTCTCCAGTTTTCCTGGATCTCGTCGGCAGAATCCACCAAGTTTGTGGACGTTGTCAGGGAAGTCACCGAAAAAATAAAGGCCCTCGGACCAAACCAATCTTTCTTAAAAGCAAAGGCTGAGGTTGCTTAAAATGACAAGCTATATTGAAAAAATAAGGGAAATTTCCGCAAGGCTCCTAAAAGAGTGCAAGGTGGATGTGGTTATTGGTTTCCGCCAAGGCACCCTGCCGATGATGAACGAACCATATTTCGCCAAAACCCCGCAAGACCTGCAAAATCTGGTCTGGGACAGCAATTGCGGGGTCAATCTGGCGAACTATCTGACCAATCGCAGCGAAAAAATCGGCATCATTGCCAAAGGCTGTGATTCCCGCAACATCGTCACCCACATTATCGAAAATAAGATAAAGCGGGAGCAGCTGGTCATCATCGGAGTCCCCTGCAAGGGTATGATCGACAAGCGCAAAATCAATTCCATGTTTGACGATGAAATTCTGGACGTTATCGAAGATGAAAACAACATCACCGTCAAGGGCCATGGGTTTGAAAAGCTTTTAAATAAAAAGGATGTACTCCAGCAAAACTGTGCCCTGTGCATCCACCGCAATCCGGTCGAATACGATGAAATGGTGGCCGACCTGGTTGACGAGCAACAGAATATCGATCGCTACGCAGATGTCAGCGAGATCGAGGCAATGTCAGCCGGGGACAAAGCAAAATATTTTGAAGATCTCTTCGCCAACTGTATCCGCTGTTATGCCTGCCGCAATGCCTGTCCGCTCTGCTACTGCCCGACGTGCTTTGTGGATGAATCAAGGCCCCAGTGGGTGGGCAAAAGCCAGGATGAAACGGATATTAAGACCTTTCATTTCTTAAGGGCCTATCACTGTGCCGGCCGCTGCACTGACTGCGGCGCTTGCGAGCGGGCGTGCCCGGTGGGGATCAACATGCGGGCCCTAACCAAAAAGCTGGAAAAGGACTGCTTCGATCTATTCCAGTGGGAGGCCGGCATGTCCCTGGAAGTGCGTCCGCCGTTGGATACATACCAACCCGGAGATCCGGATGATTTTATTAAGTAGAAATTAAGGAATTTAGAAATTGAAGTAAATCAATTGAGGGATTTAGGAATTAGGGAATTGAGGAATTAAAGGATTTTCTGCCCGATTTAATCAAGGGCAATCCTTAAAATCCTGAATCCCTAAATTTCTCAATTCCTAAATCAAGGGTCTTAACCATGAAAATAGTACAAATTGAAAAAGGAAAGTGGCAAGACGGACTGGCCGGTTTATCAGAGGCCTACCGTTTATTTGGCCCGGTTAAGGAAGCCGAGTTTCATATTTTTGCGGAGCTCTCCAAAGGCCAGGCGCCGGATTTAAGTTGCCTGAACACCCGTCTTTCGCCCAAATCGATTATTTATCCCCAGTCCGAAGCGCTGCTCGAATACTCCCTTGATGAATCCCGCGAAGATCACCATATCATGAAGGAAGTCAAGACGGATTATTCGCCCAGGGCAATACTCGGGATCAGGCCCTGCGATGCCAAAGCAGTTGTGCTGGTCGGTCACAATTTTGACACGCCGGAATTCAAGGACCCCTATTGGATTAAAGCATGCGAAGCCACCACCATGGTGGGCCTGGCCTGTGATTCACCATGCAGCAGCTGCTTTTGCACCACGGCCGGCTGCGGGCCGTTTCATGAGGAAGGGCTTGATGTCCTGTTGGTCGATACCGGCGATGCTTACCTGGCTAAAATTCTGACAGACAAAGGCGCCAAACTGGTCCAGGCAGCCGGCTGGGATACGACAGCAGACGCCGCCGCCGATCAGCAGCTGGATACCCTGAAACAGGAGGCCGAATCGAAAATATCAGCTTTTGTCACCACCGATGGATTAAAGCAGGTCGACACCACCGAGCTTTACAATGCGCAATTTTGGGAAGAGGTATCTTTTTCATGCATAAACTGCGGAACATGTACCTTCGTTTGCCCCACCTGCTGGTGTTTTGATATCCAGGATGAAAATAGCGGAAAGTCCGGCAAACGCATGCGCAACTGGGACAGCTGCATGTTTCCATTGTTTACCATACATGGCACCGGACATAACCCCCGGGGCACAAAACTGCACCGGGTGCGCCAGCGGTTCATGCACAAATTAAAATATTATGTCGACAAATACGATGTCGGAATTCAATGTGTCGGATGCGGGCGCTGCGTTCGCTCATGTCCTGTAAATATTGATATCCGCCGGGTTTGCGAATTGATGAACAACTACGGCTCCGGGCAAGACACCTGCGCCGCATAAGATATTGAATATTTAAGATTGAAAATTGAAGAATTAAGGAATTCTATCCATTTATATTGATTTTCTAGAGATTGACGGAGCGCAGCGACTTCCACAAATATTCAATTTTCAACATTCATTCTTCATTATACATGGGGGCTTAACGTGCAAAATCCATATTTACCGTATCCGGTTCGCATCGATGATATCAATATCGAAACCGAAGATAAAAATTTAAAAACATTTAAATTCGTTTTTCTAAATTCAGGGGATGAGGAAAAATTTGACTATAAAGCCGGCCAATTTGCGGAACTTTCCGTAACCGGCAAAGGAGAAATCCCCATTGGCATCGCATCTTCTCCTACCGAAGCGGGATTTGTCATGTTTACCGTCAACAAGGTCGGACTGGTATCATCCTTTCTGCACTCCATGAATGTTGGCGATATCATGGGAATTCGCGGTCCCATGGGGAACTGGTACCCGTGGGAGAACCTGGCGGGCAAAAACCTGGTAATAATCGGCGGCGGTTTTGCTTTCACCACCCTGCGCGCTTCCATTATCTATATGCTTGATCCCGCCAATCGATCAAAATTTAAAGATATCCATGTAATCTACGGAGCCAGAACCCCCGGTATGCTTTTATATCGAGATGAGCTGGCTGAATGGGAGCAGCGCGACGACATCAATATGCACATCACCGTGGATGGGACCGACGACCCGAATTGGAAATACAACACCGGATTCGTACCGACCATTACCGAACAGAAAGCGCCTCCTGCCGATGATGATACCCATGCAATTATTTGCGGGCCACCCATCATGATAAAATTCACCCAGCCGGTTTTGGATAAACTCGGCTATTCGCACGACAAGATAATCATGTCGCTTGAAAATCGCATGAAATGCGGTATCGGCATGTGCGGCCGCTGCAACATCGGTCAGGAATTCGTTTGCAAGGACGGTCCTGTTTTCACCCTTGAACAACTAAACAAAACGCCGAAGGAATACTAACGGAATATATCTCATATTTAATATTGACATTGATCTAGCATTAATGTAAGGATATTCTTTTGATAAAGATTACAATGAAGTTTAACAGGCTGCGCGCCGAATAAAAATCATAAAATATTAAAGGAGGATGATTAAATGCCAAGTGTAGAGTTCATGGGTAAAACATTCAACGTCGACGAAGATGGGTTTATCGATTCTTACGATAACTGGTGTCAAGAGTGGGTACAGTGGGTTAAAAAGGAAGAGGGTATTGATGAGCTTAATGATGAGCACCAAAAAGTAATCGATGTCTTGCGGGATTATTACGAGAAAAACGGAATCGCACCGATGGTGCGGGTTCTCTCAAAAGTGACCGGCTTCAAACTGAAACACATTTACGAACTTTTCCCGTCAGGTCCCGGCAAGGGAGCCTGTAAAATGGCTGGACTTCCGAAACCTACCGGGTGCGTCTAATCAAACGATCGTGACTGATAAATCAGTTTAAAAAAAAGGCCCTGCATATTCAGCAGGGCCTTTTTTGTTGCAATGATGAATATCGTGACTTTGATGAGCGAAGCCGGTTATAAAGGCTCTGAAGGCATTGTGTTGTCGGAGTGATGAAGATCTGGAGTATTGGAGCTTTGACAAAACTCAATTCTCAAGCACCAAATTACAACTAAATCTCAATCTCCAATAATCAATGACCAAAACAGGTTTGGAGTTTTGATCATTGGAATTTGTTTGTAATTTGTTATTTGGAATTTATATATTCTCCAAATGAGCAAGGATTTTGCCGAAATAGTATAATTCTTAACCACAATTTACAGTACCTGTACGCTATGGGGGTTACCATGATCCTTTCTGTAAAAACTCGCGAAACAACTGAACTGGTGGATATTACATCGGATATAAATCGCCTGCTCCAAAAATCGGGAGCGGATCAAGGACTTTGCATGCTTTATGTGCCGCACACCACGGCGGCGGTCACCATCAACGAAAGTGCGGATCCCAGCGTAAAATCGGATATGCTGATGATTTTAAACCAAATCATTCCGTGGGAGGCTAATTACCGCCACCTGGAGGGAAATTCGGCTGCCCATATCAAAACGACCCTGGTCGGATCATCGGAATTGATTGCCATTGAAAATAATCAATTGGTTTTAGGTACCTGGCAGGGAATCTTTTTTTGTGAATTTGACGGGCCGCGAAAAAGAAAGCTGCAGGTCCGAATTTTAGAGGGCAATTTTCGTTGAGGGATAATTTCATCGGAGAGGAAAAATATGCCGAATCTGGATGACATCGATAAAGCTATAGTGAACCGGATCCAATCGGAATTTCCCATTTCTTCACGTCCCTACCTTGAGGTGGCCAATGAGTTGGGCCTGACCGAAAAAGAGGTTTTGGACCGTGTTGCGCGCTTGAAAAAAACCGGGATTATCCGGCGTATTGGAGGAAATTTTGTCCCGGGCAAATTGGGATTTGTCAGCACATTGTGTGCCGCCAGGGTTCCGGCAGACAAAATCGAGCATTTTGCCGAAATCGTCAACCGTTACCCGGGTGTCACCCACAACTATCAGCGCGACCATCAGTACAATGTCTGGTTCACCTTTATTTCCCCATCGATGGATGAAATTGAAGCTAATCTGAAAAAGATAGCCGAAGAATCCGGCGTCAGCGATATTCTGAATCTGCCGGCCACGAAGGTGTTTAAGATTAATGCCCAATTTGATGTATCATGAAAGATATTCGCATCGCCGCAGCAGTTTTCAATTCGATCGTCAACCGGCCGCAATATAACCTGGACCGGATGGTTCCCTTAATCAAACAGGCTAAGAAACAGGATGCGACTCTTATCTGTTTTCCCGAGTTAAATGTCACCGGGTACAGTACCCGAACGGCTATCGAGGACGCCGCCGAACCGGTTCCAGGACCCATCAGCCGGCGCCTGCAACAGATGGCACTGGAGTTTCAAATAGTGATCCTGGCCGGCCTGGCCGAAAAAGACAAAAGCGGCCGCATTTATGCCAGTCATCTGATTGTCACGCCGCAAGAAATATCAGGCATCTATCGTAAAGTTCACATCGCCCCGCCGGAACTCGGCATTTTTGCTGCCGGCAATGCAATCCCTGTATTCCAAATAGCAGACGTAAATTTGGGTATTCAGCTTTGCTATGATGTCCATTTTCCCGAGCTTGCCACCCGCATGGCGCTGGACGGTGTCGATATCATCTTCATGCCCCATGCCTCACCCCGGGGAACCCCGTCGGAAAAATTGACCTCCTGGCTGCGTCACCTGACGGCCAGAGCATTTGACAACGGTGTCTTCATCGTTGCCTGCAATCAAACCGGCGACAATCACACAGGGCTGCAGTTTCCCGGGGTGGCGGTGGTAATTGATCCATCCGGTGGAATTATCAAAAAAAACACCAAAGGAAAAGATGGGATCGTTGTTGCGGATTTGAGAGCCGAGACGCTGGAAACTGTTCGTCGCCACCGCATGCGGTATTTTCTGCCGCATAGGAGACCGGAAGTGTATTACTCAAAATGATCGGAAACAATGTGCTCAGGATTCAGGTTTAATTTACAGATTATCTTCAGGACTTGAACCATTTTGGATAAATATTTTTATTAACGATAATCTATCGTTTTTCCAACCGACATCAAATCTCTGCTGTTTATATTTAAAATTAAAGCCGTCGCTCAATTCCCCACCACCCCGGACAAAAAGTTTGAACTAAAGCGCAAAGAGCACGCAACCCGTAACCCGCGACTTATGGCCCACCACCCTCAAGTCCCAGCCCGTAACACGCAACACGCAACGCGAACCTCGCGACTCGCTCCCCGCAACCCGCAACCCGCAACTCGAAACCCGCTATCTTTCCCTTCGAAAATAAATCACCGAGTCCGTCGAATAGATGATCAGGGCCGTCCAGATCATGATGAATGTCCAGAGCTGGGCCATTGAGAAAGGCTCCTGGTAGTAAAAAACTGCCAGCAGCCACATGAGGGTGGGAGCCATGTATTGCAGCAAACCGACTGTGGACAGATTGAGGCGCTTGGTGCCTGCTGTGAAAAGGGTTAATGGAACAGCGGTTAAGGCTGAGGTTCCCAGGAGAAGTAAATCAATATTGATATTGCCGCGCAGAAATGCGGCACTACCATCGGCCTCAAGATAAATGAGATAAACTGCTGCCGGCGCCAGCATAAGCATGGTTTCGATACTGAGACCCACCAGTGCGCCCACCGGTGCCACTTTCCGAATCAGACCGTAGAGCCCGAAGGATGAGGCCAGCGTTAGCGCGATCCAGGGAAATTCTCCATAGGAAAAGGTCAGGTAGGCAACCCCCAACCCGGCCAGCAACACTGCCACGATTTGGGCCTGTCGCAGGCGTTCTTTAAGAAATAACACCCCGAACACGACGTTTACCAGGGGATTGATATAATAGCCAAGGCTGCCCTGCAGGATGTAATTATTGTTAATTGCCCAGACATACAATAACCAGTTGCCCGCCAGGATAGCGGCTGTCAACAAGAGCGTCAGCAGAACTCGAAATTCCTTCAGGGCCGTTATAAACTCAGCCCAGAATTTTCCGATAATTACTGCGGTTAAAAGAAGAATGAAGGCCCAAACCACGCGGTGTACGATTATTTCCAGTGAAGGGACTTCAGTCAGCGCTTTCCAGTATATAGGCCCCAGGCCCCAGATAAGAAAGGCCGACCCCGCATAAAACGCGCCGGATATGGATTCTGATTTTAATTTAGATCGTCGCTCTTTGGCCATTCTCAAGCGTAAAATAGTAAACAATTATTTTTGCTGTCTGGCGAATGATATCGGATGGCAATTGAAGCGCTACCATACGCTAAAGTCGGATATGCGTCAATTGCCTTTCACATTGGACATGTATATCGGATGGTAAAATGTTAATCGCAATTGACTTTAAGAGGTGATTCAATTATTTACATCGGATGTATCCTTTGAACCTTGGTCGCCTTCGGCGGCGCCAAAGGCGGGTAAACCTTGAACCCTGCTTGCCCTCCGGCATGTCCTGTCGAAGCATTTGCGAAGCAGGAAGCCCGGAAGGCGAAGGGGGGAACCTTGAACCGACTATTAAGAAAGAGAGGTCAGCATATTATGAGTGAATCAGACCATTTCAAAGTAGAGCAGGAAGAACATGTTGCCTGGTTAACCCTGAATCGTCCCGCTAAACGCAATGTCATGGGATCCGCATTTTTTAAAGAACTTTCCGCACACCTGGCGAAGTTCGACCGGGACCCCGCGGTCCGGGTGGTGGTGATCAAAGCAGAGGGCAAAAGTTTTACGGCCGGAACCGACTTGAATGAGGCCGCATCATTGCTAAGCGGTGAAGGCGCCGATCAGCGGGAAGATACGCGCATCAAAATCCTGGCCCTCCAGGCAGGCTTAACCGCTATTGAAAAATGCCGCAAACCCGTCATTGCCGCTGTCCACAGCCACTGCATCGGCGGGGGAATTGATCTGATCAGCGCCTGTGACATTCGTATTGCGACAAAGGATGCCGTCTTCAGCATCAGGGAAACCCGCATGGGGATTATCGCCGATCTGGGCACACTGCAACGCTTACCGGACATTATCGGCCACGGCTGGTTCCGCGAACTGGCCTTAACCGGCCGGGATTTCACAGCTGCAGAAGCCCTCCGGATGGGACTGCTCACCCGTGTTTGCGACGATCGCGACGCCCTGTACCTGGAAGCAAAAACCCTGGCATCCCAGATTGCCGGGTGCCCACCCCTTACCGTTCAGGGAGTTAAAGATGTCATCCTTTACAGCCGAGATCATGGCATTGATTCCGGCTTGAATTATGTGGCGCAAAAAAACACCGCCGCCCTGCCCTCCGAAGACGTGGTTGAAGCGGTGACCGCTTTTATGGAGAAAAGAAAGCCGGTGTTCAAGGGCAAATAAATTCTGCGCGTTGCGCAGAATTTATGTTAATCGTTATTTATTAATGGTTAATAGAATAACCATGTGCCTGGAAGGGCGTTTTACTTGAGGTAAAAGAGGATTAATTCATATTTCAACTTTGCGCTTTGAGCTATGTGCTGTACCCCTCTTGCCTCAAGCACAGCGATCAATTAAAACACTGGAGGAAGTACTTATGACGAAGCCTGGAGCCTTGTCTGGAACTACCGTCATCGACCTTTCCCGTCTCCTGCCGGGCCCTTACTGTTCAATGATTCTGGCCGATCACGGCGCCCGGGTGATTGCCATCGAAGACAAACGTTTTTTAGCGGATGGACTCTTTTTAAATATCATTAACCGCAACAAGGAACACATGACGCTGAATCTAAAGACCACAGAAGGAAAAGATATCTTTTTCCGCCTGCTTGAAAATGCCGATGTGGTGCTGGAAGGTTTCCGACCGGGTGTTGTCGACAGGTTGGGTGTGGATTACGAAACGGTGCGGCAGGTCAATCCCCGCATCGTCTACTGTTCCATTACCGGCTACGGTCAAAATGGTCCCTATCGTGATCGCGTTGGACACGATGTCAATTACTTGAGCTTTGCCGGGGTTCTCAATCTCATCGGTGAGTCGGATCGCCCCCCCTCAATTCCCGGCATCCAGATAGCAGACATTGCCGGCGGCGGCATGAATGCGGCCATCGGCATTCTGCTGGCGCTTTTCGCCCGGGAGAAAACCGGCCAGGGTCAATATATCGATATTTCCATGACCGACGGGATGGTCGGTTTTCTGCCGGCGGCCTTGTTTTTCAGCCAGCTTACCGGACACGAGCCCAGGCGCGCCGATGGGATTCTCTCCCATCGCTATGCCTGCTACAACACCTACGAAACCGCCGATGGCCGATTCCTGTCCATCGGGGCTGTCGAAAACAGGTTCTGGAAAAAGCTGTGTGAAGTTCTGCAAGTGCCGGACTATGCTGCCCTGCAATATGACGACCAGCGCCGCCCGGAAATTCTTGATTTCATGCGCGCGACCTTCAGGAAAAAAACACTGGATCAGTGGGAAGCAATCCTGGGCGAGTTGGATATCTGCTGGGGACGGGTCCAATCGCTGAGTGAAGTCTTAGATGATCCGCTTTTGCGGGAAAGGGAGATGGTCGTCGAAATTAATGCGCCGGACGGTAAAAAATCAAAAACACTCGGTGTGCCCGTCAAACTGAGTGGCACCCCGGGTTCCGTTCGCACGGCGCCGGTCGGCTTCGGTGAAAGTACGGCAGCCATACTGCGGGAGCTAGGCTATACCCCGGAAGAGATTAAGGCTTTGGATGAAAAGGGAGTAATATAAAAATAAAATCCCAAATTACAAGTAAATTTCAAATCTCAATACTCAATGACCGAAACATTCACCAGACTTGTATCGCAGATCGTTACATATCTGGATCTGCCAGTCAGGGGACTTTTGAACACAACTTCGGAGGGATTATATGTTTTGAATTTTGAATTTGGATAATTGGAATTTATTTGTGATTTGGTTTTTGGTGCTTGGAATTTTTTTAAGCCATTCAATTACTTGATTAATTGAAGGAGTCCGGTAATTCAGCCCGACCAATAGCCCAATAGCATATTTACACCATCGATTTAAGCGTCGCCAGTTCCAATTGATCTCCGGCATCTTCAGCCCGGTCGGAAACTTCGACAATATTTTCCAGGCAAAGTCTTAAGTGCAACTGGTGGGCAAGGTCCATGGGTGACGTGAGGATGGCTTTCGTTAGATCCCACTCGAGTTTGTCAACCCGTGACTCCTGCATCCCGACCTCTTTGGTATGTTCACGTACCGTTTCGATTTTGCACTCGCCTTTAAAGTAACACAAAACCGCAAGTTTGAGATTGTCGATAATCCCCAGAGATTCTCTGACAACTTCAACAAAAGCGGGTTTCAATTCATCGGGTACCACCGGGCGCTGATTCAGAAAAAAATCGCAGCAGGCTTCACCGGCATTGGCCACCTTGTCAATGCTTTCAATCAGCTTATAGATGTCCTCGCGCAGCAGGGGCAAATAGGCACCGGAATAAAGTTTGTCGCGCGTGTCATAACGGACGATATCGGCCTCTGATTCAATGCTTCGGACTTTGCGGGCTAATACTTTGGCTTCGCTGATGTTGTTCTCAAGATAACATTCAATGGTTTTGATACCTGTTTTCAGCGAGTCCTCAACCAGGTCAAGGTGCTTTAATATAAACTCGATGACCTGTTTTTCTTTTTTAAACAGTAACATAAATTCTCCTTCAGTTCAGCCGGGGCCTTTAAATGAATCGGTCAAGGTGCGTCTAACACAAGATTATCATTATATCAAGTCTATATAGCCTATGTAAAATCCCGAACCGGTATGTTAGGCTTTGATTTCTCCACAAAAAATTAGTGACTTCCGTGAAATAGCCATGGAATAATGGAACAGTGGAAAAATGGAATATTGGGAATGAAAATTGGATGATGGCCTGATTTTAATATCTGCTCAGCGTCATTTATTTAGAAATAGACCTCTTTCCGCCAAACCCATAATTTCAACATTCCATTATTCCAGTACCCCAATATATTCGAATATTGCAAATCCGCCTAATAGGACTGCTTGACCTAAAGGGTCGCGCAATCGCTATTGCTTAATTCTGTGTTACCCGACCCAAATAAGTTTTATTACTTTATATAATAAAAAAGAAAAAGATCCCGCCAGCGTCGGGGTCGATATCCACCCGACCAGGATGGTCACAATGGTCTTTTTGCTGATTGATCTGGCACCTTTCACCAGACCGACGCCCACCACAGCACCCACAATGGCAGAGGAGGTAGACACCGGGATGCCGAAAAGAGAAAAAAGATGCATGCCAAAGGCCGAGGAAACCTGGGCCACAAAGGCGCCCGGGATATCCAGCTGGGTAATTCCTTTGCCGACGGTATCGGCAACTTTTTTCCCGTAGGTTAGGGCGCCAATGGCAATACTCAGGCCGCTGATGAACAAAAGCAATTTGGGCGGAAAAATGTCGAGATTGGCGATGGGGCCGACCGCGTTGCCGGCATTGTTGGCCCCCATTGAGTAGGCTACGTAACAGGCTGATGCAATTGCCAGCCACCCTAAAGCGTGCTGAAACAGCAGTGTCCTGGATCCAAATTTGCGTAAAACCAAAACGACCAGGTGCATAAAGCCATAGGACAGAATCATGACCAATACCGGGCAGATAATCCAGCTTTCGGCGATTAAAATAAATTTGCTGAAATTCACCTCGGCGCCGACCGCCAGGCCGATTCCGACGACACCTCCGACAATCGCCTGGGAGGTAGAAGTGGGAATTCGAAAAAACGTGGCCAGGGTGACAAAGAACCCGGAGCAGATCAAAACGACACACACCGCCAGATAGTCCAGCTCCGCATTGACGATACCCTTGCTGATGGTTTTCATGACGTGCTGGCCCTGCAACATCGCACCGATAATCACGAATACGGCAACCAGAATTGCTGCCTTTCTAAAGGATATCAGGCCGCAGCCCACCGTCGTGCCGATACAGTTGGCAGTATCGTTGGCACCAATATTCCAGCCGACATAGGCTCCGGCTCCCAGCAAGATGAAGAATATCAGTTCGATGGCAGGCTCACCCCAATATAGGTGTCATGTTTCAGGTAGCAGGCATAATAACAGTCCGTATCAGCATAAGCTTCTTTCCAATTTCGCGATGGCGCCCGGCCGGCAAGACGCGGAAGCACAGAAATATCTAGCATATTCCGAGCTCCCACAACGCAGCCGGACGCGATGGATCGACGTCCAAAATGTGAAGTTACTTTTGAGTGATCCCTGAGTGAGTGGCAACAATCAGCTTCAAAGGTGCTGACCAATGTGCCGATAGCGCCATAGTTGTGCTCTATCCCAGGGATTCATAGCTGAAGATTTATGTTACCATCTGATATTTATAAAGATATTAGCTAAATAAGTCAAATTAATAATTCCGATATTATTTATGTCTAAAAGTAATATTCGGATCTTGACTTTCAATCTCACTTAAGATTATTTATAAGTCCTTTGTATTGAAAGCGGTACCGGATATTTTTGGACCTATATCAGATTATGGATTAGGCGGAAGGGTTTACGATGCTCAAGGCCTTCAATGTCACCAAGCGGTTTGGAGCACTAACGGCGGTTGACGAACTGAGTTTCGAGGTGCAAAAAGGGCAGATCTTCGGCATCGCCGGTCCTAACGGAGCCGGCAAATCCACCGTCTACAACCTGATCACCGGATTTTACAGCTACGAAGGCAAAATCGAGTTTGACGGTCGGGATATCACCGGCAAGCCGCCTTACCGCATCGCCAAAGCCGGTATTGCCCGTACATTCCAGATCCCTCAAACCTTTCCCAGTCTCAGCGTGCAAAAAAGCATCTCCGTAGGCTGCCGGTTCGGGGCCGCGGGCGGTCTTGATCCAACTCATGTGGAGGAGATGATCCGATTTGTCGATCTTGAGAAAGAACGTTTCCAAAATACTGCACTTTTAAATCTGCTGGGTAAAAAAAAATTGATGATCGGCGCGGCCCTTGCCACCAAGCCTAAAATTCTGATGCTCGATGAGCCCATGGCCGGCTGCAACCCCATGGAAATTAAAAGTCTGATGGATTTGATCGGCAGAATCAACCGGGATCTGGGCATCACCATTATTATTATCGAGCACTTCATGAAGGTGCTCACCGAGTTGACCGAAATCCTGTTGATCATTGAATCCGGTCGCATGATCTGCTGCGATGAACCCGTGAAGGTCGTCAATGATCCCAGGGTTATTGAATCCTATTTAGGTGATGTTAATGCTGAAAGTAAGTAATTTAAACGCCTATTATGGTGAGTCGCATGTTTTGCGGGACGTTTCCGTTTCGGTAGATCAGGGTGAGGTGGTGGTCATGCTGGGGCCCAACGGGCATGGCAAAAGTACGCTTTTGAAGTCAATTTGTGGATTGGTTGATCAGACAAAAGGCAAAATCAGCTATAAGGATAAGGACATCAACGACCTGGCGACCGATAAAATCGTCAATCTGGGCATGATTTACATCGCTGAAAACCGTGAACTTTTCCCATATATGACGGTTCTGGAGAACCTTAAACTGGGGGCATATTCCAAAAACGCCCGCGCCCATGAAAAGGAAAATCTGGCGTGGATCTTCGACCTTTTTCCCAGGCTGGTGGATCGGAAAAAACAATTCGCCTCAACCATGAGCGGCGGCGAGGCACGCATGCTGGCCGTTGCCAGAGGGTTGATGTCAAATGCGGATTTTCTATGTGTCGACGAACCCTCTTTGGGGCTTCAACCCAGCTTGCGGCATGAGATCTTTTCCATCATCAGGCAGATCAACAATCAGGGAAAAACCGTTCTACTGGTTGAACAGAATATTCCCCAAATAGCGGAACTGGCTGACAGAATCTATGTCATGGAAGAGGGAAAAATCTCTTTTGAAGGAAACAAAGATGAAGCGCTGAACAATGAGCATTTAAAAGAGGTGTTTTTGGGGATGTAATGCAGCTAGCGGTTGAATGGCAAATTTATGGGTGAAATTCGCCGCTTATGAAAAGCAGGGCCTTTGAAAATACATAGGCCTTCATGGCAGCAATTTTCTAGTTTTTGTATCTTTTGCATTGATCGGAGATGCGATGGGTTTTGATGAAGACACCATTCTGTTGCTGTATGAAATCACCGACGTGATTATCGCCGGCCTGTCCACCGGGTCCGTATATGCCCTCATGGCGGTGGGCATGACCCTGGTCTATGGGGTTACCAAGGCGTTTAATTTCGCTTATGGGGATTTTTTTAACATGGGCGGTTATTTTGCCTGGATACTGATTTTTGGACTCGGCTTTCAATTCGGCGGTTACCTGGGGGTTCTGGTCATTGTCATGCCGCTGATGTTCGCTGTAGGGTACGGGTTGGAAAAACTCATGGTGGCTCCCTTAAGGAAGCGTCCGGACTGGGAAAACAAGGTCATGATGTTGACCCTGGGCCTGGCGCTTTTTCTGACCAGCCTCTATCAGGTGGTATTCGGTGTCCGCATGAAATCCTTGCCACCCATTTTGGATGGGATCCTCGAAGTCGGGCAACTGGTGTTCTCTTACCAGGACATCATGATTTTTGTCATGTCTCTGGGCGGTATCCTGCTTTTTGGGTGGCTGCTTAACAACACCCGCCTCGGCATGGCTGTACGGGCTGTGGCCCAGAATCCGATCGGAGCTAAAATCGTTGGTATTCCTAAGGAGCGTATTTTCGCCGCCACCTTTGCCATATCCACGGTCATGGTGGGATTCGGGGGCATTCTGCTGAGCCAAAAGTGGTTTATTAATCCCAACTCCGGCGGCACGATCATGGTGAAGGCCTGGGTGGTAACGGCATTCGGTGGTATGGGATCCATCCGCGGCGGCCTTTACGCGGCTTTCATTATCGGTATGCTCGAAGCGTTTGTGGGCTGGATGTTCGGCATGAGCTACGGCATTATTGCGCTTTTTATTCTGCTGTTGGCCACCCTGGCATTGCGACCGCAAGGATTGATGGGAAAAGGCGAGTAAAGAATGCGGCTAAAACATATGGCTATCATCATCGGCGTTTCCTATGGGATCATGGCAATTCTGCCCATCTTTATGGCAGACATTCGGTTTATTATGAACATCATGATCATGTGCCTCATCTGGGCCGTGGTGGCCTCCTGCTGGGATGTCATGATGGGATTTGCAGGTATCTTCTCATTCGGACAGGTGGCCTTTTTCGTCATGGGCGCCTATTGCTCCGGTATCCTTTCCATCGAGCACAATGTAACACCGGTGTTGTCCATCTTCATCGCTGGTATTTTTACCGCCGGTATGGGAGTTCTTGTGGGACTGCCCTGTCTCAGGCTGGCCGGACCCTATGTGGCCCTGGTCACCTTTGGCGTACATATGGCCCTGCAGCCGACCTTAAGGGGTGAGATCGGCCTTGCATTGGGATCAGGCGGCTCAGTCGGTCTTTTGACCATTCCACCCATCAGCATTTTCGGTTATACCTTCAGCTCGGCCAATATCGTCCCCACCTTTTATTTAACGCTTTTGGTATCCCTTGCCTGCGCGCTGATTATTATGTTTGTGATTAAATCTTACTGGGGCGTTGCGTTCCTGGCACTTAAAGATTCCCAGGATTTTGCCATGAGTCTGGGAATCAGTGCTTTTAAATACAAACTGATGGTTTTTGCCCTGACCTCTTTTTTAACCGGTATCATCGGCGCTTATTATGGACATTTCTACGGCGTGCTCTCTTTCCGTATGCTGGAACTGGACCTGTTCAGTATTTTGATGGTCATGATGCTGGTGGGGGGCCTAGGTCATTTTCCCGGTGCGATCATCGGTGCCTTTTTGGTCGTCGCCGGCAGTGAACTGATGGCACCACTGGGGGCATATCGCGCCGTAACCATGGGTGCTCTGGTAGTCATCCTGGTCCTGGCGCTGCCCAACGGCGTGATGGGCATCTGGCTCAAACGATCGGCCGCAGGGGCAGAGAATTGAATATTGAAGATTGAATAATGCATAATTATGGAACTCGCTTCGCTCGATCATTTTGCTAGGGAACTATTTAATTATTAACCCGGCAGCTTATTTTGTCATTACAGCCGCAGCAAAGCGAAGAGCCGGGCACGCAGTGAAGCTTTAGCGCTATCCAGGTAATAATCAGTTAGGCGGAGTTTAATCATTCAATCACTTTTATTATGAAATGTAAAAGGAGGTGCAACGTGAAAAGAATCAGTCTATTGACATTGGTTGTAGTTTTTTGTCTGTTCTGGGTCCCCGCTGCCATGGCCGCCGATACCATTCCGGTGGGCGTTCCGATTCCGATGACCGGATGGGCCGCCGGTTCCGGTTCAGACTATTTCAAGGGCATCAAGATGGCGATTGACGAGATCAACGCATCCGGAGGCCTGCTGGGTAAACAGCTTGAGATTATTCGTTTCGATTCCAAGGGCTTTGAACCTGAGGTGGTCATGCAGGCGGCCGATTATCTTTGTGGCCAGAAAAATGTGGCTTCTGTGCACGCCGGCTGGGCCGGATGGGGTCAGGATGTGCGGGCCTACGGAAAATATGATGCGCCCTTTTTTGCCGACGATGGATCCCAGGCAGCGGTAGACGTGTTTAAAGAAGATCCTAAAATGTATGACAACATCTACCAGACGACTGACGTGGGCGTCGAGCAGGCCAAGAGTATGTTTCGTGCGCTGATGGCACTGCCCTACAAATACCCCAATAAAAAGGTAGTGATTATCAATACCGATGATTCATGGGGTCTTGAAGTCGGTGATACACTGGAAAAAAACTTTAAACAATCCGGTTGGGATGTAAAAAAACGCGAGACGGTTCCATACGGTACCAACGAATGGGGTGTGATTTTGTCCCAGATCCGCAGGATCAAACCGGCCCTCATCCATATGGAAATTCCCAGCGGACAGGAAAATATCACCTTCATCCAGCAGTTTTTAAAAAAACCGAGCAACTCCATCATCAGCCTCGGCTGGGGCATTACGCCGCGTGAGGTGGTGGACGCCCTGGGGACGTCTGCCGACGGTATTGTGGGTGAAATGCCCAGCGGGCTGCCGGGACCCAAAGCCCCAAATGCCGCCGGTCAGGCCTGGGTGGACAAATTTGTCAAGCTCAACAAGCATCAGGTCCCGGCTGGCGCCTGGATCGCCTACACGGCGGTTAAGGCCTGGGCCCATGCCGTCGAAAAAGTGGGTGATGCCTATGATTTCAAAGCCGTCAATGCCTATATTCAGAATAACGGTTATGAGGGCGAAATGGGTCTTATCAAGTGGGATAAGGACAACGTACTGCGCGCTCAAAATGGTGCGCCGGTTGTACACTATCAGGTGCAGGGCGGTGAACTGCAGCCGATCTATACCGATCCACCCCTGACACCCTATCCGAATTCCACGTTCAAGGTGCCGCGATGGATTAAAAAGTAAAAACATTTTTCACCGCAGAGCCGCAGAGAGCGCAAAGAGGAATTATTTTTCCTCTCAAAAAATCAGACCAAGAAAGAAACTCTCTGCGTCCTCTGCGACTCTGCGGTGAATCGAATATTTAAATCGAAGGAAACCTTTCTATGTATTTTTTCTTTATTAGCAAGGCCCACATTTAGATCGGCAGTTAATATTTCTTTCCTTGCTCAACCTCGCCGATCGCTTCATCGATAATATCGACGGACCGGTCCATTTCAGACTGGGTGATTACCAGGGCCGGTCGCAAGGTCAGAATATTGCCTTCGATGGTTTTGGCGGAAAGCCCTTTTTCGAGGCATTTGAACATGATGATTTCGGCTTCTTCGGTGGCCCGTTTTTGCGTCTTGCGATCGCTGACCAGATCGATGCCGATATGCAGCCCCAGGCCGGCCGCCTGGCCGATTAAGGGGTGCTTCTCCTGGAGTTTAAATAATCGCTTAAGGGTATACGCGCCAAGTTCGGCCGCGTGCTCGCAGAGTTTGTGTTCTTCAATGTACGCGATCTCGGCCAGGGCCGCCGCCGCGCACAGGGCATTTTTTTCATGGGTGTAGTGTCCCACCGACCGGTGCCGGCAAACGTTGTACTTTTCACCGGCCACAATTCCGGCAAACGGCATCAGGCCGCCGCCAAATGATTTTCCGATCACGAGGATGTCCGGTGTGACAAAGTGCTCACAGGCGAACATCTTGCCCGTTCGTCCGAAACCCTCAATGATTTCATCGAAGATGAGCAAGGCGCCGTATTGTTCACCTAGCTGTTTGACCCCCTGCCAGAATCTTTTGGAAGGAATCACCGGGGTTGCCGATATCGGTTCTCCGATAATGGCCGCCATCTCAGGTTCCCTTTTTAAAATCAATTCAATCTGGCGCAGACATTCGGCATCCACGTCTTGCTGCCTGGAAAATCCCCAGGGATTGCGGTAGTAATTGGGGAATTCGACCCGCAAGGCGCCCGGCACCATCGGGCCGAACCCCCCGCTGAAATGTTCTTCACCGCCGACGCTGGCCGCGCCGAACCCGGCGCCGTGAAATGAGTCCCAGAATGAGATTGTTTTAAAGCGGCCGGTTGCCTGCTTGGCCAGCATCAGGGCCATTTCAACGGCTTCTGAGCCGCCCGGACAAAAAAGAGAGCGGTCCAGTCCGGCGGGCGTGATGGCCGCCAATTTTTTGGCCAGTTTTACCGCCGGAATGTTCGTGTAGCGCCGCGGACAAAAGGTCAGCCCGTCATCCAGCTGTTTTTTCACAGCTTCGATCACGACCGGGTTGTTAAATCCGGCATTGTGGACGCCGTTGCCGTGCATATCGATATATTTTTTGCCGTCCAGATCTTCGATATAGCTGCCCCGGGCTTTGGCAAGAACATTCAGTACGGGGGTCGACAGACTCTGGTGCAAAAAATATTTATTGTCTTCATCAAACCATTTTTTTGCTTCAGCCGATAAATTGCGCTCCCAGTATTTGCGGCGGTTATCGGTCGTGTTGACATCCCCCTGTTCTCTTTCGATGCGCGGGTCTGTATTGTCTGATCGACGGATCATATTTGATTCCTTAATTGATTGATTTTAAAATGCAGTGACAATGATACCGGCAATAGCTGTTAAGATTCCCAGCCCCTGGAATTTCGTGATTTTGTCTTTCAAAAAAATAATAGCCATTGTAATGGTCACTATCGATAAGGCAGAAGCGATAGGCGTAATCAATATTGCATCTCCGATCGTTAACCCGTAATTAACGATTGCGACTGCTCCGGCTTCAATAATACCCATTAATGCAACCATACATTTTGTTTTAGTGCCATCTCTAGTTAAGTCAAGCTCCCGCTTTTTGAAAAAGGAGAAGAGCAGCAAGAACAAAATAATCCCGAACTTCACCAATAGGGTCGTTAACAGCCACCCAATTTCTTCAGATATAACCTCGCTGATATTCCAAAAGACACCAAAGAAAAATGCCCCTGAAACTGTCTCTTTGACACCTGATGAAAGTTGAAATCTTTGATTTTTAATATCTCTCCAATTTAAGGATGCTAAAGTAACGCCGGCAATAATCATTAAGACGCCTAAGGTCTGTATTGTAGAAAGCCGCTGGCCCATAAAGATAAAAGCAAACAGCATTGTAAATACAGCCCATAGATTCATGGTTGCGGCAACAATCGATACATTGCCTATCTCAAAACCTTTGAAAAAAAACAAGTATCCGGCAGAATAAATAATTGCTGCGATTGGGAGCAAAATGATTACCGCAAGAGGCACGTTGAAGCTTATTGTAAAAACGAATATCAGCAGCAGGGCCGATAGTAAACCGGCCAGCTGGGACCAAAAGAAAGATTTAAAAGGTCCTATCTGTTTAGCATAAACACCTCCTAGAAAGTCGTATATTCCCCATCCAAACATACCTCCTATGCCAGATAATATGCTTAAGATGGCTGTACTCATGAGTGTCGTGTACCTTTTTTTTGATAGTTTTGGATGCGAAGTCTAATTGGATTTTACAGAACCGGGATTGTGGTTTTTTAATTGCAAATACAGCGGGTTTTCCTGAAGCCCGGTGCATGTTTGGCCAGATATCGACACATAGGTTTTACCATAGTGCGTACAAGGCTTGCCGGAAAACCAACTAATAACCGAAAACCGATAGATTGAGATCATCCCCAGTTGAAGAAAACTGGTTCGATTACAGATATCATAAAACCCACCGGTGATGTCAAGAAATGCATGAGTCGCGAGTTTCGCTTTATAGCAGATAGCATTTTTAGATCAACAATTATAATAGGGACCTGAATTTTGAACTATTTCTTAAGAAATGGGTAATTATCGGTTGACTTGAACAATATTGCATAGTTTGTTAGTTGAACACAATCCTTTAAGTTCTGTATAGAAAGGTCGTTGATCATGCCAAAACTCCACCAATCGGAAGGCGACGTTAATATTTCTGCACGCCGTCAAGCCTGGCAGAAGACCCACATCGATGACACCAGCCAGGCCCTGCTGGAAGAGGATGCGCGTTATTTCCTCAGGCAGTCGCTCTCCACCCCCTGCCTCAACACCATGCGCGCCTGTGACGGCATTTATATTGAAGACCTGCAGGGACGGCGCTATATGGATTTTCACGGCAACAATGTGCACCAGGTGGGCTTTGCCAACCCGGAGGTCATCGCGGCCATCAAGAATCAGCTGGATGAGCTGCCGTTCTGCACGCGCCGCTATACCAACCGTCCGGCCGTGCAACTGGCAAAAAAATTAGCCCAAGTCGCCCCCGCTGATCTCAACAAGTCCCTGTTCTGCCCGGGTGGTGCGGAAGCCATCGGCATTGCCTTAAAACTGGCCCGGCTGGCAACCGGCCGGCACAAAACGGTGTCCATGTGGGATTCTTTCCACGGTGCCACCCTGGACACCATATCCATTGGTGGTGAAGCCATCTTCCGTCAGGACATGGGGCCCCTGCTGCCGGGCACCGAGCATGCACCGCCGCCCGACGAATATCGCTGTGTCTTCGGCTGCGGGCAACGGGGCGGATGCGATTTAACCTGCGCCGACTATGTCGAATATATTCTTGAAAAAGAAGGCGACATTGCGGCAGTCATTGCCGAGCCCATTCGCAGCACCCCCTATATTCCAAAGCCTGAATACTGGCAGAAGATCAGGCAGGCCTGCGACCGGCACGGCGCCCTGTTGATTTTTGATGAAATCCCCCACTGCCTCGGCCGCACCGGTGAGATGTTCACTTTTGAAAATTTCGGTGTCCGGCCGGATATCGTGGTTATCGGCAAGGGATTGGGCGGCGGGGTTTTGCCCATGGCGGCCGTGATCGCACGCGAAGATCTGGATGTTGCCGCTCATCGGGCCCTGGGTCACTACACCCATGAAAAAAGTCCGGTGGGTTGCGCCGCGGCCCTGGCCACGATTGACTACATTCAAAAGCACGACCTGGTGCAACATGCCCGCGAGTTGGGCCGGCATTGCCTGGAGCGAATGCGGGCGATGAAAGACCGGCATCCGTTGATCGGCGATGTTCGCGGTCTGGGATTGTTTTTAGGTATCGAGCTTGTCAAAGACCGGCAGACCCGTGATCGCGCAAGTGATGAAGCCGAGGCGGTGATGTACGCGGCACTCGCGCAAGGCGTGAGCTTCAAGCTGACCATGGGAAATATTATTACCCTCACGCCGGCCCTGACCATCAGCCGCAAAGAAATAGACAAAGCCCTGGACATTATTGAAGGTTGCATCGCTGAAGTGGAAGGCAACCGAGATCAAAGGTAAAAAAGCGAATATCGAATGTCGAATATCGAAGGAATGTATCCTGCCCGTCGTGAGCCTCTGTGTCGAACGGTCTATTATTATAAAAGATAGAGCACAGCGATACCGACATTCGACATTCGATATTCGATATTCTGCGGTTCGCTTTTCCCTGGTTTCTGCGGTTCGCTGTTCGGACACGCGCAGTCTCATACGAGCGCCGCCGCTGGCCTGAAAAGTTTACCCGCCTCAGGAGGGCGGCCAGTCTAATCGAAAAAGAAACTTGGTAGCTTTGTGTCGCTTGTATTTGGATTGTGGGAGCGGTTTTTGCTTGCATCCCGCTGTTTTTTAGCGGGGTAACCGCGATTACCCGGGTAATCTTGGCTGGCCTGCGACGAGCTCAGCCGAATCGAAACCACTCCCACCATACATTAATTAAAACCTAAATGACATTAAATATGATGTAGTTTCAAACGAGGTGCCGGGTTGGAGGTCACCGGTGGATGGTGGAGGATGGTTTGAAAATTTCCTTACTCAGTTATCTGTCCTCTAAAATCTGTCCTCTGTCATCTGATCGCCTGGCACCTGAACACTTAAACCATTATCCTTTTCCCTTTAGCCTTTAACCTTCAACCTTTGCCCTGAAACCTGAAACCATTACTTCCTGCTTTTCTATGACCATAACTAAAAGGAAACAGCGTGTCAAATATTAATCATTCTTGCCGGTGTCCCAGCCGCGCGCTATGCTCGCAGCTTCTCGCCTGGGGGATCAACCAGCGGCGTTTCGGCAACCCGGGCTTGAATGGACTCACCCAGCACCTCGACCTCTAATTCGGTACCGGCAATTGCCAGATCGAGCGGCAGATATACCAGACCGATATCTTTTCCGATGCTGTAGCCATAATTACCGGATCGGATACGCCCGATTACCCGGCCGTTTTTGCAGACCGATTCCCCGCCATATAAATTGCCGCCGGCATTCATGGTGAGGGCCACCAGCCTGGAATTGAGGTCCTGCCCTTTTATTTTGATAAGCGCCGGCCGGCCGATGAAATCCTGCTTTGCCAGGTCGACAAACAGGCCCAGACCGGCTTCCCAGGGATTGTCCTCCGGCGTAATATCACCGCTCCAGTATAGATAGCCCTTTTCTATTCGCAGCGCATCCAGGGCTTTGTATCCGGCGGTTTGAATTTCAAATTTCCGGCCGGCTTCCAGCAGGGCATCCCATACCTTCGGGCAATCCTCAGGTTGAATGTAGAGTTCCCAGCCGAGTTCACCGACGTAGCTGACCCGCTGGGCCCACACCGGCAGGCCCTTAATAAGAATGGGCCGGGCTGTCATGTAGGCAAAAGCGTTGTTAGACAAATCGCTGTCGCTGACGGATTCAAGCACGCGCCGCGACTCGGGTCCCCAGAGTCCCAGACAACCCAGGCTGTCGGTTTCATCATTAATCGCCACCGACCCGTCATCCGGCAGATGCAGTTGAATCCATCCGAGATCATTGGAAACGAATGAGGTGCCCGAAATAATTCTGAACTCGTCAGCCGATAAACGGGCAACGGTAACATCACTTTCGATGCCGCCGCGGGAATTCAGAAACTGGGTATAGGTGACACGACCAACCGGTTTATCCAGATTATTGGCGGCCAGTTTTTGTAAAAGATTCAAAGCGCCCGATCCCCGCAGTCGAATTTTGCCGAATGAGGTCATGTCAAACAGCGCCACTTTCTCACGGGCGGCCTTGACTTCGGTGCCGACCTGGTCAAAATAAGGCGGTCTTTGCCAGCCCCAGTCCTTCTGATCCGCACCGGCTTGACGCCAGGGCTGAGCGGGGTCGAAATAATTGACCCGTTCCCAGCCGTTCTTGAGTCCGAATACAGCACCGCGCTCCTTCAGGCGTTCATAAAAGGGACTGGTGCGCAGGGGACGGCCCCATTCATTTTCATCCTGGGGATATCGCAGGTGGTAATAGTATCGGATCACTTCGCGGCACTGTTCAACCAGAAAGGATTTATCCGTCAGGTGCGGCCCGAACCGCTTGACATTCATCTCATGGGTATCGATGGCGGTTTCACCCTCCAGAATCCATTCGGCAATCAGTTTCCCGATGCCGCCGCCACCGGCGATTCCGTTGTCGGATCCACCGGCCGCGACGTAAAAGCCCTTTAGTCCGGGCACCGGCCCTAAGGCATAATAGCCGTCAGGTGTAAAGGCATCCGGCCCGTTAATTAACTCGATGACTTCGACCTCCTCTAAAATAGGTATTCGTCGCATGGCGCCGGCCATAATATCTTCAAACATCTCCCACTCTCCCGGGAGCAGCTCCTGGGTGAAAGACCAGGCAACGCCATCCACCGACCAGGGTTTGGGATTGGTCTCGAATCCGCCGAACAAGAACGTGCCGACGTCTTCCCGGCAATAAAACAGATTGTCCGGATCTCTGATTACCGGGGTGTTGGGGGGCAGCTCATGGCCCGCTATCGGTTTGGTGGTCAGGTACTGATTCATCATGGGGACAATCGGTATGTGGACACCCACCATCTCACCGATGCGCGGAGACCACTGACCGGCGGCATTGACGACGCATTCGGTTTTGATGTTCCCGTGGTCGGTGATCACTTTTGCAACCGCGCGCGTCGCAGAAAGCTCGATAGCGGTAACGCGCACCTTGGTGTAGATATCAACACCCATCTCGCGGGCCAGACGCGCGAACTCATAGGTAATACCGCTGGGATCAATATGCCCGTCATCCGGCACGTAGACAGCACCGTACAGGCTTTTATCGGACAGCTCCGGATAAATTTTTAACACTTCAGCCGGGCTGATGATGTCGGCCGTCAGCCCGATGGCCTGGGCCCGGCTGACTTCCCGCTGCAGCGCTTTTAACCGGTCTTTGCTGCTTGCCAATCTCAAACTGCCTACCGTATGCCAGCCCAGGGAGTCGCCGCCCGCCCCTTGTGCTAATTCATTGTACAGGTTGATGGTATAATTCATCACCTTCATCAATGCCGGCGATGTGCGGAACTGGGAAACCAGACCGACGGAGTGAAACGTCGTGCCGCTGGTCAACTCCCCTTTTTCCACCAGAACAACATCGGTGCAGCCAGCCTTGGCAAGGTGGTAAGCGATACTGGTTCCAAAAATCCCCCCGCCGATAATAACAATTTGAGCCTGGTCTTTCATAGCGATCTCCTAAAATAGGTGAACTAACGTAATATTTGAAAATAATATAAAATCAGGCTTTTCGCAAAAAACTAATTGTATTTTCATATAACCTCAGGTTATAGATATTCGTGGAATAATGGAATGCTGGAACGATGGAATATTGGGTTTGATTGGATTGTTTCCATTTTTGTTTGTCTCTTTACAGCTGTTTTGAGCATGGAACCATCATCACATTTTCCCAAAACCCATCATTCCGATATTCCAAGATTCCATCATTCCAATCGCATGATCCTGAGGATCTCGACAAGTTGGGACCAGGCCCCTTAAGTTCAATTTGAATCAACCATGAAAATAAGGATTGCGCCGGTGAATCTCAATCAACTTAAACTTTTTTATCTGTCTATCAAACGCCAAAGCCTCAGTGATGCGGCGGCTGAACTGAATATTACCCAGCCCGCCGTCACCAAAGGAATCAAACGTCTGCAAGAATATTATGAAGTCCGGTTTGTTGAACGCGTCGGCAAAAAACTGGTATTAACCAGAGCCGGCCAAGCGCTCTATGATATCGCGGATAATATATTCACGATGGAAAAAGTGGCGGAAGATCGCATCCGCAGTTTTCAGATCGAGCAGGGGCAACAAATTAGAATTCATACCAGTGAGAGTTTCGGAGCATATTATCTCCCAACCATAATCCATCAATTCAAAACAGCGAACCCCGATATCAGCGTCAAAGTCGACATTTTGCCCACCGAAAAAGTCGTTGAAACCACGATCGCCCTGCAAAGCGACATTGGCTTTATCTCGTATCCGGTTCAACATAATCGGCTGATTCTGCAAGAAGTGTTAGAGGAGAAACTCGTGATGATCGTCGCACCCGGACACCGTCTGGCCGCTAAAACCACACTTGCCCCCCGCGACCTCGAGGGTGAAGCCATGATTATGCATGAGCACGGCTCTGTGCTGCAAAGAGCAATTGATGCATTTACGGGTGCCAAGGATGTCCGGGTTTCAAAACACCTGGAATTTTCAAACAATGAGGCGATTAAAAGAGCGGTGGCCGAAGGTGACGGCATTGCGCTGATATCCGAAAAAGTGGCGGGTGAAGAAATTCAAACGGGTAAGCTGACTGCCGTTCCCCTGGCCGGTCCACCGGTCACCCGAACTTTTTATATGATTCAACGGAAAGATAAATTTGTTTCCAGCTCGCTTGCCGGATTGGTGGAAGTAATTCTTGCCTGATTAAACGCTTGATATTTTAAAATAGGAATTGAACAGCTATATTTATATGAAATTATAGCTGTCGCGCGCCGCCCATCGCGAACCTCTGGCATTGTCAAATAAGATTCGTTTAAGGACACGATTTGCATTTCATTTTAATAATCAAATTTAATAATATTTTTGTATTTAAATTACCATAGGTTATAACTTATGAACCTTAACCAGTTAAAAATTTTTTATATGGCAGCCAAAAACCGCAACCTAAGCCTGGCAGCCAGAGAGCTTTTCATTACCCAGCCGGCAGTCACCAAAGGCATTCAGCGTCTGCAGGAATTTTACGATATGAAGTTTGTCGACCATGTTGGTAAAAAGCTGCTCCTGACCGACGCCGGTCAAGTGCTTTACGAAATTGCCGAAAAAATTTTTGAATTGGAGAACCAGGCGGAAGAAAGCATCCGTGATTTCCAACAACGAAAACGCGGCCACATCCGGATTTTATCCAGCGAAAGTTTCGGCGACTATTATCTGCCCCGTATTATCATTCCTTACAGCAAATCATATCCGCTGGTGCGTATAACGATGAACATTCTGCCGACCGATCAGGTGGTCAGTCAAACAGCAATCCTCAACAACGATTTGGGATTTATCTCTTATCCGGTCGAACACAATAAGCTGCAGGTCAAAGAGGTGCTCAAAGACCAGCTGGTTATCATAACGCCCTCGGATCATCCCCTTACCCGCAAAAAAAAATTAGCGCCAAGTGATCTGGCAGGACAATTGCTGATCATGCACGAGACGGGTTCTGCTCCCCGCAAGGCCATCGAGGATTATATTCGCAAAAACAATTTGTCCGTTAAAATTCCGCTGGAATTGTCCAGCAATCGCGCCATCAAACGTGCGGTTGAAGATGGTATCGGAATTGCGTTGATATCCCGCAAGGTGGCCCGGGAGGAAATCGAAGCCGGCAGGCTCATGGCCATACCGCTCTCTGATATTCATATAAAGGGCTTGTCGCCGTAAAATGTCGTTGTCCCATAAGATGACTCGTCAAGCGTGATATTTTCCTGCGGAACGCTTCAGGCTTCG
>CACVKW010000655.1 GCA_902749685.1 Olavius sp. associated proteobacterium Delta 1 | reverse complement strand
CTGGATACTGGATGTCGTTGAAATTCACCGATAGTGTCCTGTTAGATATCCAGCATCGAGTATCAAGCATCCAGCATCAGCCCGGAAAAAGCAACGATCTCAG
>CACVKW010000654.1 GCA_902749685.1 Olavius sp. associated proteobacterium Delta 1 | reverse complement strand
GCTCTCAGTGGATTGCGGTGGATATAATAGGAAAGCTGCAACAGGTAGGCGTCGTCTTGTACCAGCATATTCTTAAAACGACCCTGAAATAAATGGCCACTTCGATTGTGGCGCAGGTTAAATCTTTTGGTATAGGTGGCTCCAAACCACTGCATGCTTCGGCACAAGTTTGCTTGATTGGTGCGAAATAAATAGGGATATAGGGGACTTGCTTGACTTGGTTGACTTATTGACTCGCCCGTTTCATGATTTTTGATATGGCCGATGTCGAAACTCCCACCCGCCTGGCAACTTCGGCTAACGCAACCCCATGCCCCTTTACCAATTCTATCGCAACCCGGTTTCTAACTCCACT
>CACVKW010000653.1 GCA_902749685.1 Olavius sp. associated proteobacterium Delta 1 | reverse complement strand
TTTTAATGCAGACTGCGAAATAATAACTTTTCTTGTCATGTTTTATCAGAAAGCGCCCTTCTAATTGCGCCTAACTTTGCATCTCACCGCGGGGTTCGTCCGCAAATAAGCTGCGTGCCACATACCCCCCGACCCTGCACGGCCTTTACGGTGAACCGACTAGCTTCTCACGTCAGCTTAATTTGCTTTGTTATGTCATTTCAGTATTTTGCTAATGCCTATAAATTTAAATGGAACTAGTCACCTAAAAAAGCTACATGAGCTTCCTTGTTGTTTACATCAAAGAATACTGTAAGTTGTAAATCGTCCAAAAATATCCAGTGATACAGGTGTATATATTTTCCATCTAAAGGAGCTCCGGATGGTTTAGCTGTAAGATCTTTTGTCTCTCCTAAGTTTTTATAGATTTCGTCACCTTCGCGGTATTTTTCATAGTACTTTGTACAAAGATCATTCACTATTTCATACTTTTGACCAATTTGAATATCATTCCGCAGACGTGCGAGTGGTGACAAATGATAATTGTATATGAAAGGCCCAGCTACCACAATTACGATTAAAAAAAATAGTGCTACAGCACTTATAAATATTAAGGCCAGACCATATTTCAATTTATTGATCATGGTACATAACGTTTTAGGGATATGCGGAATTGGGGGTAAACAGCGGTGGCGTTGGAGAAAAGATGATCTTCCGATATGCCACCGAATTGTGACTATCCTAAGAA
>CACVKW010000652.1 GCA_902749685.1 Olavius sp. associated proteobacterium Delta 1 | reverse complement strand
CCTGCATTCTGATCAATTTTGTGATGATGCTCCCCACCAGGTATATGCCAAACTGCTGGATGCAGGCCGGTATCTGTGCTCAGTGCGTACCATGTACCGGAT
>CACVKW010000651.1 GCA_902749685.1 Olavius sp. associated proteobacterium Delta 1 | reverse complement strand
TTAACAACCACCCTACATACAAGGAGGATTTTTTTCAATGACTCGTTTTACAACTCATTATATGACTCATTCTAAACTCGTTTTTGGACAAGAGTGACCTGCACTATATAATAATTATTTTCAAACTCATAAATGTCGCTGATATCACCCGGTTTCAAAGCAAATATCTGTTCGTGAAATCCGTGAAAAAGCATATATTCTATGGCATTACGGCACTCATATACATCGACTTCTATATGGCCGCCTTTGGCGGCGGTCTCCTTATCATCAGAATACTTTCGCGCGACTTCGGCGAAGTCTTCGCCCTTTTTGAAGGAGAAAAGAGATGGCTTTAGCTCTTGATAGGCGCTTTGTGCCTTTTCCAATGCATTCTTTTTACTCTCCTCACTTTCACCACCCTGTACGACGATCATGCTGAGCTTCGCTTTAGCAGGATACCGATACTCTTCCTTATTCGCTTGGAAATACTCTCCGACCATTTCGTCGGAAATATGGATCATATTTTCCATTTCTTCACGATGAAAAAGAGGATAAAGATTAGCCATGATTGCAAATTCAATTTCTTTTCCGTGCTCAACATGGAGCATCTGACTATAGGTATCTTCGATAATCAACTCCCTGTCGATCAAGTTGTCCACAAACATTTTCTGGTTCTCAAAACTGTTGTGTGAAAAGTCGCAGGGTTGCATTTCATTTATTTTCTTTACCTGATCATTCATCTCCTGCTCGTGGTGACACTCATGGGTCGGGTTTTCCCGGGCGTATTCAGCTAGAAAATCACTGATCGTATACGGCCTGCTGTTTACGGTGAAAAGAATTCTGTCGCGATTCTCTTTCAGGTATTCTTCTCCCTTCTTCCATCGGTATTCCCTTTCGAGTGGTTTGCGAATTTCCGCATATGATTTAAAGCGCCCGGCTTGCTTTTCCAGGGTCTTAACTATGTAAAATACGGTTTCGTGTTCGAGAACCGGGCTGATCTCACCCTCTTCAAGAGCAAATACGGCTTCTTCAAATTCTGCATTTCCAGTGCCTCTGGCCAGCCACCTCGAATCCGTTTCCAGAGATTTATTGCCGGCATTCATTTGTGCCACTGCCTGAAAATCAGCTCCGGATCTTAATTCAAGCAGTGCGTCATCAGCTTTTTTCCGCGTCTGTCTAATATTTTCCTTCGGGCATGTCGGGCAATCTTGCATTTTCCCGGCGGAATCAAATATGATTTCCCGAATCCTGACTCTTTCCGGAACCTGGTATTCATCACCGTGCAGGCCCTGCTTATGACGGTGGTAAAAATCTTTCAATTCTTCATCGCTAATCCCCACCTTCAGAACGTCGTAGTTTTTCGTAATAGATGCCTCACGGCGCAATTTTTGGAGATAATCCAGCGACTTTTTTTCTACCTCTTGGGCGATCGCCGGATGAATCTGCTCATGGATTTGAACGAGCCGATCGAACCGCTCCGACAACGGAAACCCCTCCAGGCGTTTTTTCTGGAACTCATAACTTGATTTCAGATCCGCATATTTGTCGCTGTCATTGAGAATCTGCTCATGAAACTTAATGTGCAGAAACGACATGTTCAACTCATCTTTTAAGTTGCCGAGCTCCTCTCTGATGTTTTTACGCAGATCAATCTTTTTGTGCTTGATGGCTTTAGATATAACCGCCGGCAACACCATCTCCTTTATCAAAACCCGGCGCCCCTCCTCCCCTTCATAGCGGTCTTTACAGCAGGGCATCAGGCTCTCATATTTGGCGTTCACCTGATCTTTGGTGATTGCCCCGCCTTTGAAGGTGGCGACCACATTCGGATCAGGGGGTTCAAGACTCGATTCTTCTCGACTGCATCCGCCTACAACCAAAACTGTCAACAGAAAAAAGGGAAACACTCGCTTGAGGAACATTTCAGCACCTCCATGTTCATTTTCCTACATTGAGTCAAAACTCAATTTAGGCGTTTAAATAAAAAGTAATTCTTCTATTTTATGAATTTGAGATTAACGCGCTCCTTTTTGGAATCAATGACAAATTTTTTGGCTTTGGCCAGGATCTTCTCAATCGTCTCCAGGTACAACCGATATTCGGTTACGTTTTTAGCCCACTGATATTCATCGAGCATGGAGGAAAACTTATCCGCATCTCCTTTGGATTGATTGATGATTTCTTCGCCATAACCTTCGGCATCACTGATTAATCTATGAGCATTACCCCTGGATTCCGGAATCACCGTGTTCCAGTAGCCCTGGGCCTTATTGATCGTTTCTTCTTTTTCCTCTCTGGCGCTGGCAACATCCCGAAACGCTTCGGCCACCTCTTGCGGAGGGCTGACTTCCTGTAAATTGACATTGACGATGTATAATCCGGCCCCATACTCATCGAGCATATTCTGGGCTCGTTGAGCAATTCGCCGCTGAATCTGAGATTTGGCTACCGTCAAGAGCTCCTCAACCGGCATGCTTCCAAAAAATTCGGTGACGGCGGCACGGGCCGCGACAGGTACCAGCGAATCCGGGGAATTCATGCCAAACAAATAGTCCGAAGCATCCTTGATCTGGTACTGGATGTTCATTCTGATTTCCAGAATATTCTCATCGCCCGTAAAAAACTGGTTTGTGGCCGGAGAGGGGATGGTTTCGGCGACCTTGGATGGTTCAGATACGCTGCCATGGTTTCCATGACCACCGCTCCCTCCGGCTTGCGGCAAAAGCTCGGCCATTGCTTTTTTGGGGAACAGAAGCGACGCTTCCGAGGATGCCACGCCCACATCAGTCCGCCGAATCTCCGAGACATTGACTTTTTCGATGGCCTCGAAGGGCCACGGAAGCCGATAGTGCAATCCTGCCGTAATGGCTTGCCGAACCTCCTTGCCGAAAATAGTTGAGACAGCGACTTCGCCAGGCTTGACCGTATATACGCCGGCAAGTAAGTATACAGTGAAGATAATCCCTCCAAGCAAAACTATCGCACCTTTTTTTCTCAATGGAATATGCTTGAAGGCTCCCTTGATATCATCAATTAGGCGCACATCCCCTTCAGCTTTAAAAATTTTGATATAAGCGTCTCTGATTTTAAGGGTCAACTTTTTGAATAGAAACAGGATTTTTTGAACAATTGCCTTGATCTGTTCTTTGCCGGAAGGCCTTGAGGCTCTGGTTGTATCGTCGGCCTCCTCTTCTGCCGCGAGTCCCTCAATACGGCTTTGCATTTCTCTGGGTTCATTTTTATTTTCCATGATCATCCCTCCTTATTTACTGCTATATTTGGATGTCTTGATGGACTCTGTTGTCTCTGACAATCTCAATAGCTCGGGGTTGGAAGTATTGATGAATTTAAGCAAATCGGAGTCGGCCGATAAAACAACTGTCGTTTTTCCGTCGATAAATTTTTCATAGGACTCCAGGGTCCTGATCAGTTCGTAGAAATTAATGTCTTTCTGATAGGCCTGGGCATATATTTTTATCGCCTGGGCTTCACCTTCTCCTTTTATTTTCTGAGCTTTTTCATAGGCCTTCGAAAGAATAATCTGCTTTTGCTTATCCGCGTCCGCTCGGATCTTCATGGCTTTTTCGGTTCCTTCTGAACGGTATCCCTTGGCGATTCGCTCCCGCTCGGCTCTCATTCGTCTGAAGACGCTTAATTTATTTCTCTCGGGAAAGTTAAGCATGGTGATTTTTACATCGGCGATCGCGGTCCCGTAGTCATTTGCTTTCTGAGAAATTTTTCCTTTAACCTCCGCCATCATTTGACCGAACTTGATCATCTTGGGATCTGTGGCAATCAGAGAGGAGAGGTCATACTTGCCGAGACTGATACCGATTTCCGAGGATAAGATGTCCGCCAGCCGGGTTTCGGTACCGATTCTGTTTTTAACCGTTTTCATGAATTTGATCGGGTCGTCTATCTGCCAGACGACATAAGCGTCTACCATAACATTTTTCTTGTCTTCGGTGAGATATTCGGTCTCCCCCATTTCATAAGTCATCAGTCGGTTGTTGTAGCGGTTCACGCTCTGAATCGGATCCGGCCATTTCCAGTTCAATCCAGCTGCTTTAACGGCCTTGATGGGTTCTCCGAATTGAGTTATGACAACATATTCACGTTCGTCGACCTGATAAAATACCAAGCCGCTGGCGGCGATCACCGAAAGGGCGACAACGATCATAAATATTTTTGCTTTCATTTTTTTCCTCCTTTGCTACTCGATGATAGGATTTTTTCCATTTCCGTTAAGAAACCAGAGGTCCATGATGCCCTGTTTCACTTCCGGATTGATAAGGATCTTTTCAACCGGTGATAGAATCTTCTCCATGGCCTCGACGTAAAGCCTGGTTTCGGTAACTTGCCTGGCGTTATCGTGCTCGGCGTGCTGTCGGCTGAAACGGTAGGCTTCTCCTCGAGCATAATTGATGCGCTCGGCTTTAACACCTTCGGCGGTCATAATTATCTTTTCGGCTTTTCCTCTGGCTTCCGGTATCGTGCTGTCCTGGTATGCCAATGCCTGATTGATATACGTCTCTCGATCCTCACGGGCACTGGCCACATCGCGGAAGGCTTCCATCACCTCTGAGGGCGGATCGGCCTCCAGAAGCTGAATACCGACAACACGAATGCCCGAATTCCAATCGTCAAGGGAAGCCTGGGTCAGCAGCCGGGTTCGGTCCACAACCTGAGACTTTACCGAAGATAGAGTAGAATCAATATCCATCTCACCGATGACTTGTCTTAAGGCCGACCGTGTGGCATCTTTGACTATTTTTTCCGGATCTTCGAGATGAAATAGGAAATTGGATGCATTTTTGATTTGATAGTGAGCGGCGACATTGGCCTGAATCAGATTTTCATCTCCCGTCAGGATTAAAAAAGGCTCGGTCTCCAATTTGCGAATATCATCAGTCGCCACCCGATCCACGGCATCAACAGGCCATGGAAGTCGGTAGTGAAGGCCGGGAGTTATTTCACTTCTGATTTGTTGGCCGAAACGCCTGACAATGCCCCGCTCATTGTATTGGATGGTGTAAAACCCTGTTGAAAAATAAGCCAGCAAGCCTATCACTGCCAGGGAGAAGGCTGTTTTCGGTCTGCCCAGTTTCAACCCACCTTCCGTCGCATGACAGGAATAATCAACGGATACCTTTTTCGAGGTCAACGAAACCAGGGCCCGGGTGAACAGTTGGATGCCGGTGTGAAGTACGAACAGTGTCACCACAACGGCGGCGAGCATATCGAGATTGGTAAAGCCGATCATATACCCGGCCAGGCCGATGATAACTGAAATTTCCATCACCACATGAATACGGCAATGGTATCCGTCCGCAACCAAACCGGGTGATTTCGTCGCTTTGCCGACATACATTTTAAATCGTGCCATCAAGTAGCAAATCGAGGCTCCCAAGATCGCGCCCAGTGTTACAATCGGCACATTGGTCAGCATCGGCGCGTGAGGATTTGTCATCATGTTGAACATATTGTAAGCCAGATAAAATACAAAAAGGGAAATCAACAGCGCTACTATATTTTCAATGCGACTGATTCCTCTTGTCAGCCGACTCTCCTCCTTGTGCGCAAGGATTAAACCGGCGAAAACGGCCAAGGACACAAACAAGCCCTGGACCGAGTGCCAGCCGCTCATCTGAAGGGCCATGCTGCCGGAAACCCCTGCCAGGAGGAATTTGAGTGCGACAAGAAACAGATTCGCGCCAATGGCTATGAGTAAGGCTTTTTCTTTTCTTCCCATAGTAGCCTCCTTAAATTATATTTGGTTGAATTAGTTCTCGCAGACCTGAAAATGCAGTAAGGGAACATGGTGTTTCAGGCTGTTTGACAAAAGTTGAAATCACTCAGAACAGTTAATATCGAAAAAAATATAGGAGGAAAATCGGGGGGGCTTGAAGATGGGAAAAAGGTGCCCTGCTGGGATGAAGAGCATTATATTGGCTACAAATTTACCCATAAGGAGCAAAGTGAAAAGCGCTGATAACCCAGCCCCTATTGAGACAAAGGAGTGGGTGGTGGTACCGCAATTTGCGTGTTGAAGAAAAGTCCCGCCGGGACTGTCAGTCGGGCACAGCGTAGAGCACACCGCAATTACGGGAAAAGCAAACGCCAGAAATCCCATGAGTATTAGTATGGGAGATGAATATTTTGGCCTGGCGAGGTTCATTTACCGGCTCTGTCCTTACGTAGGTTTTTATGCGCTATGATTATTTGGGGCGTCGGGTGAATCTTTTCCATCATCAGGATGTGGGCTAACGGGCATAAAAGAAACAGGGCATAAAATCCCCATGAACCTAATATTCCCAGATATGATAGCCCAGCAAAAGTTGCCATGGGAAATGCACCGGCAATAATCATTGCGAATATAGGATTATTAAAGGTACTCCGAAAAATACTGTTCTTCAATTGACTGCTCCCTTCTATTACTATATTTCAACTGTATCAAGTTTTCTGAACCATAAATAATATAAATGAATTTACTCAAATGGATTGGTTGGGCAGTTTAATGTCTTGCCCGGGACGAGTCAGCAGCCTCCCACGGCCGGTATCCAAATAAAAGGCCGTGGGGATTGCGGCGAATATGGTTAATTGTGTTTTCAATTAGTCTTGGAGATTTTTTCATCTAGCTTTGCTTCCAATTCATCGAGTTCGGCGATTTTCTGATCAATCATCACTTTGTTCGGTTGCTCGGAGCGATACAAAGCGGACAGTTCCTGTCTTTTGGCCTTGATCTCCTCTCTAAGTGTTTCCGTTTCTTTTTTTTCATATTGATAGTTCGGGTTCGTTCTGGGTTGCGTTGCCCAGGGGTTTGAAAAATTCTGGCCGGAACCCATCATGCCATTTCCGCCGCTTCCCATCATTCCATGGCTCTGTCCTCCCATCATTCCCTGCCCGCCTCCCATACCACCTCCAGCATAGGCGCCGGCGCTGATAAAAAGGGCGGTAGTTATAGCCGTTGCTATTAATATATCCTTCCCGATCATTTGTCGATCCTCCAACTGAATATTTTGGGTTGTTGACTAGATTGCCGAAAAAAAGTTATTTATGACTCATGTGAGTATCCAATTCCTCGAAACGATCTCACAAATTTTTAGTGCTCCACCGACCACTCAAAGGTTCTCTCCGATACATCGGCGACTTTTCGAATAATGAGCGTGATCGATTCCGTGTTGTCCGCCAGCTTCGGAAACTCCAGCACACCTTCGCGATGGTGTCCACCAGGCCCTGATCCCTGCCAGGTAGTTGCCTGATATATCCGCCCTAAGTTATCTTTAAGGGAACTGACGGCAACCATATCCTCTCCAAGGGTTTCTGAATGGGTATTCATCTGCACTTCAAATTTTGCCGGTTGCCCCGGCGTAAGCTGAACCGGTTTAACATCCACACGTACCCGCTTTTCCCGGTTTGATTTCCTTTCATAGGCGCCAGCGTCAACCGCCAATCCTACCGCCACCGCTACTATCACCAGCGCTGCAAGTCCAAAAATTCCATATATCCTGTCCATTTTCATTTCCGTTTCTCCTTTAGATACTACTTTAGACACTACCAAGACGATCCGGCCTAATGCGCATTAACACGTTTGGGACTCCGGTCCTGAACATTCCATGTCTCCGCATCATTCGTACCATTAGCCCGATACCAAAGAGACATGACACGACGCCTGCCAGAAAAAAGTAGGACTGATATTGTTCAAGGCCTGCCACCGCAGTTGCAGAAAGAAAGGATACCCCCAGCAGCGGTATGAGTGTTGCCAGATAATGAGAGCAGCAGGCCATCATGGCCACAGCGGAGACCCCGCCGGAAGCCGCCATGCTCGAATTGGCCGCTGTTTTCTTTTGGCCGCGAAGATGGGCCCTGAATAAGGTATACAGGGTCACCTGGATCCCCAGCCCGATGGCAAGGCTAATGATCCACCACCGGTATTCGCTGAACTGTACCCTGGCAAAATACCAATTTGACGTCAGTGTATTCATACCCAAATATATTCCCACGATCGCGAAGGCGGCAAGTATTCCAAGCAGGTAGGCATGTGGGGACGAATTCCAGCGCATTGGCTGTGCGCAGCAGGAATCGTTTGTCTCCCGGTCGTTTTCAATACTTGCATCAACACGGTAATCTACATCTTCAACAGTCGTGTTGCCCTTATCATCGTCAGAATTTTGGGCCGGATAATTTTCCTGGGTTCTGCTGTCCATACTTTTTAAACTCCTTAATGTATATGAATTAATTGTCGCTTAGTTCGAAATTGAAGCTCCGAATTGCAGCCGCGGTAAAAATCGAGGCGTCCGTTCAGCATAGCTTGCATAGGCATCCCCATACTGAGCCAACGACTCCTGTTCTTCACGGCGGGCAAGCCGTGCATAGAGCCAGATCAATACTGGAAACATCAACAGGGTTGGAAGGGTCGGCCATTGTATCAGATATCCTACCATGATCACGATGAAGGCTGTGTATTGTGGATGCCGGATAAAGGAATACGGACCTGTACAGGCGATTTGGAAGTTTCGTTGAGCTCGATATAGAATCTTCCAGGAAGCGGCAAGCAGAATAAGACCTACCAGGACCAATAGATCACTGACAATATGCAATGGACCAAAATGAGGATTTCCTTGCCATCCCAACAGAGTTTGAAAAAAATGATTTGAATTATGGGCAAACCAGTTTATTTCCGGAAAGCGACTGCTCAACCAACCCGAAAGGAGGTATACTGTGAGGGGAAAGCCGTACATTTCGGTAAATAATGCGATAATGAAAGCCGAAAAGGCACCAAATGTTCGCCAGTCCCATTTTGTTTTGGGCTGAAAAAAGCTGAAGGCGAGAAATAAGAATATCAAGGAGTTGATAAAAACAAGCTGCCACAATCCAAAATCCGTTGATTCGTTCATCACCCATTATCTCCATTCAGTATAGTTAGCTTTTCTCTTGGAACACCAAATTCGCCGATACATCACTCAAAGCGTAACTATCGATGATAGCAGTCGGTTTTCTCAAGGCTGTGCACCAATGATTTTTTTTAGTGACAATTCATAGCCTTTCCACCGGTCGCTTTTTCCAACCGTTCCAAATATCGGCCCCACAAGCCTTTTTTCTTTGGGGGTGCGGAGGACAGGTATTTTTGAGGATCAGCTACAAATGCTTCCCGGCAGCCTTCGGCGCAGAAATAATATGTTTGGCCCTGAATAATGGTCACGATTTCAGTTAGGCGCTGATTGACCGTCATGCCACACACCGGATCTAAGGCCGAATTTGTTTGTTTTAGCTGTCTTTGCATGGAAGACCTCCATTTTGTTTTTTTGAACATTTGGTTGTAAGAGATGCAAGCGTTGTGCCACATAGTGTGCATAAGACTATATCTACTTGATATGATGTTAAATATTAATAATATTGCCTGAATTGAGGTATTACTTTCTGCCTGAATTTTATGAAAGTGCAAAAAAATTTCCCACTTTTATGGGTTAGGAATCAGCTTGCCTGGATAAAAAGTATCCATTTATTGATTTTACTTTGTCATATTTATCTTCGCTTCAACAACTTGTCATAACAAACTGATTTAGCTTAATAAACGAGTGCCTAAAGTGATCTAAATTGCCTAAAATGCCTAAAATTACGGAAACGCTTCGCTCTATCTCTTTATATAAGATTGACAAAATACCGAAATATCAGTTCATTTCAAACAGCATAATGGTTCGGTTGCCTGCAGGCCACGGCGTTTTGAATGGTCTGCTTTAGATGGTCAAAATCAAAGGGTTTTGGAAGGTAATCAAAGGCGCCTTTTTGACGTGCGTCATCAGCTGCCGTTTCAGTCCAGTAAGCCGTCATCATCGCAACCGGGGTAGCCGGCTTAAGAGCTTTTATTCTCACGAGTGCATCCACACCTGAAAGCTTGATCATCCGGACATCCATTATAACTAGGTCAAAAGAGCGTTCCTGGATCTTATCAAGTGCCGTAATCCCGTCATCTGCTTCAATAAGTTACACATGCCCGAACTGTATCCCACCAGGTCAAACGGCAAAAATGTCATTTTAATTCAATCGTGAGGATATTTTTTTATTGGATTCACTATTATTTGTGTCTGAGTCCGGCTTGAATCTGCGACAGGCGATTTCCTTCTGTCGGTTTTATGATGCGGGTAATTACCGGTGTAAGTCTGCTGTTGGCTGTCTGTCTCTTTGAAATCAAACCGGCAATTGTGAATCCCAGAATTAGTCCAGCAAACCCGAATAAAATAGCAGCTCCGGTTTCGCCAATGCCCAGGTGTTTGTATAATCCGGAACCACCGATGGCACCGAGCAAAAGACCCACTGTGGGCAGGATATAAAGAATCAGGGCGCTTTTCAAAACCGAACTTGAATTGAGGCTGATAATTACCCGGTCGCCTAGCCCCGCATTGGCCCGATTTAAGACCCGGGTCTCCATCCTGGAACAATCCGCCAGTGAATGACAGAATTGCGCTGATTCGCAGTTGCTGCAGGCATCATCTCTTTCGGTGACGACCATGGCCCAGCCGTCTCTGCTGATGCGCCTTACCAGGCCTCTTTTTTGTGCCATTTTTCTCTCCTTGAATTCAAATTAAAATATCGGTTTGGACACGGTCTTCACCCTTTGTAATCGCAATTGTTATGCCAAAAATAGTTTCTGGAGTAACCTATTGAAATTATATAGCTTTATTTTTACTGCCCATTTTAACCAGATGAATTTGATTTGATGCCTCGCCAATTCGGGTAATTGGTATCCAAGTATCAAATCCAGGTGCTCAAAATTTACGCACTTTTTTCAGCTGAAGATAAAAGCGTAGTATTTGTTTGTTAAGTTTTTTAGCTCTGTCGAGTATTATTCATCATAATTTCAGATAGATATTATTATTTTCTAATATTAATTTTTTTGGGCACACCGTTTGCTTTTTCAAACAGGCAACAGGGATTAAAGTTCGTAAATCGGACAGTAAATTAATTGGAGTCAAATTGCAGAAAGAAATTTCTGAACTCGAATCTGAGCTGGATCAAAAGCGCATCAATCACATGATTAAAATTCGGAAACTCAATCCCAACGCCGGCAGGGGATTTATGATGGGTGGCAACCACATGGGTTATGGTTACCCTTCACCTGAGGTCTCCTGTTGGTGACAATATAAACCCACGGCTATTCTCCTTCTCAAAAGGGCGGCTATCAAAGCCGCCCTTTTCTATCTAATTCAATTTATTGAAGGAATATTTTCACTTTGGAACCAGACTTGCTGATTGCTGAGTAAAAGCGTATTTAATTCTACAGCTTTATTGACAAACAAGATTGCAAAGGAGAAGCTATATGACAAAGATCAATCATCGAACTGGAATACTGATGGCAGTGAATGTTTTAATATTAGTGACTCTGTATATATCAAACGGATGGTCCTTGGACAGCAGGGACTATCAAAATATTTCCATGGACCGGTTTGTTGAAATGATGGAACAAAAGGACTTTGTTCTCATCGATGTTCATATTCCCTACGCCGGGGAAATCCCTGAAACGGATCTTTTGATCCCGTTTAATGACATTAAGCAGCACAAAAATGAACTCCCGGATGATAAAAACACGAAAATCGTTGTATATTGCATCTCAGGACCCATGGGTTATGTCGCCGCGGAAAAACTGGTAAGTATGGGCTACCGTCAGGTTATCCATTTTCAGGGTGGAATGGTAGCCTGGAAAAATTCTGGAAAAAGACTGGTGAACCGACCAAACTGAGGTTTGTTTATACTCTCAAAATCGGTTACAGAATATATGTCCAAGCTTGTCAATGCAGTCCGTCGAGTGGCTTCCGGTGATTTCGCTGCCCGAGTTCACATAAACTCTCGTGATGAAATTGTTGAACTCGGTCGGACATTTAACCAGATGGTCCCGGAACTCGAGGAGCGGGTGGCGATGAAACAGGCGCTGGATGTTGCAATGGAAGTCCAACAAAACCTGCTTCCTAAAGAAATACCCCAAGTTAATGCGCTCGATATCGTAAAGGAAATTCGGCGGTGTATCTGAAATTTACCATTTGTGGATTCCAGCAGAATCCTTGTAGGGTGGGCATTGCCCACCGTTAACAGTTGAATTTGTCTATTTTTGGTGGGCAATGCCCACCCTACAATAAAGAAATTTTGCATCGTTAGGGTGTAATCAGCCAACGGATAGGATTGTGGGAAACCCAAAATGAGAAAGGCGAAATGTTCGGAAAAGAACGTTTTAAGGACCTTATTAAACAAAACGCGCACTTGTCAGCTGAAGAACTGATCGAATCGATTATTGAAGGGTTGCTGGCTTTTCGCAAATCAATCAGACAAGCTGACGACATAACCCTTGTAGTTATTAAAATAACCGCATAAATTTTTTGCACTTTAGGCTTCTCGATTCCTGAATACTGGATACTTCTTATCCACATCACCGGCAATTTTCACAGCCAATCAGATCCCTGTCCCCGCTCAAGTTAAAAAATAGTGTAATTATAGGCAGTTGAATATTATTCAAAAACTTGGCACCATCTTTGCAACTTTCTAGCCCAAATCAAAAAAAGGGAGCTTAAAAAGGAAGGACCTTATAGAACGAAGAGCTAATGAACGTTGCACCCATCAAACTTCCGTTACCTGCGCATATTTTAATTCGGATAGGTTTTACCATCTGGAAGCCACGAATCACAGCAGGGGTGGAATCAGTTTTTTTTCAAATTTTCCGATGAAACCAGGGACAAGTATTTACGTCAGAATAAATAGCTATTCACCTGAAGGCCACCAGGCCGGTTCTGGCAGTTGCAAAGGAGCTCGATCAATAGGTCTGGCTGAAGTTAAGTGGTGCGAGGAAATACCCGGTGCTTATGATGCATTTTACAGTATTGGCCTAAAATATCATGAGCCAGCGGTTTAAACCTGAGAAACAAGTTAGTTCGCTTCGCTCATCCGCCGGAGGCGAAGAATGATGGAATACTGGAATAGTGGAATAATGGGTTCTGGGAAAATGCGATGTTGGATTAATGGTCAAATCATTTCTTAATTATTAATGAAATAGGAATTATGGAATGTAATGTTAAATTGGTGGCTAAAGCCTTAATATTTTGTGGTAAGGTGATCTTTGTCTTTGCCGCGGGCAGCATTGTTTTCCATATGATAGTAATGCTTGTAGATTATTTTTTGATGATCCAGCCGCTAAAGCTAAGCCTGCATGAAAATTTTCCGGGAAGTATGATATCAGTTCCTATGATACCGATGTGGGTAGCTTATGGTCTTATATCATTAGTCGTGTATTACTTGTGGGGGAAAAGTAAAACTGCCGTGCTTTACGCACGCGAAAAAGAAATCCAAAGTGAAAATGCGAAAGCTGGTCTTAAATCTATGCAGCGTCTAACCGGCATAATGGTAGAGCATATTGCCTCCCAGAATTGAGAAATCATGAGCTGGGTTGAATTCAGGAGAAAACAAGGGCGGCCGGTATCGCATAAAGTGGAATGTTCCAATAAAAAAATAGCTATAGCACTACAATCCCTTTCCGAAATATCTTTTGTTTATCCTTATTCTAAAGACCGACCGCAAAATATTTTAGATTTTGAAAAGGAACTTCAAAATAGATTAAGCGAGATATCAAGATGAACTTTTGGCAGATCTGCTTGCCAGATCCTTTATGTCATATTTCTCCAAAATTTCGGGGCTGATTTCCCGATCGATGATAAATCTCGCCGTACCGGTGCTCATACCATCCAGAAACTCGAGCCCGGGTTCTAAATTCACAGGGTTTTTAATATTGTTATTCTGCGAATTGTGGTGTGAATTATCATGTCGGGTAGGAATATCGTCTGAGTGATGCACTATTTCCCTTTGTTGGAGAAAATTTCGAAATGATGTGAAAATTTTCATAATAACTCCTTGCCATTGAGGTGACTTGTATTAAAACATAACAATGCATTTTTTAGAAAAGCAGCGCATAGAAGATACCAAGCCGTGATCTATAAATTAGTATTCATGCGGTTTAACAGCAATTATTTATAAGATCGAGAACAAATTATGGAAAAAATGTCCCATCGGATCCTTTCAATTTGTTAATAAGCGTTTGCATATCTTGAAAGGTAACACCCGATTGATTCATTGGAGAGTTGATAAATTCCGTCATGGCGGCTGCCAACCCCATGGTGCCTGCGTCAGACGGCATTATTGAGATGCCCCCTCCCATCATGCCGCCGCCGCCCATCATAATCTGAGACGGTCCCATCATACCATCCATACGTCCATCGGCGGCATCATTCATCATATCATTGATGAAATCAGATGAATTTGTCACTCCTTGCATACTTGCATATTGTGACATTGCGGCTAAGGACATCCCGTAATTCATCATATCCAGATCTGCGCCATTGCCAGATCCGCTAAATGTGGCATCCATTGGTGGTGTAAATAGTATATCATTTACACCAAAAAAGTCTCCGACGGCTTGATGACTCTCACTTATATTGGGTTCGGTCATACCCCCGGACAAGTTTGCCGCCATTTGCTGTGCCATTGATGTTAGAGGCGTAATCTGGATACCATCTATTGTAGAATCCAATTCCATAAAAGGTATGGTACATGTCACGACAGTCCCCGGAAGCACATCCATTTCCTGTCCGGTTGCCTCATCGATATAATGGCCGCCGGTCATTTCAATCAACACCGGACCTGAATACTCGCTCACAGGTAAGTTAAAGTTTCCCTGCGCATCGGTTTGACCGGTACCGATTTGATCTCCTTTTGTTCCATCCATATTGACTGAAAACGCTGTCATCACGGCATCCGCAACTTGCCCTTTAGTGGCTGTACCACTAATAGTCCCATTAAGTGACGAGGTATCAGAATCTCCACTACCGCCCCCACCACACCCCATCAAAAATGTTAGAGAAACAAATAAAAAGAATACACTCGAATTTTGCCATAAAGACCTTATCATTGACATACCCCATTTTCCCTATACGCTAATTATAATTTTGTCTGATAAATATTATCGCACATCAGAAAGTATAAATCTCTTTGATTCGTATCGGTGATACTGTAGCTTCAGCAAACTTTGTGCCATAAAAGCCAGCCAGCTCCAAGTAAACATTGACTTGGGAAAGCAAATAATTTTACTACCAGATATTATTAAAGATATTTAAAAATCATTGCTGTCCAAAATAATTTGAAAATCAAATACTGCCTTTAATAAAAACAGGCAGTTATAAACGGGAAATTAGTGATTTAGAAATCAGGTTG
>CACVKW010000650.1 GCA_902749685.1 Olavius sp. associated proteobacterium Delta 1 | reverse complement strand
TCCGCTACCAACCCTTCATCGGCGTACACGAAGTAAGTCCTGATTCCGTTTATTTCTTTCCACAACCGTCTACCGAAGGGATCATAGTAGTAGGTGGATATCAAAGAACCGGAACCGTCCTCAACTCTTTCCAGACGGTCCTCTACATTGTAAATGTAGTTGGTAACCTGACCGGCGTCCATCTTTTTGGTCATGTTACCATTGTCATCGTATTCGAAGGTGACAGCATCGTAGCCCTGAAGCTCATTATTATCATTATAGCTCCAGTTGTCAGCCACACCTGCGGCCGTCATCCGATTGCCCACGGCATCGTAGGTAAAACCTTCATCGGCCTGAACCGGGTTGTCGGCACCAGTCAGCCGATAAAGATCATCATAGCCGTAATCATATTCACCATGTTCCGTGACCTTGGCCGTGATGTTATCCATCTTATCATAATCGTACTGAAAATTCAGCATAATATTTTGACCGGGATCTTTGGCAGCGATCGACTTCACCCGCATCAGCGGATCGTAGCCATATTCGCGCTTGCTGCCGCCGGGCAGAATAACCTCCTTGGGACGGTTCCAGGTATAGGCGGTGTAGGTTATGTATCCTGCACCCGGTATATTTACGCCGGTCAGCTGGTTGTTAGCGTCATAGGTGTAGGCGTAGCCAACTCCGTCCGGACCGGTAAAGGTCTTTTTCAACCCGTTTTTATAATAGGTATAGCTGCTGGTCTGCTCAAACGTCCCGTAATTTACTGTCTCAGAAAGCTTGCGATACAAGTCATCGTATGTATAAGCAGCCGACGTGGTGCCGTCGTCATAGCCGGTGAGATTGCCGGCACGATCATAGCTGAAGGTAACGGTCTTGACCGGGTTGTCATGGTCGGAAGCCGCAAAGTAGCTAATCTGCACCAGGCGGCCGGCATCGTCATAGTCGTATTCGGTCTTCTGATTCTTGGCATCGGTCTTTTCGATCAGGTTGCCGGCATCGTCGTAATCATAGGCGGTCTGCTGGCCCTCCGGCCGGATTTCTTTGACCAGCCGATTGTTGCGGTCATACTCAAACCAGGTGATGTTGTTCTCGGCGTCGGTCAAGGCCATCAGATTGTCGCGGTTGTCATAGGTGTATTGGGTAGGCTTAGAAAGCGCATCGGTCACCTGGCTCAGCCGATTCAGATCATCGTAGTCATACCCGGTGGTCTTGTGCTCTTTATCGGTTCTGGCCGCCAGATTGCCGGCCGGATCATAGTCAAAATCCGTTAAATAGGTTTCCGTATCGCTTAAAATATCCTTTTCAATGGTCTTGCGGCCGCGCTTGTCATAGACAAACTCTTTGGCAAAGGTCGGGTAAATGATCCGCGACGGCTGGTTGGAAGCCCCGCCCCCGCCCGAACAGGATGAACAGCCGGAACCGCTGCTATCGGCATATTCCATCGCAATCTCATTGCCGTTGCCGTCAGTGGTTTTCGACAGACGCCCATCCGGGTCATATTCATAACGGATCACTTTATCTTCAGAATCGATCTGTTTTATAAGCTTGCCGTCGGAATTGTATTCAAACCGGGTGAAATTGCCCGACGGATCGGTCACCAGGCTCAAATTATTGTTCTCGTCATAATCGTAAAGGGTTTCTTTGCCCTGGGGATCGACCTGCCGGGTCTTGTTGCCGACCTCGTCATAATAGAAGCGGGTCACATTGCGGTACGGCTCCGTGGCGTTTACAATCGGGTCGGTCACCGATTCCAGGCGCCCGGCCGCATCGTATTCATAGGTCCACTGCTTGCCGCGGGCATCTTCCCTGGTCAGCACATTGCCCAGGGCATCGTGGCTGGTAAAGCGGGTAAGGCCCCCTTCCGGATCAGTGATCGACGTCAGGTTACCCGTTTCATCATAGGTCATCACGGTCAGGGCCTCGGCCGTATTGGCGTCTGCCGGGCGTTTGACGGTCAGCAGATTGCCATCAACATCATAGGTGTATTCCGTCACGCGCTCAAGCCCGGTCCCGACGGCTTCAATCTTGCGGGTCAGGTTGCCGCTACCGTCGTGTTCATATTCGGTAACCTGGCCGTTTTCATCGGTTTGCTTTGTGGCCTTGTTGAACTTGTGCTCGTATTCGGTGGCAACAAATGTGCCGTCCGGGTGAATTACCCGGGTCAGGTTATCCCACTCGTCATATTCCTTGCGGGTGACGTGCCCTTGTTCGTCTGTGATCAGCAGGTCGCGGCCGTCCTTGGCAATCTTTTGCACCGTGCGGCCGTTGATGTCCACCCGGCGGGTTTCAAAGTCGCGATCATACCAGACTTCCTTGATTTTTCCGGCCGAAGTCTCGATGCGGGCGTACTGCTCCTGGGTGGCCTCATTAAATTGATATTCGAAGAAAAATCCTTCACCCTGGCTGTTTAGCACAGAGGCCACACCATTGTACTTGTCATAAGAGACCGTGATGGTGCGCCCGGCAGGTTCTATGATTTTCTCCAGCCGTCCCTGGGCGTCATATTCAAAGCGGGTTTCATAGCCAAGGACGTCGTTGACTTTGCTTAATCTTCCATCCGTGTAGCTGTAATCCACCCGGCGGTTGTCCGCGTCATATACCGCCGCTATCAGGCCATCATCATTGGTCTCATACCAGAGCACCTGATTATCATTGCGATCGGCAACACCGCTCAGCTTGCTGTCCTGGTACAACAGTTTTGCCTGGATACCGGTGCGGCTGCCGTACGAGGTTACATTGCCGCTTTCATCATAATCAATCCACCCGCCTTTGGGATCTTGCCAGCGGAAGCCGGTATCCGTCTTCAGTATTTTAAAAATATCATGGATGAATATGTCGGCATCCGTTGACGATTTCTCATAAATAACGCCGCCCTTGTCGATGGAATCCATTCCGTCACCGATGGAAGCCGGCTGAGATTCAAGCTTATTGCGGTCGTGCTCCCAGAGCCACTGATTGCCGTAAAACCAGCGTTTGACCTCGATCGTGCCGCCCGGGGCTTTGACCGACAAATCCACATGCTCGCGATAGTATTCCCGCATCACCAGGTTAACGGATGAGAAGGTATCCTGAAACATGCTGCCGAACGTATCTTTCAACCAGCATTGGAAGCAGAATTTTTCTTGGCGAGGAGGCTGCGGAAAGCACTCGACGCCCTCGATGGTCTTGGGTTTCGGCGCCGGCTTGGACACGCTACCGCCACCGCCGCCACCGGCGCCAGCAACGTTCCAGGTACCACCGCCGGCGTAAGTGCCGCCACCGCCGCCACTGCCACTGCAGTCTCCGTAGCTGTAAGTCCAGCAATGGCTGATTGCGCTCGAGCTCCAGGTGCCGTTGATACATTCGTAGGCATAATCGACATTTGCGCATTTGCGATAGCTGTTGCAAGTGCCGCCGCCGCTGCCGTCACCTTCTTCTTCCTGCTCCAGCGACTTCAAGCAGGTCACCCGGTAGGGAACCGTGACGCGCTCTTTGGCTTCAATGCTCTGCGGCATGCCGCGCAAAAATTCAAAGGTGAAATACTGATCATCCGACGGCAGCGAAAATTTGACATCCTGCGCACGAATCAGGCCGTAGTTGGTCAGGGTAAACTCGCCGTTGAACACATCGCCGGCCTTCATCTTGGGCAAAACCACCGAGGCCGGTTCGATAATGACCACCGCGGCCGGCACATCGGTCTCATAGGTGGCGTTGAGCACGATCTCATATTTGTCCTCGATGGTGATCTCGGTGACTTCCCATTCCACCGTTACCAGGTTGTAGTCCAAAAAGGCCGCCTCCGTGATGGTAATGCCCGGTTTGACCCAGATGCGCCCGATGTATTCCTGGTGATCGACGGCTGTAATGCGGACTTTATAGCGTCCGGAGGGCAGATGCGAAAAATAGGCCTCGCCAAGGCTGTCGGTATTTTGAGTGTATTCTTCGGTGTGCACCAGCTCATTTTGCAGCTTGACGCGCGCACCCGCAAGGCCATGGATCTCCTCCCCGTTTTGATCCCGGCTGTCGGTGTAGATGTCGGATACCTTAAACAGCACATTGCCGATGCCGCTCTGGGTGACCGAGGCATACAGATTGATGTCGGTGGTCGGGTAATTGGCAGCGTCAACCCGCAGATAAAAGCCATACACGTCTTCGGCAGCGCCGTCCTTCGGCGAAAAGGCAATGTTGACACTGCGCGCATCACCCACCGCCATAGTGCCCAAATCTTCGGCAGTATTGAGATAGGCCCAGGCCGGGGCGGGACTGCCGCTTTGATCCACCAGGGAGATCCGGATATCGTGCAGGTCCGCCAGGCCGCGGTTTTCCAAAACCACGGTTTCTATCACGGTATCATCGATGGCCACGCCGGTTTCCACATGGTTGGGCGCAAAGTACAGCACCGGTTGGGCCTCGGAGAAGTGGGTATTGACCACAATGGTACCCCAGACAGCCGGATCTGTTTCATCGCTTTTGACCTTGAGCACCAGCGATCCGGTTTCAGCCACCGTGTTGTCGGCCCAAACCGTAAAGGGCAGGTAGGTGGTCCGGCTGCCGCCTAAATTCTCTACCGGATCTTCGGTGGTCAAATGGACGCCCGCAGGATATTCGCCCTCGGGCTGGTCGGCGGCGTCGTAGACCAGCTGCAGGTTGTTGATTTCGGTGCCGTCACCGGTAGCGATTTTGATATTGACGGTTTTTTCATAATTTTTAGGAATGCTCAAGTTAATGGAAGCCGGGGTGACGGTCACCCGGTTGATCACGAACTGCCCCTGCAGCGGCTTGTCGGTTAAATCCGGATGCACCGCCCGCACGGTGTAGATGCCGGCCTCACCGGCAAGCGGGGTGAAAGTGTAGGTAAAGGCGCCGTCCCCGGCGGTAAAGACCTCATAGGAGCGCTCAAACCCGTTGGTGGCGACCACCAGATTCAGGGGTACACCGGGCATTGGTTGTCCGGTGGCCCGCTCCACGGCTCGACCGCCGATGAAGATATCTTCATCACCGGTCGAGGTTTGCGGCGCAATGGATGTAATCTCCCCGTAGTAGGCGGTATCAACCAGGGCAACCGGATGGTTGGCGGAAAGGCCATTCATTTTCACCTGGTCGGTTTGGCCTTGGTGATAATAGATATCGGAGATATCCAGGCGGATGGTGATATCATCCGGGGCATTGGCCGGGACCGGAATACTGGCCGCATCGGACGCAAAGGTCTCACCGGCCGGGATACGGGCCACCGTGTTGCCGTTGGACAGGGTGACGATCTTGTTGCCCAAGTTTTGCTTGAAGGCAAAGCTTGTCAGCACATTTTCATCTTCATCCAGCAGGTAAAAAGTGATCTGGTTGGAGGCCGAGCTGCCGGAATTGCGGGCCGTGACGATTTCAATTTCGGCCTCGCCGGAGTTTTGCAGGGCAAACTGCACGCTGCCCGAAGCCCCGCGGGTAAACTCTTCATTTAAAAGCTGCAAAACCAATGTGCCGTCGCCAACTTCGATCTCAGAAATCCGGATGATCTCAACCAACTCGCCGGCATTGGGGGTGATTTCAATGGTTGTCGTCAGATCGGCGATATCCAGTAGATCATCATAGCCGCCCACTATCACCGGGATGTCGGCCGATGCGCCTGAAGCAAGACTGAAAATTTCAGACACATGGGCATAGGCGCCGACATTCACCCTCAGGCGCATATTGCCAACCCCGCTCGATCCGAGGTTTTCAACCCCATATTCCATCCGGTTCATGATGCCGCGTTTAATCTGGCTTAGCGGCGCAAGCGCTGCGCTTGCAACCGGCAAGGTGATGCTTCGTCCCAGGCTTTGCACGTTGTTGACATCCACGGCAATCACGGTGTAGCGGCGCTCGTCGCCGGCATAACCGATGTCGGTAAACGTGGTTTCGGTCAGCAGAGCGCTGTTTAACTTAACCGGCTGTTGACCGGATTCCAGATAAATGTCATATCCGGCGATACTGCCCCCGGGATGGGCCCAGGAAATCAGCGGTGGATCATTGTCGGTCTGCCGCACGGTGATGGCCGATACCGGCAGCAGATCAAAATTCAAATAAGGACAGTTCGACGGGGCTGATTCATTGCCCGTGCTGTCCACGGCGGTAACCACGTAGTAATGGTCGGTGGGCGAGGGCGTCGGATCCACCACCAGGGTCTGGCCAATGCCGGTGGCCAGCGGGGTCAACCCTTCCAGGGTGGTGATCTCAGCCGGTGCCCGGTAAAGCGAATAGGAGATTTCTTCCGTATAGGGCGGCGGCTGCCACTGTGCTTTAATGCCGTTGGCCACCAGCTCAAGGCTCAGATTCAGAGGCACGCCCGGGGCCGCGGAATCAGACACGACTACCACCGGGCTGCTCACGGCGCTGAACGCTTCCTGTTGGTTTTCAGTCCGTATGCTGGCGATGGCATAGGTGTAGGCGCCCTCCAGCGCGGGCGCATCGGTATATTCTGCGACCATATCCAAACGCTCATATTCGGTCAGCTCGCTTTCATCCGGCGCCTGACGATAGAGTTGATAGCCGGCGGCGTTTGGAACCGCATTCCAGGTCAGCTTGATCATGCCGCCGGGCAGGGAATCACCCATTAAGCCGTCGGGCGGTGCCAGCGGGGGCAGCTCGCCCTGGTAGACCTGGAACAGATTTGCAGCTGTGATTTTATCGCTGGCATTGTTCAAATCATCGGTGCCCTGATAAATGAAGCGCAAGGTTTCCGGTTCGGTCAGGCCCGCATCGGCCGGCAGGGAGAAGACGGCCTGCCAGGTTTGGGCATCACCGCTCCGGGTGCTGATTTCATCTATTTGATCGATATCAATGGCTTGACGGCCGGCTTGGGAAAGCCGGTATGAGAGCTGCGGCCGATCGCCGCCTTTTATCATCTCATTTAGCCCGATCGTTGCCGTGACGGTAACCGGGTCCTGCTCTTGATTTTGAATCGGCGAGGCCGGCCCAATAACCAGACGACTGATGGCCGGCCCGTCGGTGTCGATCGTAATGGCAGCACCGGCATCGATTTCGGTGCCGCGGTTGCCGACGATATCGCGGGCGGAGAAGATGGCGTAGGCCGTGCCGCCGGGGGTGGCCTCGCCAATCACAAAGAAGCCCACATAGGTCACATCCGAATCCTTGCTCAGGTCTACTGAAATGGGCACGCCGCCTTCGGGCACGATGCTCAGATAGGGATCGGTCTGCAACGCTTCGCTGACCGTCAACACGACATTGACGGTACCGGGCGCCATGGTTCCGCTTACCGGGTCATATTGACCCTGGGGCGTATAGTCAATGGTGCCGGCCCTGGGCATCGTGTTGTCCGATACAGCCGCGGCTTCGTTGGACAAATCGGATTCGTTGGCGGCCGTATCCACCGTGGCCACCCGATAATACCAGGTACCGTCTGAAGGCGGCAGGTCGTTAAACACGGTGGCGGTGATCAGATTCACGTTCACCTTGTCGGCAGATGCAGGGTCGCTAATGGCACTGTCGCTGCGGTACAGGTTGTATCCGGAAACCAAAGTTTCCGGCGGCGCCTGCCAGGCCAAACGGATTTCACCGGCCGCTTTGGCCGCTGCCGACAGTCCGATCGGGCTTTGCGGCAGGGTGGTATCCAAGGTGGCCACAATTTCGGCACTCATGGGACCGGTACCGGCCCGGTTGCGGGCCGCCGCCTGGAGGCGGTTTTCACCTTCGACCAGGGTCAATGAGGAGCTGAAATCACCGGTGGCATCAACCGCCAGCCAGCTGCCGGCTTCCGCCGAATTGTTATACAGCATGAGCTCGCTATCTTTTTCGGCCAGCCCGGACACCGTAATGATCGGCCGGTTTGTCAGCCTGCCATTCTGCGGCAGGGTGATTATGGGGGCGGCCGGTGGAACCAGGGCCACATTCAACGCAAAGTCTAGGGTGGTGCTGTTGGCCAGGGTGTCATAGGCCGTGATGGTGAGGGTATGATCTCCGTCGGTTTCAGGCACGATATTCCAGTAGGCGGAATACTCGGGGCTGTAATCGATTCGAATCAGGTTGCCGTCGATTAAATACTCCACCCGGCTGACGCCGGCCGGATCGGCGGCCATGCAGGTGAATGCAGCCGGTTTGGTCAGAGTGTGGCCGCCGAGCAGCGCAGTCCCGTCAACCTGCACATCGGTGATCTCCGGCCCCGCGGCATCCGCTTCCGGTGTGGCCGATATCGCAGATACCACCGGGTCTTGCCCATCGGAGGTGTTGACCGTAGTCACCGCAAAATAATAGGTCACATCGTTGGTCAGCCCGGCAATCTTGGCCGAAGCCGCTGCCGTTGTCAGCGTCGGCGTCAACCCATCAACAGTTGTAATATCACTTTCACTGACATAGACCGCATAGTGCTTCACAAATGCAGCCGGTGAGGCGGCATTCCAGGCCAGATCCACATAGCCGGCGTAAGGCTCGGCCGCCAGGTTGGCCGGGTTGGGCAGCCAGGTCACACCGGTGATCTCCTTACCGGTGCTCTCATTGGCATCCTGATCATAAGCAACAACTTTAAACAGATAGTCTTCGGCTGGTGACAGACCGGTCCTCTCATAGGTATTCTGGGTGGCCGGAAGCACAACCGCTTCGGTCGCATTATCGAAATAGACGTGATAGCCGGCCAAATCTTGGTACGAGTTGGCCGAATGATCCCAGCTAAAAATCAGCCGGTCGGCAAAGGATTGGGCGGTTAAGTTGGTGACATCTTCCGGCGGCGCGACATCGGCCGGCACTCCCGAAATGGGAGTCGCTGTGGCGTGGGCATTGCCCATCACATCTACGGCAATTACAGCAAACCAGTAGATGGCTCCGCGGGTCAGGCTCTGGGCCGTGTAAGTAAAATTACCGGCCGACACTGTTGCTTTGGGCGTGAGGCCGGATACAACGCTAAAGCCGGCCGTTTCATAATAAATCCGATATTCGGCCACATCTCCATGGGCAGCCTCATCATATCCGCTCCAGTTCAGTACAACGGTCAACCCGTCGCCCTGGTTGTCTATCGTAAGGCTATCGACCGGCGGCGGCGCAATATCGTCGAATACAATTTCAACGGCAGTCTCAGGACCTTGATTGCCGGCCCGGTCTTTAGCAAAAAAAGTCAAGGTATTGGTCCCGCTGTTTAAATTTACCGCATGCTGCCAGGTCGTATCTGCGGTGTAGTCCACCACCTGCTGGCCGTTTAACCAGATGGCCGCGTACGCCTCCTTGGTGCCGGAAACCGTCTGAGTCGGATTATGGGTGGGCGACACCACCTGATCAACCACTAGTGCTGCAGGCGGTGTCAGGTCCACGGTAAAGTGGAATTGGGTGGCCGGCCCGCGATTGGTAAAATTATCCTCCAACTGCACTGCCAGCGTGTAAAAAGATTCAGCCAATGGGGAAGCAGATATAAAAACAAGCTGGTCTGCACCGGAGACAGACCAGGTTCCGTCCACTTCAGCCTGGTTGCCGTCTTTTATCGAGCGGCTGGAATTTTCCAGGCTCAGGCCGCTGAGGGTCTCCTGGAAGGTAATCATCACGGTTGGCGGCGGGGTATTGATAAAGCTGTTGTCTGCCGGGGAGACGGCGCTAATGGCCGGGGCCGCTGAATCCAGCCGGATGTCCACCCATACTGATGGGCTGCGGTTGGCGGCGGCGTCTTCCAGCCAGATTTCAAGGGCATTATCGCCCTGGGCCAGGGTTAGATCCACGGACCAGTCTCCGCTTCCCTGAGCGACCTGTTGCAGACTGTTAATCCACACGCTGGTATTGGCTTCGCGCGTGCCGGTTAGGGTTACCGTGGTAGTGTTGGAGTTATTTTCCGACGGCCGCTGCTGGATGAGGCCGCTGAGAACCACACCGCCGGTGATGGTCGGCTCTGTGGGCGGCTGGCCGTCCACGGTAAAAAGGAAGCTGTACTGCTGGGTGTTGCCCTCCAGATCTTGGGCGGTAAACGCGACTGTGTATGTGCCGTCTGCCAGTGGAATGGTATCGGGGGTGAAGGTAAACACATTGCTTCCTTCGGCAACGGTCCCGCTGACCGGCAGGCCACTGCCGTCGGTGACGGCAACACTGGTGACAACGGCGGCAGTATCGACCGCGCCGTATTGATCGGCCAAAGTGAATGTGACCGTGTTTGCCTGTTTCACCGACCCGCCGTCCGCCGGTACCGTGTTGACCAGATCCGGCGGTGTGGGATCTTGAATATGGGGCAGCACCCCGGATTGAGTGTTGTTTTCTTCGAAGAGCTCAGCGACTTTTTGCTGACTGTCCGCCGTCACTTCAATTGTGTGATCTCCGGTTGCAGCCGTCCAGCCGAGGTCCACCGGCAGAGACGTTCCGGCAAGCATGACCGAATTGACGGTCCGGGAGCCGATGCTCTGGCCGCCGATGTAAAATTCAACCTGGAAAGCATCCACCACCGGACCGCTGCCGGTGTTTTCAACCGTGGCCGTAAAGGTAATGCTCTGTCCGGCTTGCAGATCCGATGCCGGATTCCAATTAATATTGGATATGATTAGGTCCGGCGGCGCCCCAAGGGTTGTGAAATGCCAAACAGGGCCTGTTGTCTCCAGCCCGCCGACGCCATTGTCGCGGGATACGATCTTCCAATAATATATGGTCCCCTCATCAAGTCCGGCGGCCGCATAATCCGGATCAGGAAGGCTTCCTGCAACCAATGGCAAACTATCCGGATCGGTGCCCAGGTATACATCATACACTACGGTGTCCCACGGGTTGGGGTCGCCGCCGGCCCAGCCTAAGGTGACATCGGAAGGAATCCCTTCATCGATTACCGGGACACGAACCGCGCCATTTGACGGGCTCGGATTCCCGGGTGCAAACGGCGGGCTATTAGTCGGCGGCGTGCTGATGCAGTCACTCTCAGCGACCAACCACGGCGTGTAAACCACATTGCCGTATGTGTCGTCGCCATTCGTGTTGGGGCCGTTCGTATCACCCCACCAATTGTTGACGGCATTGACAGATGAACCGTTATTATAGAGACCATAATTCTGATTTCTCAAAAAATTGTTATGGCTGATCGTCGGCAGGGCATTATTGATGGTATTTATCCCATAAATGTTGTCCTTGAAATTGTTGCAATTGATAACAGCGCCATTACTGCCGGTATTATCCGCAATAATCCCGGAATGGCTGCTATTGAGAATTGTGTTGTATTGAATGGTGGGTTTGGCGTTGGCCAGGTAAATATCGGCATTGTGAGTATGGCCGCCGTACTCCACATGACAGTGCTCCAGCAGCGTTAACCCGTTATTGGTTTGATCTCGAAAATAGATCCCTTTCCAG
>CACVKW010000649.1 GCA_902749685.1 Olavius sp. associated proteobacterium Delta 1 | reverse complement strand
TTTTTCCGGGCAGATGCTGGATGCTTGATACTCGATGCTGGATATCTAACAGGACACTATCGGTGAATTTCAACGACATCCAGTATCCAGAAACCAGAATCCAGGATCAGT
>CACVKW010000648.1 GCA_902749685.1 Olavius sp. associated proteobacterium Delta 1 | reverse complement strand
TCCGTGCAAGAAATTTTTTGCTAACAGCTTGGTAACGAAAAGCGTTGTGGCCAACTACTATTTTCTTCCCATGGTCGTATTTTTGATCGTGCTTTGTCTATAAATTTTAAGAAGTGCAACATTGCCGGCGTTCGGGCATCATGGGTTGAGTATTTGACCTTATCAGCATTAGACTCTTTTACAACCTTAGCTGCAATAAAGAGCAGCTTGAGCCGGGCAATCCGGATGGTATTGTTCATGATCCCTTGTAGCCCCTCAGCGCTCTGGCCGACTTGAGGACCGTGATCATCTCCGATTAGCAGCTGTGCGATCATCTTTAAATAACGCCAGATGTTATAGGCCAGCATGACAATTTGAAAGTAGGCATAATTGGTTTTGAATTTGGCCGAGGGAATCGCATCCAGCCCCTCGCGTTTGGCCTCGCCGACCAGGTTTTCCACATCGGCTCGTTTGTCATATTCGCTGATAACTTTATGCGCCTTGCCGCCAAGATTGGTGCAAAAAATGCGATACTGATAACGCTCATCTTCAAATAGTACGCATTGAACCGCTTGTCCTGGCTTTTTAGCCTCCTTTTTGGGAATGCGCATCACCACAAAGCGACAGGCTGCACCCCAACCGCCAGGCTGGTAGATGCAGCTGTTATATTCAATATTTTTGCGTTTCCAGGGCCGGTACCAAGTGTTTGGATCAAAAGGCGGCTCGCAGCCTTTGTTGGCAATGATAAAGTCAAAACCAGCTTCGATGCAGGCGGCAACACTTTGCCAGCTTAAAAATTCACCATCGGCTCGCAGTAACACTTCATTCACACAACCGGGCAAATGATCATTGATCTTTTTGATAAAATCGGCCGCTTCCTTGCCGCTGACCGTTTGGCCTTTACGAAGTTTGCCGATCAGATACTCGCGGGTCTCATCGATGAAACACAAAATGGGTCGCAATGCCTTTTTACCACGGTATTTGGTGTTATGCCCTTTGCGCCCGCCCTGCTGGTTGCCAAAGATCGTCTCAACCGTTGTATCGATACTGATACGGATACGGTAATACTCAATATCACAAAGCTGCCAGACCCGCTCGCGCAGCGTGCTCATTATCTTTAAAAATGAATTGGCTTGATTTATGCCTAAGCTGTCCACATAGCGCCAAAATGTGCTGGCCACCGGCAGCTTGGTCAGCCGGAAAAAGCCGCACAGCATCGCATCCAAGCGGATATAGGTAAAATGCCAAATTCGATTAAAGCCTATAAACAGTAGCATTAAGATGCCAACCACCATCAAATGGTGGCCCAGCTTAGGATCGCGGTGAGGCGCTAAATATGTAGAGTCAAATATTTCTTTGAATCGGACTAAATCTAAAAATTTGATCAGCGATAAAAGCCCGCCAAATGGGCTTAACTGCTCGGTGCAAGTCTCATATACCGTTGAAGCATTGATTTTTCTGGCCTTAGCGCCGTTTTTGTTAAACCCTTTACCGTTGCGCCTTTTCTTGGTATTGTTTTTTCGTCGTTTTACCATCTGGGTACCTCCTGTTTTTGGATTTGGTTGGTCCTAAACCCAATATTTACAGGAGTCCCAGATGGTTTTTCAATTGTTATTTTCTATGCCACGCAAGATTGAGGTA
>CACVKW010000647.1 GCA_902749685.1 Olavius sp. associated proteobacterium Delta 1 | reverse complement strand
GCATGCTGCGATCACTGGCTGAGCGGCAGTAAAAACCAATTCAGAAAATAAAAGGCATTCATCATAATTTGCGCTCACAAAATATCGATTCAGGCAACAACCCGTCAAGCCCTGACCCCATTTGTCTGTCCTGTAAGGAATATATGCCTTGTTTTGTGATTAAAGGTGGCCTTTCAATCACTGTTCAAGACCCTATAGTCCTTCAACTGACAGCAGAAAACAAAGAGGTACGGATACATACCGGCCTAGAAGACAACCTTCTGTTTGCCTATTTTGGATATTCGATTGGTCGAACGGGTTTTGCGGAATAAACGTTTTGTGATAAAAATGTGATCTTTTCGTGATGGATTTGAGATATGACGATTTTATATTTAAGGCGTCGAACAATGAAAAGGATTTGTTCCTATCCATTCCGGCATTCAAGGGTCTATCTTTCTACAGCTATACTACAATATTTTGTTTTCATTTCTTTGAATACATTTCAGGAACATTTTATACATATTTTTAAAGAGTTGATAACAGAAAGAGGGTGTTTGAAATGACAAAAAGAATATTATTTCTATTTATCGTATCTGTAATTTTTTTGGCTGGCCACCATGTAAAGGCTTTCGATGATTCTTTCGGCGAGACTTTCAATCTTTCGGATGGTACTTATGAAATTTTTCAAGTAGATGATTTCGATCCGTTATGGCGTTTCACCAAAATCGGAGACAGTATTCAACTTGAAACGGATCCCTCAATCACTTCATGGGGAAGTGATTACTGGGGGTATTGGTCAGATCCATTTGAACTTGATGAGAATGAAGTCTACTATGTAGCCGGCGGTTTAACGGAAACAACCTATGAGTTTGTTATTTTAAATGACGGAGGTGTCGATGTAATCAAAACATTAGTCGTGCATCCTTATTTAGGGGGAAACTCGACAACAACAATAACACATCCAGGTCAATATCAATTAATAGATGGACCGGATGATCCGGATAATGAACCGCCACCTGATGATCCGGATAATGAACCGCCACCTGATGATCCGGTTTGGGTGGTCATTTCATATGAAGATTTTGAAGGTACTTCATTTGAGTGGCAACTTCTTGGGAGAGATGCGCGTATTTATAGGAACAATCGAAGAACGTCATATGCGTACGAAGGTTCAAGTGCTGTAAACATTCAGGATAACAGTGGGTTGGCTTCGACAATCCAGCAATACTCATTTGATGCAGCGCCCTATTCAGAAATTGAAATTGATTTCTGGTTCTATGCCGTATCCATGGAAAATGGTGAGAATTTCAGGGTTCAGTTTGAAAATGGATATGGGGAATGGGTCACCATAGTTGATCTTGCAGAGGGACGGGATTTTGAAAATAACCGATTCTATAACCAAGTTTTACAATTATCAAACAGTGAATTTACTTTTTCCGATCAGGTACGTTTCAGAATTCAATGTGACGCAAGCAACAATTATGATGATGTTTATATCGATGAGATTAAGGTAAGTGGTTTAAATTGAAGCATAGAAGCCTTTTTGCTGTGTAAGGTTAAAGCTAGTGCATTAGGCAGATAAAACACAAGGTGTGATACTCTCAACCTGAATTTAAAGCAGAAATCCGATGGCATATCAGGCCGCCATGAAATGCGCCAAACAGGCCAGCAACACCATGGATCGCCTGGACGTTCATCTTGAATACGCGCGATTCCATGTGGACCTTGCAAAGTTTTGTATCGACCAGGCAAATGAGTCGAGTGGGAAAGCCGGCAAAAATGACAAGCAGCTAATTGCGGTGAACGCTCAGATCGAAGCCGCCAGATATAACTTATCGGAAACTAAACGACTGATCGATAAAATTTCGCAGGAACACGACTTGGAGCCCCGGCGAAGATCGGCCTATAAATTGGATACCGAACAGGATTCCAACTTGTTTTCCTGCTCAAATTGCCATGAAGACCTGGTTAATTTTAGTGCTCGTCGCTGTAACCGGATCATCGACCAGCATGAAGAAAGTTTGAAACTGAATGCTAAAATCGACGTTTTCGTCCATTTTCCAGCGGAACCCCAATGTTGACAATATCATATTAAATCTTATCGTGGGGCCATGGGAGCCAAACTACATTGCAGCATTCCGACGCCTGCGATTCTGATGAAGCACATATTTAGACCCGAATTCGAAATCACTTTCAGACCCAAACATTGCTCCTGCTAAAGCTTGCTCGCGCACATCTCCTGGCTGCTCCCATTTGCTCTTTTTAACATCGGTCTTACCCGGAAAATTCAAATAGATCGGGCGGTCTAATTTCGTATCGGTTTAGAATATTGAAAAATAAGTTTTTGCGGTTATCCGGAAAGAGCCAGTTGACCTGATTGTGGGACCGGTTTTTAATCGCGAATTTAATGCTCGCGGCTGAAAGCCGCACCTTCCGAAAGCTTATTCTTTGGCAACTTGGTCTATTTAGATAACCGAATAAGTTTTTATAAAAACCAATTTACCAACTCTTAGCCGAATGCCTTCACTTTCGGATATCAGGATGGTTGAGTGGTCCTCTGCAAGCGGCTTTTTATTGCATTTCTCAGGTTGCTTGTCAGTTCGCAAATCTGTCGCCCGCAATTTTACTGGGTCAGAATTCTCGAATACAGGAGGAACCCGCATAATGAATGCAATCCCTACAGCAAAGCCTGATAGGTCTATTTCCGATGCAGTTTAAAAGCGAAGATTATCCTTCACTCCCGCAGCTGCGGGACGACACATTTATTTCAAAAAATTATGGTATGCCTCTTTCGCCTTAAATCTGGTGTCGTGATCCATATTCCTAATGGGCAACTGACTGACGATTGGCATAGGTAAAGCTTATGTCTACTTAATAATGGCCTTCTCTATAATTCCATCTCGTGTCGATAGCAGCGGTTCATCGTTCTCCTGTTCCGAATACCTGAGAAGATAGCGAAAACCTCTACTCATCCGGATCACGGATGCGGGCCTTGTTGTCAATGTCGATTTGTTGAGGGAAGCACATTCGCAAATGCAGTTTCTTCCTTTATTTTCGCAGTTTGGTAATCCACCTTTAAAACTCTCAGGAGGGACAAAGATATGACAACCCAACAAAATTCAAAACATCTATTATCCAACTTTTATTTAGCATTGATCATCGCCTTTATAGCGTTGATCACTCCGGTAGTCAGCGCATGGGCCCAGACGTCTGTCGGAGCCGACTGCACCGATCCCCCGAACCTTGTGCCTTTCGCTGATCTCACTAACTGTGACCTGAGCGGGATGGAAATGGAGGGCGTCGATTTAAGCAACGCCAATCTGAGCGGTGCCAATCTCGACGACGCCAACCTGTTTACCTCGATTTTGCGTGGAGCTACTTTCGACGACGCCAGCCTGCGGAATACAATCATGGAAGACGCCGATGCTCGCGAAGCCAGTTTCGTTAATGCAGACATGCGCGGTGTGGATCTTTATTTCGCCCTGGTTCGTGACGCTAACCTGAGCGGTGCCAATTTCAGTGACACCTGGATGAATCACATCGATTTCGAGCGCTCCATTCTGCAAAATGCCAATTTTACAGGGTCTGACATAAGAAGTGTGGATTTTCAGGACACCGATTTACGCGGTGCAGATTTAACCTTCACCCGTCTTTATTCCTCGCCCATGTGGAATGCCGATCTTCGCAATGCGAATCTACTGGGTGCTGAACTTGCCAGCGACAACATGCTGACTGCCGTCATTTGGGGAAACACGACCTGTTCTGACGGCAGCAATAGCGACGATGACGATGGTGATAATTTTACTTGTGAGAGTAATTTTATCGTCAATGAGCCACCTACGATTTCATTGACCGCGCCGGCCGAGGATACAACCGTCATATTAGACGACATTGTTACCGTCAGCGTCGATGCCGCGGATAGTGATGGATCAGTAGCCTGGGTGGAGTTTTACGCAAACGGCAACCGAATAAACCTGGACTCGTCTGCACCATACAGCTATGACTGGAGTCCGCCGGTTCATGGAACCTACGTTATTACAGCCAGAGCCACCGACAACGATGGTGATACCACTACGAGCCAATCCGTAACTGTTGATGTCGTAGCATCACCCAACAACCAGCCGCCCACTGTGGAAATCACTTCACCTCATGATAACGCAAAGGTTTACCGCCGGTGGGGAACCACAATCAGAGCCGACGCCGATGATCCGGATGGCGACTTTGTCAGAGTCGAGTTTTACGCTGATGGCACCTTGTTGGGCTACGACATATTCCCGCCATACCGCTTATACTGGAGGCCCGATTCTAGAGGTTTACATACTTTGACGGCCAAGGCTATTGATGAAACCGGTTTGGAGGCTACCAGCAATCCCGTTACCGTGCGCGTAAGGTAGCTAATCAAACTTGGAATGAACTCTGCTGGCAACGGCCCCCAGTTGCCAGCAGAGATTTTTTTGATCGGCAGCGGGCGGAGAGGATCGTCTCGTCGTTAAGATCCTCCTGCACCGGGTTGCCGTCCTTACCCATTCTGTGACCCTAATTGAGGCAAAGTCGAGGTCGCAGATCCGCCTCATGAGGGGTGCTCCAGCTTCAAGGCGTCCAAGGGGGAAGTCCGCCTCCGGCGGATTGCCTACCGCGATCCCTTGGCAACGCAGAAAGAAAAATGGGGTCAGTGCGATTTGGGGACGGGCCACGCTAACACGCTATAAATACAGAGAATGAGCTTACTTGTGCCCCTTAAAACAGGGTTATATCTTACATTTCGTATGTTTAAAATATTTTAATTTTCATTCAAGCAATATTTGTAAAAATATCAGTTAGGTACCTTCAAACAACCACCATTGGTCATG